>JAKIUE010000080.1 GCA_021647715.1 Sulfurovum sp.
ACTTCTGCTGTAGGGATAAGATACAGATCTTCATCTTCTATCTTAAACAAATCATCCCCAAATTTAGGCAACTGTCCTGTACCTTGAAGCATGGTAGCATTATTGATAAATGGCACAGAGTACTCTACAAAACCTTTTTCACGATTCGTATCTAAAAAGAAATTAATTAAAGCCCTCTCTAAACGTGAAGCCTCACCTTTAAGAATAGCAAAACGACTCTTAGCAAGCTTTACCCCACGTTCAAAGTCTATCCAGCCATTTATCTCAGAAAGTTCCCAGTGTTCTTTGGGTGTAAATGTAAACTCTTTAGGTTCAAGCACCTTACGAAGCTCTACATTATCATCCTCATCTGCACCCTCTGGCACAGAGTCATCAGGGAAATTAGGTATCGCTAGGGCTACCGCATTTAATTCCTCTTGGGCTTCGCGTGCTTTCTCTTGCACAGGTACCATCGCTTCTTTATTGGCATCTACCTTTGCCTTGAGTTCAGTAATATCTTTGCCTTCACGTTTATACACTCCAAAGAGCTTAGACATACTGTTCTGCTCTGCTTTCATCGCTTCTAATGTGGCATTTGCCTCTTTGAGTGCAGTAAAGAGTGTTTGTAGTTTTTTCAGTGTAGCTGTATCTACACCTTTTTTTTGAAGCTTGGTAGAGGCTTCATCAAAATTATTTTGGAGGTATTTTAAGTCTATCATCTGCTTTGCCTAAATTTTAAAATGTTTATGTGATTATAGTGGAAAGTTTTGAAAAGAAGAAATACGTTTGTGAGAATTAACTCTCACAAACTATAGTTTTAAAATGCAGGTTCATTATTTACTTGACAATCTGAAAGATTCACAGTACCTGCTTCACCAGATGTATTTACATCATAGGCTAAATATGCTGCACCACCATTATCACATGAGGAAGGATCATTTTGCCCAACCAAGGCAATACCTGTTATACCACCAGATGTTTTAACACCACATCCAAATGTTGAGTTATACAAAGTATGTTTATCGCTACCTGCTAAAATAGTACCTTTGTGTATTATCCTATAATTTGTCACACCTTTAGGTATACTGAAGCTATATCCATCTAACCCTTCTATATGAGATAACGTTACAGGAAGGACCTCACCACTTCGTTTTACTTCACCCGTTTGAGGATTAAGCCCTGTCATATTTACCATAAGCATCACTCTTTTCCCTATCATGTAGGCATCATGCTTAATAGTAACAACAGCTTGTCCCTTCTCATCAAGTTTGTAAGTACCATCTGTAGAGTCTATAACTATCACAGCTTCTTGATAAGCACTTGTACAAAACTTATCTCTAAAGTTATATCCAACAGCCATACCGAGTCCACTATAGGCTCCGCCTGCATAGTTATTACTTAGCAATAATGTATTGCCAGACATAGAACCCTTGTTGATATTCCATTTACCATTTGCTTCATAGGTATCGACTCCTCCGAATACAGCAACAAAAGCACGGTGTTCTTTAATAGTTGATGTATTCAAAGGTGAAATACCCCCTAAGGTTAATCTAGCACTATCACCTTCAGGGGTTAAATCAACCGTTACTTTTGGAAGACCTCTATATTCTGACAAACGTCCATACAAGATCTCTCTACCTGCACTATCTTTGGCAAAACTAGCCATAGCACTTACGTTAATCACGCCAGTACTACTGATAGGGTTTGAACTTGCATCGGTTGCCTGTACAATAAACTTATGTTCAAATTGTTTAGTGGCAGCATTATACGCTACCCCAGCACTGTTAATAGAAAATGCTGTTGCTTCACCAGAAATGACCGCTATAGAAAATAGTTGTCCTCTTGTTTGTATTTTCCCGTTTTTATTTTTATATTTTACAACAACTTCTACTGGAGCTAAACCAGAATTTACTTTATCTGCAGTCATCAGTGTTAAAACTGCATTTCTACCATAAGGATATGAGATACTACTTATAGGTGTTCCCCCACCTTCTGGGGTAAGCTTAAGAACACTTGGATCCTTAGAAGTCACGGTAATACTTTCTATACTGCTATTTGCTATTGGTGCTTTTGTATCTTTGTCTATAAGCGTTACAATGGCATTATTTCTAGCATTTAAACTTAAGTTGTAACCACCACCTTGAGGCACAAAAGTAATGAAATAGTTAATATCATCTATCACCTCAACAGGAGGAACAATGGCAGTTGTGCTTAAAAAAATCTTTGCCGTATCGCAAATAGTGCTATCTTCTACAAGACAAAATTTCACACTCATCTCTTTATCTTCCATTGTACTTGGTGCAGTATAGATAAACTCTACATCACCAGCATCATCACTTGTTGCAGATGTAGCTAAGAATTTTCCCGGAGTAATAGTCGAAGTTATTTTCACTTCTTTACCTTTACTTCCTATAATTCCTTGTGTAATTCGTAATCTTATTGATTTATTGACATCTGATTCATTGATATCTACTCTTTTATCTAAGACTTCAAGTTTAAGATTTACAACATCCTCATTTTCTAGTAATGCGGAGGGTATATTTACAACCTTTGTCGCAAATGGTTCAGTGGTTGTTTTACCATCTTTCTCAAGTGTATTAGTCCCTTTAACTTGATAGGAAGTTGGTTTACAATTAGGATCTTTCAATGTACCTTTTACTAGTATATTTTTAGAAGAATTTACTCCATCTAATTGCACAGAACTTGGTGTCACAGACAGTGATCCAGCTACAAGAGGACAACTGTTCAATACAACATCTATGCTATTTAATTTACTTACAACAGAGTTTGCATAGGCACTCGAAAGTGTAATTTCAGTTGAAAAGTTACCATTGCTCGTGTCTGTCTTAAAGTTTTTTATAGAAGTATCTATACTACCAGATACACTAGATGCTCCTATAATAGATGTTGTCCCATCTTCTTTTTCATTACTTCCACAAGCAGATAGGATCAATACTAAAGTAAAAAAAAGAGCATGTATATATTTTTTATTCATTTTCTATATCCTTCTTAAAAGTGGTAATGTAAACCTAAAAGAAAATCACTTTCGTGATCAAAAGCATCTGCACTTGATAATACATATCTATACCCTAAGTCTACATCAAATCGTTCCATAACATTTACAATGAGACCTAATTGTGCACCATAAATCATGCCACTTTCATCTTTAGGTCCTTGCTCGTAGTTTGCATATCCAAATTTAACTCCTACATAAGGCTCAATTGTAAATTCTTCAAAAGCATCATAATTCATAATTAAGTAATCCACAGAAAGGTACAATTTTTCTACGGCATATTCGTCTTTATCGTAATGGTTCAAACCTATAATCGTTCTCCATTCTTCATTTTGTGCACCAATACGCACACCATATGATACACCATCACTTGTAGAAATTGGTTGCTCACCTTGCACTTCTGTTGATGCAAGTTCTATACCTATAAATGTCTCACTTGTTGAAATCTCAGCATGTGCTGTAGTTCCTAGAACTGTACAGAAAAGTACCATTGCCATTTTTTTTATCATAATAAAACCCCTTGTTTTTTGGTTGAAATTTTAATGTATCTATCATACATAATGCATAAGAATAACATACTTTTATATTTTTTAAGATTAAATATTTCAAAACTAAAATAAGTTATATTAAATTTATTATTGTAATAAAAACTTATTGAATTGTGTTATATGGGAAGTGGTGTCAAGAGAGGGACTCGAACCCTCGACCTCCGGCTTATGAGACCAGCGCTCTAACCAGCTGAGCTACCTTGACTTATTATGAAGAGACGGAATTTTAGCTAAAGATACCTTATAGTAGTCAATAGTTTTAATAAAATAAATAAAAAGAGTGCAAATTTCATATATATTTCTATAGTTTAGTCATATTGACTCATATTAATTAAATATTTTCAAGTAACTTATTGACATTTTTTAAAAAAATGACTAGAATGCGATTAGAAAAAAATTAATAAAATTAAGGAGTGTACTATGGCATTTGAACCATTAAAAGACAGACTACTTGTTCTACGTGAAGAACAGTCAAACCAAACTGCTTCTGGGTTATATATACCAGACACAGCAAAAGAGAAACCTCTTGAGGGAAAAGTAATTGCAGTAGGGCCTGATGCAAAAGAGGATGGTATCAAAAAAGATGATACAGTTGTTTTTGCTAACTATACAGGTATGGAAATCACTATTGAGGGTGCAGAGTATCTCATTTTAAAAAGTGAAGAAGTTTTAGGTTTAATTAAATAAGAAAGGATTACATATGGCAAAAGAAATACATTTTTCAGACAAAGCAAGATCTGGACTTTTTGAAGGTGTGACTAAACTCACTGACGCAGTAAAAGTAACTATGGGCCCTAGAGGTCGAAATGTGCTTATACAAAAATCATATGGAGCACCACATATCACAAAAGATGGTGTCTCTGTCGCACGAGAGATAGAACTTAAAGACACTTTAGAAAATATGGGTGCACAACTCGTTAAAGAAGTAGCATCAAACACAGCAGATGAAGCAGGTGATGGTACTACAACAGCTACGGTTCTGGCACACTCTATCTTTAAAGAAGGTCTTAGAAACATAACAGCAGGTGCTAACCCTATAGAGGTAAAGCGTGGTATGGACAAAGCAAGTGCTGCCATTATAGAAGAACTTAAAAAAATCTCTAAAGAAGTTAAAGACAAAAAAGAGATAGCGCAAGTTGCTACCATCTCTGCAAACTCTGACGATACTATAGGCAATCTTATCGCAGAAGCGATGGAAAAAGTAGGTAAAGATGGTGTCATTACTGTTGAAGAAGCAAAAGGTATTGATGATGACTTAGAAGTCGTTGAAGGCATGCAGTTTGATAGAGGATACATCTCTCCTTATTTTGTAACAAATACAGAAAAAATGACGTGCGAATTAGAATCTCCAATCATCCTTTTAACAGATGGGAAAATAGCTTCATTAAAAGACCTAGTACCAATGCTAGAGCAAGTTCAGCAAAGTGGTAGACCTCTTTTAATCATCGCAGATGATATAGAAGGAGAAGCACTTTCGACTTTAGTACTCAATAAACTCAAAGGTGTACTAAACATCACTGCTGTCAAAGCCCCAGGCTTTGGTGATAGAAAAAAAGAGATGCTAAAAGACATTGCTATCTTAACAGGAGCAACACTCATTACTGAAGAGCTTGGACTTACTTTAGAAAAAGTCACACTTGAAGATCTGGGTCAAGCAGGACGTGTTGTCATAGATAAAGACAATACAGTCATTGTTGATGGTAAGGGTGACAAAAATGCTGTTGCATCTCGTGTAAGTGAGATAAAAACACAAATTGAGTCTACTTCTAGTGAATATGATAAAGAAAAACTGCAAGAACGTCTCGCAAAACTCTCTGGTGGTGTAGCTGTCATAAAAGTAGGTGCAGCAACAGAGACTGAAATGAAAGAGAAAAAAGACAGAGTAGATGACGCACTTTCTGCTACGAAAGCTGCTGTGGATGAAGGTATCGTTATCGGTGGTGGTGCTGCACTTGTGAAAGCGAGTAAAGCCGTTAAACTTGATCTTAAAGAAGATGAAGCCGTAGGTGCGGAAATTATATTACGTGCCATCTATGCGCCTATGAAACAAATTGCACAAAATGCTGGGTTTGATGCTGGGGTTGTTGCAGATAAAATAGCAAATTCAACAGATTCTAACCTTGGGTTTAATGCAGCCACAGGAGAGTATGTAGACATGATAAAAGCAGGGATTATTGATCCTCTTAAAGTAGCACGTGTTGCACTCCAAAATGCAACTTCAGTAGCTTCATTACTTCTTACCACAGAAGCTACAGTTTCTGATATTCCTGAAGAGAAAGCACCAGATATGCCTCCAATGGGAGGAGGCATGCCAGGTATGATGTGAGAACCGTAAATAAACGACAATAGTTTGTCATTTATAGGTTCGAAACCGAAGCGGTGGAGCAAAGCGACCCGTGTAGGCAGAAACCTTTTATGGGGTCGGAACCGAAATGGTCGGAATGAACGCAGTGAATGTAGCCATGCAGACAAACCCGTAAAAAAAAAGTGAACAGTTTCACTTTTTTAGTCTCGAAACCGAAGTGGTCATAGCGTATGCGGAGCCACGTAGGCAAGAACCGTAAATAAACGACAATAGTTTGTCGTTTATAGGTTTGAAACCGAAACGGTGGAGCAAAGCGACCCGTGAAGGCAAAACACATAGGCTTAACTCTCTTTATACAGATACTACTTTTGCTTCAATCGTAGTATCTACATCTGTCAATCTTAACATATCTTCTACTTTTAAATCTTTCAATACTATTTTTTTACCATTGTGTGTTACTTGTGCCCATCCTTCTTTTGTTTGCTTTTTAGGGTCATTGAGTAATATATTTTGATAAAGTGATTGAAGTCTCTGCTCTTTTTTTTGTAAAGCAAAATGCATATTTTGTCTAAGTTGTTCTGCTAATTTTATGGGCTGTTGTACGAATTGTTCTAGTTTATAGTCTAGTACTTGACCAAACTGCTTTTTCATTGCATCAAAAGACTCTTCTAATTGTCTTAATCTTTGTGTAGGAGATAGACGCTGTATCATCTCTTCTTGATGGGTGAGCTTTTGCAGTTTATCATAGAGTAGTCCATTCATAAGCTGTTTATAACGCTCTTCTATATCATCTAAAGTATAAAGTATCTCATTCATATCAGGCAGTATCATCTCCATAGCAGCACTGGGAGTTGGTGCACGCAAGTCTGCTACGAAGTCAGAGATAAGCGTATCTACCTCATGCCCTACTGCACTCACCACAGGTGTCTGCATAGCAAACAAGGCATCAGCTACTACCTCTTCGTTAAATGCCCACAGATCCTCTGCAGAGCCCCCTCCTCGTCCTACCACGACCACATCTACCCCAAGGCTATCTGCGTAGGCTAAACTTCGTGCTATCTGTGCAGCGGCACTCTCTCCTTGCACCAAGGTATCTACTATAGTCACCTCTAAAAATCGCCATCTTTTTTCTATGATTTTGAGCATATCATGCAGAGCAGCAGACTCTTTGGCTGTGACTAGGGCTATACGCTTTGGTATTTCGGGCAAAGGTTTTTTATGTTCAGCCAAAAAGTAGCCTTTCTCTTTGAGCTTCTTTTTGAGCTGCTCAAATGCCAAAGCCAATGCCCCTTGCCCAGCAGGCTCTATACGCACCGTCTGAAACTGATACTCCCCACGAGGTGTATAGACAGACACAGACCCCTCTACCACAATATGCATACCCTTTTCTATACGAAACTTCATCCGAGCCACAGAGGAACGCCACATCACACACTTGATGCTACTCTTGTCATCTTTGATACTAAAGTAGAGATGCCCAGAAGTATGATACGTCACCGAAGCCACTTCTCCTTCTACGAGTGTATGCATAAAGGTAGCTTCTAGGAGTGATTTTATCTTGGTGTTCAGCGAGCTAACGCTCATCATATTTTGTGACATGCTTGTTCCTTGTGTGTAGTGCTTGGTTAGATATTTTTATACTTTTCTAGATATACCAGTTCCATATCTTACCTTTGAAATCATTACGATAATTATACCCCAAATTCATGGTGTTGTCATCTGAAAACACACTACCGAAGCTGATTGACTTATTGATTACTTTTTATTAGATTTTTATGCTATAATTCTCTTGTGGCTTATATTTTGTATTTCCCACGATTGGTTAAGCCAACTTTTCTTAGTTGGCTGTATTTATCCCTAAAAACTTTTTAATTCTAGGTGTATATTTTTATACTCTTCTAGTGAAATACAATAAGAAGATTTCTTTTGAGCATTTATATCTACTCTTATTATATAAAAACCCAATATACATTACCTCTTCTGTGCCACCAAAAGCGTAGATATACCCATAGAAAAGCTCTTCGTATACTTCATCTCAAAACCCGCTTCTACCAGTTCTTTGGATAACATTTCAGTAGTCAAGAACTCTTCTATAGAGTCTGGCAAGTACTTGTACGCTTCGTAATTTTTAGAGATAAAACCACCTATACGAGGGAGTATATTTTTCATACCGAAGTCTACTACTTTATCTATGATGCCTTGGCGTTCTTGTTTGGTGAACTCTAGTATCACTACCAAACCCCCAGGTTTCAAGGCACGGTTGAACTCTTGTAGTGCTTCTACACGGTCTACCACATTGCGTATACCATAGCTTATAGATATCACATCAGAACTCTCATCA
>JAKIUE010000081.1 GCA_021647715.1 Sulfurovum sp.
CCCCTCTCCCGGCCATCTATTTATCTAACCTTTCACAATTAATCATTTGTTTAATACTATAAGACGCTTTCGGATGTAAGATAACCGTATCTTCTCTCACATTTGCAGTCTCTATACATACAAACTGATGATATTTCTTGTTTCCTATGTCATGTAAACTGTTATTTTCTCCTGGATTCCATACTACAGTAGTATGACTATGCTCTTTTTCAATGATAATTTTTCGTTTAAGTAAAGGATCATTAATCGTACATATCTCATCTGTATTTATATAGATACGATCAAGTGCTTCTTTTGTATCTATAGAACCAGAAGAATTCTTTTTCGTGTGCTTATCCAATTGGTCTAGATAGGAGATGTTTTCTAAGCCTTCTATGTATATATCGTCAGTATGGCTAATATAGAAGTAGCTATGTAGTGCTTGAGTTATAGACATTTGTTTGTTTGAAGTGTTGTGTGTAGTGAGTGACATAGTTAGGGTTTTACCGATGGTAAAGGTAAGGGTGAGTTCAAAACTATGAGGGAATACACTCAAGGTATCTTTATCTTCAGTGAGTTGTAGTGCTATGAGGGTTTCTCCTGTGGAGAGTGTTTTAGTTTCTATGATATTCCAAAGCTTATTTCTTGCAAACCCATGTTGGGCTTTGTCTTTATCTGTAGGGTGTGGCCCAAACCAAGGCCAGCATATAGGTATACCAAAGTGTGCACTTTTGGATGGGATTATATAGCTCTCTTTTCCATCAAAAATAACTTTTTCTTCATCTTTAGGCTGAAAATGTGTAAGGTTCGCCCCCAGTAGATAAATCTCTGCTTGGGCGAAATCATTGTGTATAACTATCTTTTCACCAGCCCTTATATCTTTTTGAATACTGAGCGTATTTTTTATTTCAAATGGTTGCATCTGTTGTCCTCATATTTATTTAGAAACTATAACATAAATAGCTTTTTTAAAATGAAATGGTATCATTAAAATAAAAAGGACAATTAAAAAGATGAGAGAAGACATAGGAAAACTTATTTTACGGATAATGCTTGGAGGGATGATGCTTTTCCATGGTATAGATAAGGCATTACATGGTATTACGTTTATAAAAGGGTTAATTGTAAAACAGGGACTACCAGAAGAGTTAGCGTATGGGGTATATATAGGAGAGATACTGGCGCCTTTATTTTTAATATTGGGATGGAAAAGTAGATTTTGGGCAGGGATTATTGCGTTTAATATGTTGGTTGCTTTTTACTTGATTCAAGTAGCCAATCTTTTAAAGGTTGGTGACAATGGGGCATGGGCTGTTGAAGTAACGATGTTTTATTTGTTGACCGCTATTAGCATCATGTTCTTGGGTTCAGGAAAATATGCGGTGATGAAAGGTTAGGGTTAATCCTTAGAATTAATCATCCATTGTGAAAAAACATTTAGATAGTTCCAGAAACTTTGTATGTTCTCTTCACTACTTAACTTTTCGTTGATAATAGGCTGTAATGCCTCTTCAAATGTGACAAGCCAGTGTAGCCTTGCTTCAGGAGTAATACGAAAAGGGGCATGTCTTTTTCGCATTTGTGGTGCACCTTTACTTTGGTTAAAGTATTGAGGTCCTCCACATATCTGTATGAAAAAATCTGCTGAGAATTGTCCTGCTTTTTTCATCTCTTCCTTGTCTAAGGGGAAAAGATATTTTATAGGACTTTCAAATAAACCCATATAGAATCTATCAAATAAATCACGCATACCTTGTTCGGTGATATCTGTTAAAAAAGCAGGATTAGGTTTCGTGACAGGTGGGTTGACACCTTCTTGGTATGCTTGTATAGAAAAATCTAGAGAGGATGTGCCAAAGTTCATGTAATGCCTTAAAATATAGTTGTCTCTTTTATAGCATGATAAAGCTTAACGACAACCACCTAGCCACAAGTATTATTGTTTTGCACCGCAAAACTATTACTGTAGCCACACTCTAGACATTCAAAAGAGAGTATTTTTGGCCCTGAGCATCCACCTGAACGTTGGTCAGAGAGCTCAATGGTTGTTTTTTTACACTTAGGACAGACCCCTCTTTTGATACTGTCAAGCTGCTCTTTCTTCTCTTTTAAATAGTAGATATAGACAAGTACAGAGCCTATAAGTATGATGAGCATGAAAGCTAAAAGGTAATAGTCCATAGGTATCCTTACGTAGTATAGTTTTTTAATTCTTTGACAGATGTTTTGTAGTCAGGTAAATACTCTTCTACCAGCGACCAAAAAGCTTTTTGATGATGTTTATGTTTGACATGTGCTAGCTCATGTACGACAATGTATTCAATGACCTTTAGAGGAAGTTTCATCACCATGGTGTTAATACTTATATCATTTTTAGCAGAACAACTTCCCCATTGACGTTTGGTTTTCCTAAAGGAGAGTGTATTGACGGGTAAATTCATTTTATCGGACCATTTGTTTAGTAGAGGAGTGATATAGGTCTGGGCTTCTTTTTTATAAAAGAGGTCAATTTTTTTAAGAAATAATTTTTCATCATAGTGATGATAATTTAATCTAAACACATCTCCATCAAAATGAAGCTCAGTCCTTTTTTTTGTATGTTCATTAAGATAAAAAGGATGACTCTCTCCTAGAAAATAAAGTTCACTTTTTTGAGTAAAGTCAACTGTTTTTCCTTTTTTTTGTTGTACTTTTTCTCTAGATTTATTAATCCAAGATGCCTTTTTAAGGAGTAGTTGTTCTATTTTCTTTTGAGATACTTTAGGAGATTTGATGATAAGGTTTCCTTTATCATCAATAGAGAGGTATATATGTTTAAGTTTAGGGTTAACTATATGTGTATAGTGTGGTAAAAAGCCCATTACAAGTTAATCAATTTGTCTTCCACTCTTGAACATGGCTTGAGTATGAATACTGCCATCTTTATTGTACTTGATAGCTTTACCATGTTTGACACCATTAGCAAAAGAAATTTTAGCCAAAGGATCACCATTTGGATAATAAACCACTGCTACGCCATGACGTCTATTTCTTTTATAAATCGTTTTTCTTAATACTCGACCATGATTATCATAGAAAGTTTCTATACCATGCTTTACGCCAGCTTTCATTTGAGTAGTGGATGTTAATTTACCATCATATCCATATTGTTTAAGTAGTCCATTACGACCCGTATCATCACTCATGATAAGCTCAGAGCGAAGACCACCCCCTGTAAAATATGACTTTTTTACTTTTTCCCCAAATACATTTGAAAATTCAGGAGTAGAACAAGCGCTTAATAAAAATAGGATAAAGATAGAGAGTAAAAAAGTTAATTTTTTCATTATGGAAGTAACCTTTGATAATTAATGTCAGTAGTATACTATAAAATAATTACGTTTAATAGTGTATTGAATAGATAATTAAGGGAGTGAGTTTAAAATATGGCTGAGAGGAAGGGATTCGAACCCTCGGTGAGTTACCCCACACAGACGTTCCAGGTCTGCACCTTCGACCACTCGGACACCTCTCAATCATTAAAAAGACGCTTTTTGAATAAATTTCAATAAAGCTACGTTAACACCGAGTTTACTTCAGTAGTAGGCTCCTACGACTTGGTCGTATTATTGTTAAGGTGTGGAATTATAGCTTATCGTTTTTAAAAGAGACTAAATTTAATCGCGTATAAGCTCTTTTAGGTTATGATTCTTTTGCCTCTTTTAGACCTGTGCGACGGTATTAAAAGACAACGGGTCAGGATGGGAACATAGCAGCCCACCTTTTGACACTGGGTGCCGCAGGTATCTGGAAGGGGTGTTACTCTCTTAATTTTCTTCATTATTAATCACCGACCACTCATCAAAAGGCAAGGCTTCAAAATGTAATTTTTCTATGTTGTAATGATAACTATTGGTTACCGTGACGATGGTTATTCTAGTAATGCCATACTTCTTATAGAGTGAAAATTTCTTTTGTGACTTCACCCAAAGGCTCTCTTCACTTTCAAAAGGTGCAGGAATAATAAGCTCATTTTTTTTAGTTACATACCCATGTATCCCTAATGTTTGTATTTCAATATCATGTTTCATAAGAGCAAGTGCTACCATAGTGTCAAACTGTAAAATAAATGGCTGACCGATGGTTAAAAACTTTGCAAAGGCAAAATCAAAAAGTAACATCTTTTTCCCAGATTTCTCATATCTATCATCTATAAAAAGTATGAGTTTTTCATCTTTAAATAGCTTAATGGCTTTATAGAGCCAATCTTTTGATACTTTAAATTGTTCTTTTGCAAACGTATAAATCTGATGGATTGTAAGATGCTTGGTGTGGTGACGTGCCAAAATGAGAAGTAATTTTTGTTCTTGAGGTGTAAAAGAACTTTGGAAAAAAGATTTCATCGTCAGTATGCTTGTTTTTTGTGATCGTGCAAGAAGGGGTAATGTACCTGAGCGTAAAAAATGGTTAAAGCCTTGTGTATGCATAGACATATTTTCAAAAGCAAGGAATTCTTCATAATCTAATGGAAATAACTCAATACTCATAAGACTGCTTTGCATAAGAGGCATCCTGCTCACCACAATAAGTTGGGTTACGCTAGGAAGTAATGAGAGTAGATTTGCTGCATAATGATCTAAAATAAGCACCTTAATAGAATGCATATCTATGTAACGCTGTAAGGCAAGTGGTTCTATGGTGCCAAATATGAGATTGGGGTCATCAAAATCAATGTAAAGGACATCAGTATGCTCTGTTTGTGCTATAAAATCCAAAACAATGGATGTCTTACCAGAACCTCGAACCCCATGTAGGTTTATGTCAACATTTTCAAGAAGTTGGCATTTCCTAGGAATAAAGTTTTCGCTTTTTGGAAGTTGACTGTGATAGTATTCTAGTAAATCCATGCATATCCTTCCTTTTTAAAAGGAAATATTTTTAAACATTCTAGCAGTTTTTGATTAAAATCTATTGTTGCTTTCAAAAACTTTGGATATAATTCGCGTTCCTAATATATATGTTAGAGGGCTACATTAACTGTACTTGCCCTGTGTTTAGGCACCTTGGCTTTGCCCTGCTGACGAGTTCTTTTAAAGGTAAAAAATGGAAAAAATTAGATTAAAGCTTAAAGCTTATGATCATAGAGTGTTAGACAGATCAGTTGCTGCTATCGTTGATGCAGTTAAGCGTACAGGTGCAGAAATTAGAGGGCCAATTCCAATGCCAACTAAATTTAAGCGTTATACGGTTCTTAAATCTCCACACGTTAACAAAAAAGCACGTGAGCAGTTTGAGATTAGAATTCACGGAAGAATGATCGACATCGTTTCGGCTACTTCAGATACTATTGATTCACTTATGAAGTTGGATCTAGCACCTGAAATCGAAGTTGAAATAAGATCAATGGACAAGTAGGAGTAGAGATGGAATTTATAATAGAAAAAATTGGCATGAGCAGAACTGTTGATGTCCCAAGTGTTCCAGTTACCCTTCTTAAAGTCATTGAAACGAAAGTTTGTGAAGTGAAAGAAGACGGAAAAGCACTTGTGGCATATAACTCAAGTAAAAAGCTTAATAAGAGCATCGAAGGTCAACAGACTAAGTTTGGTGTATCAAAAGAGTTTAATAAATTTATGACAATTGAAGTAGCAGAAGGTACAGAGTCTGGTGATTTAAGTACAGCAGTACTTTCAGAGACTACATTGGTGAAAACATCTTTAGAAACTAAAGGTAGAGGTTTTGCTGGTGGTATGAAGCGTCATGGATTTGGTGGAGGACCTGCTTCTCACGGGCATAGATTTGGTAGACGTATTGGTTCTATCGGTAATGCTGAGTGGCCTGGTCGTGTACAAAAAGGTAAAAAAATGCCTGGACATTATGGTACGCAAATGACTACAGTTAAAAATGATGTACTTTCGTTTGATGCTGAGAATGGTATTTTAGTATTAAAAGGTTCAATTCCTGGTCACAATGGGGCTAGAGGGTTAGTAAGGATAGTGAAGTAATGAAAACAACAGTAATTAAAACAACAGACCTTCCAAAAGCGTTTTTAGAAGTACACCCACATAACCTTTACCTTTATTGTAAAGCGTATGCTGCGGGGCTTAGAGCTAACACTGCAAAGACTAAAACTAGATCTGAAGTTAGTGGTGGTGGTAAAAAACCATGGGCTCAAAAAGGTGGAGGACGCGCAAGAGCAGGTTCTATAAGATCTCCTATATTTGTAGGTGGTGGTGTTGCATTTGGTCCTAGTACAAATAGAAACTATGATCAAAAAGTAAACAAAAAACAAAAGAAGCTTGCACTTTACCACGCAGTAGCCGAAATGGCAGCAAATGGTAAACTTTTAGTAATCGATTCTATTGCAATTGAATCTGGTAAAACAAAAGATGCTATGGCATTTGTGAACGGCTTAAAACAAAGAGATGTACTTGTGGTAAAAGAGATGATAGATGATAAGACATTCTTAGCATTTAGAAACCTTCAGAATGCATACCTTATTGAACCAAATGAGCTTAACGCTTACCTTGCTGCTGCATATCACTCAATGGTGATTGAAAAAGCAGTATTTGATAAATTGATAAAAGAGGCTTAATATGGCAGATATTACAGATATTAAAGCAATTATGTATACAGAGAAGAGTTTGGCTCTTCAAGAAGATGGTGTCATCGTAGTTCAAACCACTCCTAGAATGACTAAAAATGGTCTTAAAGAAGTGTTTAGAGAGTTCTTCGGGATTAATCCACTTAGAGTAAACTCAATGAGAGTAAACGGAAAAGTGAAAAGATTTAAAGGTATCGAAGGAAAAAGACCTGACACTAAAAAGTTTTATGTCAAGCTTCCTGCAGATGCTAAAATCGAAAGCTTAGCGGTATAAGGATAGAAGATGGCAATTAAAACATATAAACCAACCACACCTTCACGTCGTTATATGACTAACCTTGACAGTGGTGATATCACTGCTAAACCAAGTGTTAGATCTCTACTTAAAAATCTTCCAAGATCTGCAGGTAGAAACAGTAACGGTAGAATCACTTC
Organism: Sulfurovum sp.; assembly: GCA_021647715.1. Classification (GTDB taxonomy): domain Bacteria; phylum Campylobacterota; class Campylobacteria; order Campylobacterales; family Sulfurovaceae; genus Sulfurovum. The sequence goes on from JAKIUE010000081.1 coordinate 6,998, forward strand.
TCGTCACAGAGAATCAGGTGCTAAAAAATTATACAGAATCATCGACTTCAAAAGAAATAAAATGAATATCGAAGGTACTGTTGCAACAATCGAGTATGACCCATATAGAAACTGTAGAATTTGTCTTATCAAATATGTAGATGGTGACAGAAGATATATTATTCAACCAAAAGGTCTTAAAGTAGGTGATAAAATCATGTCAGCAGAATCTGGCCTTGATATTAAAACTGGTAACACTATGAAACTGAAAAGCATCCCAGTTGGTACCTTGGTACATAACATTGAAATGAGCCCTGGTCATGGTGGTCAAATCGCACGTTCAGCGGGCGGTTATGCACAAATCATGGGTAGAGATGGTAAGTATGTTTCACTTAGACTTCCATCTTCAGAGATGAGATATATTCTTGGTGAGTGTCTAGCAACTATTGGTACAGTAGGAAATGAAGATTTCTCAAATATCGTTATAGGTAAAGCAGGACGTTCAAGACATCTTGGTATTAGACCACAAACTAGAGGATCTGCGATGAACCCAATCGATCACCCTCATGGTGGTGGTGAAGGTAAAACGAACTCAGGTCGTCATCCAGTATCTCCATGGGGTACACCAGCTAAAGGGTTTAAAACCCGTAAGAAAAAAGCTAGTGATAAGTTAATTATTACTAAGAAAAAAACAGGAAGGGGCTAAGATATGGCAAGATCAACTAAAAAAGGGCCGTTTATCGATGGTCACCTTATGAAAAAAGTATTAGCTGCAAAAGATGCAAGCGATAAAAAACCAATTAAAACTTGGTCAAGAAGATCTGTGATTTTCCCTGAGTTTATTGGTTTAACTATCAATGTACATAATGGTAGACAGTTTGTACCAGTATTTATCACTGAAAACCATGTAGGTTACAAACTGGGTGAATTTGCACCGACTAGAACATTTAGGGGCCATAAAGGTTCTGTTCAGAAGAAGGTAGGTTAATATGAGTAGAGCATTATTGAAATTTGTAAGAGTATCGCCTATAAAATCTAGACTTAT
>JAKIUE010000082.1 GCA_021647715.1 Sulfurovum sp.
CATTTCGAAGAAAATAATTTGGGTAAAGGTACTACCAATTACAAGTTAAGAAATTGGGGAATCTCTCGTCAGCGTTACTGGGGTGCACCTATTCCTTTTGTACATTGTGATGAGTGTGGGCTTGTACCAGAGAAGATAGAAAATCTACCCATTGCACTCCCTGAAGATGTAGAGATTACGGGTGAGGGGAATCCACTGGAAAATCACCCTACTTGGAAAAACTGTAGTTGTCCACAGTGTGGTAAAGCAGCCATTCGTGAGACAGATACACTAGATACTTTTGTACAGTCAAGCTGGTATCAGTTTAGATATGCAACCAATCCTAAGAAGTGGGAAGAGATAGGCATAGATAAAGAAGAAGCGAATTATTGGCTGGGAGTTGACCAGTACATAGGGGGGATAGAACATGCTATCTTGCACCTACTATATGCGCGTTTCTTTACCAAAGTACTTCGTGACCTTGGCTACCATGACATAGATGAGCCTTTTGAGAATCTACTTACACAAGGTATGGTACTTATGGATGGGGCAAAGATGTCTAAGTCTAAAGGCAATACTGTAGATCCAGATGCACTGGTAGAGAAGTATGGAGCAGATACAGCACGTCTTTTTACCCTTTTTGCTGCACCTCCAGCCAAAGAGCTAGAGTGGAATGACTCTGCAGTTGAAGGTGCGTTTAGGTTCATTAAAAAACTCTATGATAGAAAAGAGAAAGTGACGAGTAATACCTTACCAGATATTGACCAATCAACATTGAGTAAAGCGTCTAAACTTGCACGCGTGAAAGTTTATGAGGCATTACAAAAATCATCTGATGTGTATGAAAAAACTTTTGCGTTTAATACACTTATCGCTGCGTGTATGGAAGCCTTAAATGCGTTGGACAAACAAGATAATGGGGATGTGTGGACAGAGGGGATGTATATTATGCTGAATCTCTTAGAGCCTATTATCCCTCATGTGACTACGGAACTTTCGGAACTCTTGTTTGAAAGAAAAAACATGGGAGCTGTACTTGAAGTAAAAGAGGAAGTGTTTGTGCAAGATACTATCTTGTACATGGTGATGATTGGTGGAAAGAAGCGTGAAGAGATAGAGATGAGTCCAGGTGCAAGTAATGATGAAATTTTAATTGAAGCTAAAAATGCAGGAGCGAAATGGTTAGAGGGTATGACTATCGTAAAAGAGATAGTTGTACCAGGAAAACTAGTGAACCTCGCAGTGAAACCTAATTAAATTAAAGATGAAAAATTAGAAATTAGAAATTGAAGGATAGAATAGATGAAACAACATGATAAAAACTTTTTAAAAAAAAGCTTATTTACCTTCTTCATTACTAGTTTTTTATTATTAATTCTTAGTGCCTGCGGCTATAAGCCATCTGCCCATATGATAAAAAATATGTTTGAAGATACTGTATATGTAGAAGTGAATGTAGATAAAATAGAGCCAGAAAATGCACCATTTATTAAAGATGAGATGAATCGTATGATTTATACTCGTTTTAAAAGTAGAGTTACTTCAAAAGAAGAGGCAAAAAGTAAGATTTACATCGCATACACTGGTAGTTCATATGTACCCTTATCCTATAAAGATGGATATGTAACGCGATATAGAGCCTATATCCGTGTACATTTTAATATGCTCAATAAAGAAGGTAAAACATCTAAGACTATTGTGAGTGTAGTAGAGTCCGATATACAAGCCTCATCCTTGACGTCTTCAACGCTTAGAACAGAGGCTATACGAAAAGGTTTAGAAAAAGCATTAGATGAATTTTTGGCATTTGTGAGTGCAAAAGGGATGCTCAAAGAGCAGAATTAATGAAAAAATTTGAACATTTTTTAGAAGATAAACCCCTCTACTACAAAGAGATAGACCATAAACGCGTACATAATGCCTATGAGCTACTAAAACCCCATATAATACGTCCTACAACCATACATGTAGTGGGTACAAATGGTAAAGGTTCGACAGGAAGAATAGTAGCGCATTTAGCACATCATAGTGGGCTAAGTACAGGGCATTTCAGCTCTCCTCATATATTAAAATTTAATGAACGTATTTGGCTAGATGGCAAAGAGTGTTCCGATGAAGTTTTAGAAAGTAACCATCAAAGACTTTTTTCTATCTTAGGTGAAAAGATGTCAGATGCACTTAGTTATTTTGAATATACTACACTTCTAGCATTTGTTGTTTTTGAAAACTGTGACTTAATGGTACTCGAAGCTGGGCTTGGTGGAGAGTTTGATGCGACCAATGTCTGTGATAAGGAGCTCAGTATTATTACACCAATTGGCATAGATCATCAAGCTTTTTTGGGTGAGACGATAGAAGAGATAGCAGGTACAAAGATACGAAGTATTCAAAAGCAAGTATTACTAGCACCACAGCCTTATGATGAGGTGATTGAGATTTCGAAAAAGATAGCAAATGATGTAGGGGCAGACCTATGTGTCTGCCCAAATAGGAATGATAGAAAAAGGGTCGACACATGGGTCGACCCCTACGAATTACAAGAAATTGCCAAACAAAAAGGCTGGGGTAATTATCTTATAGACAATGCTTCTGTAGCCTTACAGGCATTGGATATTTTAAATATAAAATATGATATCAACGACTTAAAATCTTTAGAACTCTTCGGACGTTTTTATGCCTTAACACCTCATATTCGTATAGATGTAGGACATAATCCTTTGGCAGCTTCCGCCATAGAAAAAGCTTTAGATGACAAAGTAGTGCTTATTTATAATTCTTTGGATGATAAGGATTATGAGGAAGTGTTAAGGGTGTTAAAGCCTAAAGTGAAACGTGTTGAAATTATAGCTATAGAATCTCAAAGAGCCACGACATTGAAAGAGATAGAAAAAGCGTTAGAAAAAGTAGGGTTAGAGTATAGTTATTTTGAAAATAAAATAAACAAAGACGAAAAATATTTGGTTTTTGGCTCATTTTATGTTGTAGAGGAATATTTAAAGAAAATGGAAAATAATGTATCAAAGTAATATCTATGAATACCTAGAAACGCTAAAAGAACCTAAACTTCTCATTTGTAAGGACGATAAAGAAGCAGTACAGATACGAGATGTGTCAGTGTTGTTAGGTTTTGACACATTTGTTTTACCTGATTTACGTGTAGGAGTGGGTGAAGATTTACGTACTTATGATGAAGATGTACAGACATTTTTTATTACGTTGGCAGGGTTTTATAAAAGTAAGAAAAAGAAAGTTATTATCTCTCCTCTTCGGACGCTACTTATACCTTTTCCTAAGCCAGATCTGTTTAATGTGCAAAGCATAGAGTTTAGCCAGACGCTTAAGTTAGTAGAGCTCAAAGATACCTTGTATCATTGGGGTTACCATTTTACAGATATCGCAGCGGGGAGAGGTGAGGTTTCTTTTAGAGGTGACATCATAGACATCTATCCCATAGATGCAGACAAGCCTTACCGCGTATCACTGTTTGATGAAGAAGTAGAAAGCATCCAGTACTACGATGAAAACACACAAAAACGTGAAAGTGAAGAGCTGGAGTCTTTAACTTTTGGTCCGGCCTTTTTAGCACTAGATAAAGCACAGCATGAAGCCTTAAAAAATAGAACAGAACGTAGTGTATACGATACTTTTGTAAAAGACATAGACTCTTTGGGTTTATGGCATTTAGATGATTTAGGACAGAGTGCCTTAGAACAGTTTTCAGGGGTATGGGCATCAAACTTAGATGATGAACTGAAAGAAATTTATGACCTCATAGAACCTTTGGTGGAACGTAAATCATTTTTACTTCCCTCTGTACCTGAAGGGACAAAATACCGAGATTTAGAAGTAGTACATGCTAACAAACTTTTAGAGTCACACAAAGATAAACAGATAACCATACTTGCAAAAAATGAAAGTATCGTAAGAGGTTCAGAGTTAGACTCATTTGAAAATATAGAATTTATATATCAAGAGGGGATTGTCAATATTGTAGGTTTAAATAGGCTCATACTCTCTTTAAATAAACCCATCAAGCGTAAACGCGTTAAAAAAGCGTCTATTATATTAGATGAACTCAAACCTGGTGATTATGTGGTGCATGAAAATTATGGTGTGGGGATATTTAAGGGCATTGAAAAGCGTGAGATACTTGGCTCCCTTTCTGAGTTTGTACTCATGCATTATCAAAATGAAGATGCCTTGCTTATACCTGTTTCTAACCTAGAAGTCATAGACCGTTACGTAGCAGAAGGTGGCTCATTACCTATACTTGACCGTATGGGTAAAGCAAGTTTTAAAAAGCTAAAAGCCAAGGTAAAAGAAAAACTTTTTGCTATCGCATCTCAAATTATAAACCTTTCGGCTCAAAGACATCTAAAAAAAGGTATCAAACTTAAACGCAATATGGAAGAGCATGCCATTTTTATGTCTGAAGCTGGGTTTGTGCACACCGAAGACCAAGAGCGTGCCATTAATGATATGCTTGATGATATGAGTTCTGGCAAGATGATGGATAGACTCCTCTCTGCTGACGTTGGTTTTGGTAAAACAGAGGTAGCGATGAATGGGATGTTCGTATCGGTAAAAAATGGCTATCAAGCGATGATGATAGCTCCTACTACCTTACTCTCTTCACAACATTTTAAAAGTCTTAAAGAGCGTTTTTATAATCATGGCATTAGTGTAGCAAAATTAGACAGGTTTTCAACAACCAAAGAGAAAAATGCAACATTGCTAGGCTTAGCTGAGGGGACGATAGATGTGGTTGTAGGTACACATGCTTTACTGAAAGCCAAGTTTAAAAATCTAGCCCTTGTTATCATAGATGAAGAACATAAGTTTGGGGTAAAACAAAAAGAGACACTTAAAGAGATAGCTATTGATGTGCATCTGCTTTCTATGTCTGCCACACCCATCCCAAGAAGTTTAAATCTTGCGATGTCTGATGTGAAAAGTTTTTCTGAAATTCTCACACCTCCTACGGAACGACAAGGGGTAAGAACCTTTGTAAAGTCTTATGATGACAAGGTCATAAAAGAGGCCATCATGCGTGAAATACGTAGAGGAGGGCAAGTATTTTATGTCTTTAATTCTATCGCTGGTATTGAAGAGAAGAGAAAAGTACTTTTAGAGATACTCCCTAAACTTCGCATAGCTGTACTGCACTCCAAAATTTCAGCAAAAGAGACAGAAGATGAGATGATGAAGTTTGAAGATGGTGAGTATGATGTACTACTCTCCACCTCTATCGTGGAATCTGGTATACATATGCCACATGCCAACACCATGATAGTCGATGGGGCAGATAACTTTGGTATAGCAGATTTGCACCAGTTACGTGGTCGTGTAGGACGTGGAGGAAAAGAAGGGTACTGTTACTTTATGGTGACAGATAAAGAACGTCTTACAGATAATGCCAAGCGTCGTTTACTGGCACTTGAATCTCATTCAAACTTAGGGAGTGGAGCAGTATTGGCTTTCCATGACTTAGAGATACGTGGAGGGGGAAATATTATCGGAGAGGCACAGTCTGGGCATATTAAGCAGATAGGATATAGTCTTTACTTGCGTATGCTAGAAGACGCGATTAAAGAACTCAGTGGTCAAGACAAAGAAGTAGCACATAACATAGACATGAAACTCTCTATTGATGCCTATCTCAATGAAGAACTCATAGAAGAAGACAGGCTCAGACTTGAGCTTTATCGTAGGTTATCACTTTGTGAGTCTACAGGTGAAGTGTATGAGATAGAAGCCGAAATAGCAGATAGGTTTGGGAAGCTAGATACTATTACCAGACAGTTTATAGATGTCATAGTCATGAAAGTCTTGGCACGTGAAAAGGGTATCTCTAAAGTCTCTTCTTATGGGGAAAAGGTCTTTATAGAGTTTAGAGAGGAAAGTAAAGATAGGGTTGTTTTAAAGTCAAATTCTAAAGATGATGATGATATTATCGCTACAGCTATGGGGTATTTGAAGAAGTAATTGGTTAAAATATATTTTATAATATATTCTATTCATATTTCTAAAGGGCGTAAATGACATTCGAAGCAGACTTACTTAAAGGTAAATATTTCCCTGAGGGTAGTAGAGAAAGACTCAAAGCTGTCATGTTGTCTCTTATTGTGTATCTTCCTATTCTTGCTATGGTGTATGATTATTATGAGAGTGTAGAGTATGGATATGAGACGATGCAATACATAGAACTCTTTATACTTGTTTTGATTTTTGCAGTCTATGCTTTGTTTCCTCGTTTTATTGGACTTACTGTCACGACCAATCTTATTTTGGCACTTTTTGCTATATTTTTATTACTTTCTTTGGTAGTAGAAGATAAAAATGCAGCGTTTTCTCTTTTTTGGTTTTCTATGTTTCCTGTTATTTCTTTTTTCTTTTTAGGAAAAAAACAAGGGCTTGTCTGGACAGCCATCATCTCATTTTCACTTTTTGTTCTCTTGGCACTTTCTTTGGTAGGGGTTATCGTCCCTTTATATGATAATGCACTTTTATTTCAAATATTTGGTGCGTATTTGGCATTTTCTTTTATTATCTATATGATAGAAAAAGAACGTGCAGAGTATGAAAAACAACTTAACGCTGCGTTTGAAAGAAATAAACTACTTTTTAAAGATGTCCACCACCGTACTAAAAACAACATGCAAGTGATGATGGGACTCTTGGAGACACAGTCATTTAGAGTAGATGACCCCAAGTATAAAAAGATGTTTCAAGCACATGTAGATCGTATAAAAGCGATGAGCTTTGTGCATGAAAATCTCTATAGTGGTGCTTCGTTTGAAGAAGTAGATATGCATACCTATCTTACAGAGATAGTTGACAGTTTACAGAAGGTAACACAACATACCATACTCGCAGATATAGACTATATGACACTGGGTGTCAATGACAGTATCAACCTAGGACTCATAGTCAATGAAGCAGTCAGTAATGCCATAGAACATGCCTACAGTGCTGGCAATGGCAAAATAGACGTGTCACTAAAGTACTTGGGACGACGCTGTGTTTTAAGCGTCAAAGATGAAGGCGTAGGGTTAAATCCTGAAAAAGAGTATCAGTCACTAGGTATGACACTTATAGAGGATTTGGCTAAGTCACTTCCAGGTGGAAAGTTAGAGATAAAAGTAGAACATGGGACACAAATACAAGTATATTTTGATGCAAAGGAAAAAGAATGACAGAATTACCACAAAGCGTACTCATCATAGAAGATGAGGCAATCACACAACGCTACTTAAAAGATATATTGGGTCAATACAATTTAGAATGTGTAGATTGTTATGACAATGCCAAAGATGCCTTAGCCCATATAAAAACCAAAAACTATGAGATGATACTCATGGACATTAACATCAAAGGTTCTATGGATGGTATACAGCTCTCACGTGAGATACTGAGATCTCGTAATGTGCCTATTATCTTCATCACAGCACATAGTGATACAGAAACCTTTCAAGAAGTACTAGAGCTCTCTCCTTATGGTTTCATAGCCAAACCTTTCTCTTCTCAAGATGTAGAAATGGCCTTGCAACTGGCACACAAAAGATTTTTGCTTCAAAAAGAGAAAATAGAAGAAGAGATTTTTGAAGAAAATATAGAGATGGTTGATATTGGTAAAGGTTTTGTCTATTCAAAACCAGAAAAAGTACTCTTTTTTGAGGACGTTCCTGTACAGCTAAATGCAAAACAAACCATACTCATAGACTTGTTGGCATCAAATATCAATAACACTGTAGACTATGACACACTGACGCTTTCTATATGGGAAAATGACTATATCGCAGACTCTGCATTACGTACTTTGGTCTATTCACTGCGTAAGCTTCTTCCTGAATTGCCACTTTTATCTCATAGTAAGGTGGGGTACTCTTTGAGTGCATAGGTAGATAATTAAGACTCTTTTTATCCTATTTAGGTATTATCCCAAAAATAGTTAAAAGGACTAATCCCATATATGAATAAAATAGAACAATCACTCATAGATGTCACTTTTGAATTACTCTATAAAAACGG
>JAKIUE010000083.1 GCA_021647715.1 Sulfurovum sp.
TTGTAGATAGTGGGATGTGTAGGAAATAGTGTTACTGTTTCATTGACTGTTATGGGAACAGCACTCTTGACATTTTTACCACCTTCTATATTGGCAAAAGCTATTGAACTTAAAGATATAAGCATAGTAAGCGGGGCTAATAAGTTGTTTTTCATGTAATTTTCCTTTTAATAACTTGTGATGTAAAGTCAGAATATCAGGAAGTTAAGATAAACATACAATAAAAAACAAATTTATTTTTATATATTTTTAAATATGTAACTATTATACACATATTATTTCTAATAATGTATAGATACCCCTAAATATAGAGCTTTCATATAATACATAAAGCATCATATTTTATAAATAGATTTATAAAAGTATACGTATTTAGCATAATCTTGGCTACACTTATTAAATTATAGTTTGGATATAAGATATTTTAAAGAAATATTATGATTGATTTAAAACTAAGGAAGATAAAATAGCTCTATGATCGCACAAATGTATGTATTCTATTTTTGTGCAATACAGCCATCTTTTTTAAAAGACCTGCAGTTTTCCGTCCTTGTATTACTACAAGTTTGGCTTTTTACAACTTATAGTTTATCTAAATACCTCTTTTCTCTCTAGATTTAAAACATAAATTTTAGTAAATAACTCATTTTGTGTACAGAAGTAACAGACTATAATCTTACCTTATTTAGCTATAATTCCCCCATGACAACTACCCTAAACTTTTTCACACTTATTATAGGTACAGAAATACTCAACAGACGCAGAAAAGATGCACACTTTGACTTTGTTACTAAAGCATTGACAGACAAAGGCTACAAACTCACTGGCTCATTTACCATAGAAGATGACCCAGCACTCATTGTGAAAAGTATCAAATTTATAACCTCTCAACCCAATAGCGTCGTTTTTTGCTTTGGTGGTATAGGGTCTACACCTGATGATCATACACGGAAATGTGCAGCTATTGCTTTGCGTGATGGAAAACTCTATACACATGAGGAAGCCAAAGAGATTATAGAAAACCGTTTGGGTAAAGATGCCTACCCACACCCTATTGTGATGGCAGAGCTTCCAAAAGGTGCGAACCTACTTTATAACCCAGTCAACCAAATGCCCGCTTTTAGCTTAGATGAGCGTTACTTCTTCATGCCTGGTTTTCCTCAAATGAGCCATCCTATGGTAACAGAGATACTTACAAAGCTTATTCCACACAAAAAAGAAATCTACAGACACACTCTTACTGCTGAATGTAAAGAAAACATCTTTATAGAACTCATGGAACAAACGCCTAACAATGTAGAAGTCTCGTCTCTACCTAAACTATTAAATAATGGCTGGTCAGTAAGCCTTTCTGTAGTTTCAGATGATACACAATCAGCAAAAGATACTTTTGAACAGTACATATCTCTACTAAATAAGAATAACATCTCCTATAGCCTCATAGATAAAGCATAGTTCATGACTTACCTAGATACACTCAAACATCCCGTCATTAGACGGCTGTCACTTATACAATTTATCTCATATTTTGGAACTTGGTTTTCTCAAGTGGCACTCTTTTCTATGATAGTTTCATTTGGAGCTGACGCAATTACCATAGCCTTTACTGCAGCCATGGCAATGCTTCCTGCAGTGATACTCGCACCTATCATAGGGATTATCATCGACCGTATAGAGTTTAAAAAACTTATGGGCATACTTTTAATGATTGAAATATCTATGACGCTTGGCTTTATATTTATCAACTCCCTAGAATATGTCTGGGTGCTGATGATACTCATATTTATACGTTCTTCTGCTGCGTCCATACTTTTCTCAGCAGAGATGGCACTTTTTCCGAAACTAGTTTCAGGAGAAATGCTTAAAAACACCAATGAAATACACTCTGTCATTTGGTCTTTGTGTTACGCGTTGGGCATGGCAGCAGGTGGTGTAGTAACTTATTATGTCGGTTTTAATATGGCTTTTACTATAGATGCAGTACTCTATAGTATAGCAGTACTTTTACTGATAGGATTACAACTCTCCATAGAAAACGTAAAACACACGGATTCAAACCTACAAATGATAAAAGATGGCTTCAATTACCTAAAATCGAAGAAGAAAATACTCCATCTCATACTCCTGCATGCCTCTATAGGACTTACCTCTTTTGATGCTCTCATCACCCTACTTGCTGACTTACAATACACGTCCATCATCGCTGTACCGCTTGCCATAGGCTGGATGAATGCCACACGAGCCTTAGGTCTTATGATAGGACCCTTTTTAATCTCTAAAATAATCTCTAAAAATAATCTGCATTACTTTTTTATACTCCAAGGGCTCGCAATCATACTTTGGTCACAGTTAGAATATCATTTCTATATAGGGCTACTAGGGCTATTTGTGACAGGGCTTTTTATTACCACTTTATGGTCTTACACCTACTTACTCATACAAGAAGAGACAGACCCGAAGTATATGGGAAGAGTTATCTCCTATAACGACATGTTTTTTATGCTGTCCAATGTAGTTACAGCACTCTTCATAGGGTATGCTTCTAAATGGGGACTGTCACTTGAAGGTATAACATTTGTACTTGGTATTGGGTTCTTTGTGGTTGCAGGGTATTATCTTTGGTGTAAAAAGAATTATATAGATGTCAACTAACCCACGTGCTATTTGCTACAGTTGTTACCGACCTCAAACGTCATGTATGTGCAAATATATATATCCCATAGAAACAAAAACTCGTTTCATCCTACTCATGCACCCCAAAGAGTTTCGTAAGACTAAAAATGGTACAGGACACTTTACAAATCTTTCTTTAAAAAACTGTGAGATTATCGTAGGAATAGATTTTACGCATAATGAAAAAATAAATACTGTGTTAAATGATGAAAAAAATGCCTGCTATGTACTCTATCCATCAAAGAAGAGTATAAATCTCAATACACAAAGCATAACAAAAGAGAATAAAAAGACTATACTATTTCTCATAGACGCAACATGGCCTTGTTCTCGTGCTATACTAAGAGCTAGCCAAAAATTAGATGCCCTACCCAAAGTGAGTTTTATCCATACAAAAACTTCCATGTTTATGTTTAAAGAACAACCCAATAGCTATTGTCTCAGTACCATTGAATCTACACTTTGTGTCCTTGAACTTCTAAATGTACATAAAGATGAAGAACTAAGCACAAAAGAGTTGAAAAATTTCTTAGCACCTTTTAAAAAGATGGTAACGTATCAACTCTCTTATAATTTATAGATTTTTTTCAATGAGTTTAATCACTTTTTTTATCTCTGTATCAGATACTTTACCAAACTTTTTATAAATAAGTTTTCCTTTTTTATCAAAAATAAGGATATCAGAATTGTCATCTGCTAAGTTCCATTTTTTAACCAAAACTTTCTTTTTATCTTTTACATAAATAGTATGAGGAAATTGCTTTTGCTTCTTTTTAAGCGTAGATTCTATAAGGGCATTTGGCATCCATGTTGCCGCAAGATTAACAATAGCAATTGAACTTACTTTACTTCTGTTAAAATTACTTTTGTTTAGTGCATTGGCCAATGCATCATTGAGGTCTTTTTTATCTGGGTCTACGTAAAAAAGTGTATATATTTTTCCTTTTATCATGGAGGATGACCATCTCTTCCCATCTACTTTAGCCCCATCATCTCCACTGAGTACTACTACAGGTGGTACTTTACCAAGCTCCACAGCCATGACACTTCCAAGTAAACATAGTAAACTTATAACAATTTTTTTCATTCACTCTCCTTTATTTATATGATTATATCAAATTATATACTGCCTTTACTAAAATATAATTGCTATATAATTAGCTTATGTATGTACCAGAAAATAGAGAGAAGGGATGCTAAAGTATTAAAAAATAAAGGCAATAGAAAGTGAGAGAAGCATATATATTATATTTATGAGAAGATACATGTGACTCACGAAAAATGAGCCCAAGGACGATATAAAATCGACCTATTATTGTTTAATTTTATTGAAAATTGTCTGTGCTAAAATTTTAGTACCTTCAGTGTTAGGATGTAAATTTCCTGCACCTTGGAAAAGGTGCTCTTTATTGATTAATGCACCATAAGTATCAATTACTTGGATATTTTCACTAGAAGCTATTTGCATTACTTTATCATTTAACTCGTTTATTCTATCATTTGATATTCCAGCAACAGAACCAAATGCAGGGACCAACTTACCTATATAAATCTTAGGTGTAGGTGATAAATTTTTATACGTTTGTATTAATGCTTTATAGTCTTTAATAAAATTAGCCCCTACTTTGTCCCAATTCCAATCTTTTGTATCATTTGTACCTAACATGATTACTACAATATCAGCTTTATACGCATATGATGCATTAAAATGTGAATGGTTCCAGTAAGGGTCATCTCCAGATTTCATTAATGTTTTGTTAAAGATTCCAAAGTTTTTTACTTCATAGTTATTTCCTAACATACCTTGCATCTGTGCTGGGTAACTCTTACTTATACCTTCTGAGAGCCCATATCCATCCGTAATACTGTCTCCTACGCAGGCTATACGTATCTTTTTTGTAGGTGTAACTACTACTGGCTCTGGTTTAGGCTCTGGCTTAGGTGTAGTTACTACTGGCTCTGGTTTAGGCTCTGGCTTAGGTGTAGTTACTACTGGCTCTGGTTTTCCTACTTCTGTAGTTGTATTTTCATTTTCTTCAATAGTCACTTCTGTTTTAGTTGTCTCTACTGTTGAAGTTACATGAGAAGATGTAACGAGTTCTTGACCTAGAGTCTCTGTAACATTAACATTTCCATTGCCACACCCTACAAAAAAACTACTTATGAGTAAGAACATTACTACTTTTATTTTTAACATTTTACGCCTTGTATTGATTTATATGAGATGATACTATATCTAAAATTACTAAACAATTTATTAAATTTATGCTATTATCCCTTAAAATTGATACAAAATAGGAGATTATTCAATGGATATTACTAAAATCGGACATGGTGAAAACCCAGATGCAGTCAAAGCAATTATCGAAGTACCACTAAACTCAATGATAAAATATGAGATAGACAAAGACTCAGGTGCAGTTGAAGTAGATAGAGTACTTTACTCTTCTATGCACTACCCTGCAAACTATGGTTTTGTAGCAGATACACTTTCAGATGATGGTGATCCTGCAGATATTTTGGTACTTTGTGATTATCCTCTTCAGGCAGGTTCGTTCATAAAATGTAGACTCGTTGGTGTACTGATGACTGAAGATGAGTCAGGTGGAGATGAAAAGCTTATAGCAGTTCCCACTGTGAAGATAGACCCAACGTATGCAAACATCAACGACTTAGGTGACGTACCAGAGCATACACTTAACCGAATCAAAAATTTCTTTGAAACCTACAAAATGTTAGAGCCTAATAAATGGGTTAAAGTAGCAGGATTCAAAGATAAAAAAGCAGCAACAGAAATACTTGCAAAAGCGATTAAAAATTATAAATAATTAACCCAGTAATTAGAGATTTTCTCTAATTACAACTTCTTCTTTTAAAACCCAAACTCTTTTTTTCTATTATCAATATAAGTTGTTGTTCCTTCCACAATACCTTCAACAATATGTTCTTGATAATCAGATTTAAAAAGACGTTCTCGCTCTTTTGGGTTTGTTATATATCCTACTTCTACAAGTATAGATGGTCTACTCGCACCTACAAGAACATAAAATGGTGCAGGTCTTACACCTCCATTTTTTACATCACTATACTTACTTCTAACATGGTTTATCATATTTTTTTGAACATCAATAGCAAGTTTATTTGACTCTATGATTTTAGGGCCATTAAGCACAGAATCTATAATCACATTTTTGCTTAAGCTATCTGCTCCTTGTAGTACAGCATCATTTTCTCTTGTTGCTATACGTTGCGATTTCGCATCTCTTGTCTTTTGTAAGAAATAGGTCTCTATACCTTTAACTTGAGAAAAACGACTTTTATCTCCAATGGCATTGGCATGTATGGAGATAAATACTTTAGCATCTTTTTTATCTGCTAGTTTTGTGCGTTCACCCAAAGTTAAAAATCTATCACTATTTCTAGTCAAATACACATTATAACCCCTATCTCTAAACGTAGCATAAAGTTTTTTACTTATTTGAAGAACCAACTCTTTTTCTAGTTTTCCTTCTGCACTTGCACCACCATCATGTCCGCCATGCCCTGCATCAATCACTATTAAACTGTCTGTTCTATTAACACTTGGTCCAAAACATGAAGTGAGTAAAAATAACATACATACTCCAATGATAAATTTCATCATACAATTCCTCTTATAATTTTTTACTTACTCATTCTTTCCATAGATAAATGCTTAAAAATCTATCTCGCTTTTTCTATTGTCTAAATAATTGTCTACACCTTCAGCAATACCATTAGCCACAAGTTCTTGATAAGCTGGATTAAATAATCTTTGACGCTCTTTTGGATGAGATATATATCCAACTTCTACAAGTATGGAAGGTCTACTAGCACCTACAAGTACCCAAAAAGGTGCATGTCTTACTCCCCCATCTCTTACCCCCGAAAATTTACTTCTTACATTTGTTATAATTCTTCTATGCACATCAATTGCCAATTTATTAGACTGTACAATTTTGGGACCCGAAAGCACTGAATCGACAATCACATTTTGACTAAGTTTATTTGTACCTTTAAGTACTGATTTATTTTCTCTTGCAGCAACACGCTGAGATCTTGCATCTCTTGTATTTTGTAGAAAAAAAGTTTCTATACCATGCACTTTATGTGCACTCTTTTTAGCAACAGCATTAGCATGTATAGAGATGAATACCACTGCTTTTTTCTTATCTGCAAATCTTGTACGCTGTCCTAATGTTAAAAACCGATCATTTGTTCTTGCCATATAAACGGGGTGGCCCCTCTTTTTAAGTTGTCTCTCAACCTTTTTGGCAATTTGAAGTACTACATCCTTTTCTCTTTTTCCTCCACCTATAGCTCCGGTATCATGTCCTCCATGTCCAGCATCTATCACTATAAGCTCATATTTTCTCACATTTTGAGTAACAGTATCAGGTATGATTTTTATCTTTGCTTTATTTTTCTTCACGATAGGTACTGATTTTACTTCTATATTTATTTTAGGTTTTTTAAACCTTTTTGCTGGCAAGAGACTTCTATTCTTAGGAAGTGATATATGATAATATCTCTTTGAGCCAAACGGCTGATATGCTGTACACCTATAAGGGTAAGAATTTTCAATCACTATACGCACAGTAGTGGGTTTAAATTGTGCAATACGTATAGATTTATCAAGATATTTTGCCATATTAGGATAGGAGAGTTTTGTATTTTTAAAATCAAATACTATCCTATACGGATTTGTCAATACCAACTTCTTTACTGCTTTTTTATCGTATAGATTGGTGAACTCTAAACGTAATTCACCCTTAACTATATCTACTTTTTTTAATCTATTTACAGAAGAAAAAAGAAGTACACTTGTGCAAACAAATACAAGAAAGAATCTAGAAAAAACCACGCTAATTTTCTTCTCCATTCATTAATTTGTTCATCAGTTCTTTAACGGTAATTATTTCTTCTAAACGATATCCATTAGCACCTGTAAAAAATAGTCCTGTCTCTGCGATTCCATCATATGCATCTGAGAGCCTATCAGCGATACAATACCCTACTATTTTTGCTTCTTCACCACGATTACAGGGGGCTACACAGTTAGAGATACATGCTACTTTTGGTGCACTACCTTTTTCTATATCTTCATGAAGTTGCGTTCTAACCCCTCGTGCGGGGTATCCCACAGGTGATTTAAATAGTTTTATGTCATCCGCTGTTGCTTCTATGATAATATCTTTCATCACTTGAGAAGCATCACACTCCATAGTACCAATAAATCGCGTGCCCATTTGCACGGCATGAGCACCTA
>JAKIUE010000004.1 GCA_021647715.1 Sulfurovum sp.
TACTAGATGTCGATGGTGATAGAGGAGGGTTTAATTTTCACTTTGCTTGGGTGACAGCGTTGAGAGTTAATGATAACTAATTTGTTACATTTACTTTTCTTATGGCTTGCTGGGCATCGTTTCCTGCCGTGTCGTTGACATCATATGTGACTGTGTAGGTTCCTGATTTTGTAGTATCTACGGTGTTATTTACTCTGAGTTTTCCTGTGAGGTTTCCATCTACATTATCTGTGGCTGTTGCACCTGCATCTTCATATACCTCACCTACAGTGAGGTTAACTTCATTGTTTCCAAGAAGGGTAATGGTTGGTGCAACTGTATCTGCTGGAGAAACGACATTCACTGTTCTTACGACTTGCTGGGCATTGTTTCCTGCCGTGTCGTTGACATCATATGTGACTGTGTAAGTTCCTGATTTTGTAGTATCTACAGTGTTATTTACTCTGAGTTTTCCTGTGAGGTTTCCATCTACATTATCTGTAGCTGTTGCTCCTGCATCTTCGTAAGCAGAACCTTCCGTGATATTAACTTCATTGCTCCCAAGTAGTGTAATAGTAGGAGCTTCTGTATCTTCAATTAGTTTTTTTTTTACGATTACCGTCCTTGTGACTTGTGCTGCTTTGTTTCCTGCTGCGTCACTGACATTATAGGTCACAGTGTAGGTTCCTGCTGTAGCCGTATTGACTGCGGTGCTTGCATTGGAAACTATTTTTGCTGAAATATCTCCATCTTTATCATCTGTAGCTGTGGCTCCTGCATCTGCATATGTATCACCTTCATTAATCGTCATAGGATTAGTACCTTTTAGGGTGATAACTGGTGCCGTTGTATCATTATCACTTTCATCATCTAAGATGGTAATAGTAATAGTTTGTGACGCATTATGTTTTCCATCAGTCACTGTAACATTAAAAGTATATGATGTTTTTCCAGATTCAAAATCTGGTGCTTCTTTAAAGGTCACTACACCGGTATTGCTTATATTAAAATTATTTTTATCACTAATATCATAGGTAAGGGTATCTCCATCTGGGTCTGTTGCTGTTACTGTAATAGCAGAGGTTTGGTTCTCTTTCACGGAGGCTGTAGATGGTGAGGTGATTTTTGGTGTACCGTCATTCACATTGCTAATGGTGATAGTAATATCTTTCGTATCACTAAGACCTCCCGTATCGCTTACTTTTACTGTAAATTTATACAAATTTTTAGTCTCGTAGTCTGGTGGTGTATTAAAAGTGACTTCTCCTGTAGTAGCATCTATACTCAAACTACCCGCATCTGTGCCAGAAATACTATATATTAGCACATCTCCTTCATCATCATCTTCTGCTGTTACTGTCATAGCAACGATTTGGCCCTCATCTACTATAGCTGTGTTACTAGAAGTTATCTTTGGTGCGGCATCACTAACATCTTTAATCGTTATCGTAATCTCTTGTTCAACCTCTTCATAGCCATCACTCACTTTTGCTGTAAAGCTATATTTTTTCTTTCCCTCAAAATCTGGTGCTTCTTTAAAGGTCACTACGCCTGTAGTAGCAACTATATTGAAGCTATCTACATCTGTACCAGAGATAGAGTAGGTAAGTGCGTGTCCATCAGGGTCTGTAGCCACTACATCTATAGCATCTTTTTGATTCTCTTCTACTTCTGCCGTGTTAGCTGAAGTTATTTTTGGTGGTTTGTTATTTACCTTAGGATCTTTTATGACAATAGTCACCTTTTGGTCTGTTTTGTGTTCTCCATCATTTGCTGTTGCTATAAAACTATATTCTTTTTTTGTTGCGTAAACGGGTGCTTTTTTAAAAGTAACCACACCAGTTGGTGATATACTGAAACTCGCTGCATCTTTACCTGAAATGGAGTAGGTAAGTTTCTTGTTATCTTTATCTGTTGCCTCTAGTGTTATCGCTTTTGTTTGATTCTCTTTTACTATCTCTGTAGCACTTGAGGTGAATATAGGTTTCTCATCATTGATATTTATAACAGTAATGTTGATATCTTGACTTAATTCAGCATTGGTATCATCGACTTTTACTGTGAAAAAGTAGGCTGTTTTATTTGCATCATTTTCATAGTCTGGAGCCTCTTTGAAGGTAACTAACCCTGTACTTTCATTGATGTCAAACTTATCAACATCTGTACCATAAATAGAATAGGTAAGTGCTTTTCCTCTTGTAGTGTTCGCATCAACATCTATGGCATTTTTTTGATTCTCTTTTACTTGTGCTTTGTTATCAGAAGTAATCTCAAGACCATTAAGTTTAGTAGAGTACTCAGCAGGAATCAAAGAACCCGTTGATGCACCACCTTTACCTCCACTACTTCCACAGCCTACTATAGTAAGTAGTGCCCCTAAAAATATAGCTGTTTTGCTTTGACTTATTCTCATTTCATCTCTTTCAATACAAACTTATACGCCACGCCAATATTAAATGTATTGGCAGAATAATCTACCTCGGTACCTGCACTACCAAAGCCTTTACCTCCGTATATATGTTCAAAATCTACATAAAAATCTACATAAGGTCGATAGCCATACGACACACCTAAACCAAATTGGAGTCCAGATTCTGCTCTATCTACGCCATCATCCATTAAATTCGCTAACGTTACTTGCCCATACCCTAGCATACCGTAAATTTTGACCTTATTGACTCTATATTGCGGTTTGATATAAATGGCTTTTGTTGAAAAATCTGCATGACTGAGGTCATTTATATTTGCCCCACCATTTGTGCCGTGCCTATATTCTAAATCACCTAGATGCTTCGTATATCTTCCCTCAATCGAAAGATAATCGTTGTATCGGTACCCTAGCTGCAAGGTCATACCTTTTGCTTTGAAACTCTCATTGTTAGAACCATCTAATGACAAAGAGGAAAATGCTGCACCCAAATAAAAATGAACGTTTAAATCTTTAAAGAAGGGTGCTACTTCTTCTGTAGTGGTTGTTTGGTTATCTTCTATGAAGTTAAAATCATTCTCTGCATGTGTGAGTGTAGTAAGTGTAAGAAAAATAATCATATATATTTTTTTCATAGTTATCCTTGTTAATAATAGTTTGATGTATTATACCTAAAAATAGATATTATTGGTAACAATGTGGTAATAATGTGGTAATTTTAATTATGGGGTAAGGATTTATGGTAGCTATATGTTACTTTTTTACTCTACGATGAAGATGCGCTATTTAAACACTTCATCGTAGAGTATTTCAATCAATAAAACTATTTCTATTTAGAATTTTTCTTGTCTCTTGCCATTCTCTTTCTCTCATTCGCATCCAATGACTTCTTACGAATACGAACAGATAAAGGTGTAATCTCAATAAGCTCATCTTCTTCTATCCACTCCATTGCTGACTCTAGTGTGATTTTTCTAGGCGTTACAAGCTTCACTGCATCATCTGTACCAGATGTTCGCATGTTTGTAAGCGCTTTACCTTTAAGTGGGTTTACATCTAAGTCTCCTGGACGTGCAGACTCACCGATAACCATACCTGAGTACACTTTTTCTTGTGCAGAGATGAACATGGTACCACGTGCCTGAAGGTTGAAGATAGAAAACGCTACTGCTTCACCATCATCCATAGAAACTAAGGCTCCAGGAGTTCTAGATATAACTGTTCCTGTGTAGGCTCTGTATTCTAAGTAAGAGTGGTTCATGATACCTTCACCTTTGGTGTCAGTAAGGAATTCATTTCTAAACCCTATGAGTCCACGTGCAGGGATTTCAAACTCTAGTCTGATAGTCCCATCAGGCATAGGTGTAAGTAACGTCATATTTGCTTTTCTTTTACCTAGTTTTTCTATGGCAACACCTTGGAACTCTTCTGGAACATCTACCACTAGGTGTTCAAATGGCTCCATTTTTACACCATTTTCTTCTTTGGTTACAACTTCTGGACGTGCTAGCATAAACTCGAAACCTTCACGTCTCATGTTCTCTGCCAAGATACCAATCTGAAGTTCACCCCTACCAGAAACTTTGAAAGATGCATCTCCCATTGGCTCCATACGCATAGCGATGTTTGTTTCCATCTCTTTTTCAAGACGCTCTTGGATTTTGTTTGAAGTAACGTGTTTACCTTCTTGTCCTGCAAGAGGACCGTTGTTTACAGACATGATGACTGAAAGTGTAGGCTCTTCCACGTGCATAGGGTCAAGCGCTACTGGGTTAGTCTTATCACAGATAGAATCTCCCACATCAATGTCAGAAAATCCAGCGATAGCTACAATGTCTCCAGCTTCTGCCTCAGCAATCTCAAATCTTTCAAGACCTTTAAACCCGATGAGTTTAGAGATACGTGATTTAGTCTTAGAGCCATCTGCTTTTACAAGTAAGTACTCGTCACCTTTTTTTACTTTACCATTAAAGATACGTGTAATACCTATACGTCCTACAAAGTTGTCAGAGTCAAGTGTAAATACTTGTGCTTGCGTGTCAGCATCTGGCGAACCTACTGGGTAAGGTACTTTGTCGATGATGGCATCAAAAAGTGGTGTCATGTCTTTGTTCTCATCTTCCATTTCCCACTTTGCATAGCCATCACGAGCAGCAGCGTAAAGTACTGGGAATTCAAGTTGCTCTTCGTTTGCATCTAGGGCTACTAGAAGGTCAAACACTTCATCTAGTACTCTGTCTGGATCTGAACCGTCTTTGTCGATTTTGTTGATAACAACAACAGGGATAAGACCAAAACCAATCGCTTTTTTAAGAACGAATTTTGTTTGAGGCATAACGCCTTCTTGAGCGTCCACTAGAAGAAGTACACCATCTACCATCTTAAGTACACGTTCCACTTCCCCACCAAAGTCGGCGTGACCTGGAGTATCGATAATGTTAATCTTGTGATCACCATAGGTAATGGCAGTATTTTTAGAAAGAATCGTAATTCCTCTTTCTTTTTCGATGTCGTTAGAATCCATAGCTCTCTCTTGAGCTTCTTGGTGGTCTTCGTATGTTCCAGACTGCTGGAGGAGTTGGTCTACTAGTGTTGTTTTACCGTGGTCAACGTGAGCGATGACGGCGATGTTTTTAATTTTTTGCATGAAATGTCCTGAAATTAAGGGGTAAACCTTATAAATTTTCGCGAATTATATCCAAAACTTACTATAGTATAGATTTTAAGGATATTTTAACTATTTGTATACCATAAAATGATTACGATTTTCTTGTCTCATACCCACACCACTTCTCAAATTGCCCTCTCACATCTTCACACAAGACCAAAAGCCTCACATATTTCTTTTCATTCAACACCCTCAAATCCCTTAAAAGCCTAAGTGAAAGCCTTATATACTCAACATCATCAAGTACTTGCTCTAGTACCAGTACCTTGTCACTAGATTTATTTGCCTTGTAGATGCCCACCAGTACATTAAATACTTTCTCCTTTACTCTTTCGCCTATGGTATATTTGTGTTCTTTATTTAGATTTGTAAAACTTCTGTGTATTTCTACAAGGAGTTTGTAAGATGCTTTGTAAACATCTAAGTGGTAGTAGTCGCTCATCAGTAGTACTGTTTTAACACCACTTTAGAAAAGTCTTTGTCAAGCATAAAGTAGTGGTAAAACATATCATCAAGCCCTCTTAGTATCTTCTTTCTTAGCTTAAAAGACGAAAAGTGCACAAGTGTTCCTAGGTAAGAGTTTACGCTACTTCTCATACGATGTAAACTGTCGTCACTTGGTACATTCTCTTTAAGTTCCCTATTTATCTGCTCCACCAATGCATAAAAACTTGTCTTGCATCTTCGTTCCACATACTTGACATAGGGCTTCATATACGCACCCAAAAAGACAAGTCCTTTAGAGAAGTGTTGGAGGTAGATTTTCTTAGGGTGTAGCACAAGATGTAATTTCTCTTTTAAAAATACCCTTATTTTCTTTATCAAAGAAAGTAGATACGCCTTGTCATTATGCACAAGCACAAAGTCATCTACATATCTACCATAATACTTTACTCCAAGCTCTTTAGTCACATACTCATCAAATACGTGCATGTAAATATTTGAAAAGAGTTGAGAGGTAAGGTTACCTATAGGGAGTCCGTAGCCTTCTTTGGCGTAAAAGAGTGACTTGGTTTTTGGGAGCATGTTCCAGTTCTTGTCATCTTTATAGATTTTGACATTTTTTGTAGGCTCTGAGTATATGGTACTTTTTATAAGGTAGTCCAAAGTCTCTAAGTCCATAACAAGTGATGCTTTTTCTTCCACAAGTCTCTTTTTTATAGTCGCATAAAGTATGTCTTTGTTGATGGAGTAAAAGTATCCTTGTATGTCTAGCTTCAACACATAAGCATCTGTACTGTAATGCTCACTACATTCATCTATATAGTTGTACATTCGGTTCACGCCATAGAGTGTGCCTTTACCCTTTCTACAACTGTAACTGTCTTCTATAAATAATTGCTCAAAGACAGGACTAAGGTGTTTAAAGATGAGATGATGCACTATTCGGTCTTGAAAGTGTGCAGCAAACACTTCACGTATGACTGGCTTAGTAGAGATGAAAGCTGTGGAGCGTAGGGGTTTGTAGCGTTTGTTTACTATGTTTTTATGTAGTCTTATAAGTTTTTTCTCGTGGTCAAACTCAAAAGCTACTTGTGTTCTTTTGTCTCGTTTGTTTTTACGTGTATCTCTGTACGCTTCAAACAAACCAAGCAAAAGAGCATCGTTGTTGTTTTCTTGTTCTTGGGTAAACAAATCCATTATAGCTCCTGTAGGGTGGGCATTCTTGCCCACCCTGAACATAGTTCAATATAAAATATAATCCCTCAGACAACGTACCGATTGACCATTGGCACGATTGTCATTGCTGTTCCAATCTGCATTGCCACTATTGAAGTTCAGATTAGACGCATTAGACCCACTAGCCGACGACGACCACACATTGCCCCATGAACCAACATCGTTCATAGAGCCATCGAAGTTGTTGCGATTGCCGGCTGATGGTAAGTTAGCAAGAAGTTCCAAAAGCCCAAACATAGCTTAAGTCTTTACTGTCGAAATAAAAAGACCTTAAGTCTCTTTTTCAACAGTCCCTTGCTGGGATTAATATACTCACTTCATACTCAAAATCAGAGTATGAACGCTGGCATCTATCAAAACCCATCCTACCACCCCGTTCTAACAGAAAAAAATTTCGAGAGAGCTGAAGCTCTCAAGTACTAAGTATTAATCCCTCAGACAACGTACCGACTGACCATAGGCACGAAAGACATGGCTGTACCAACCTGCATAGCCACTATTGAAGCCCAGATAAGACGCACTAGACCCACTAGCCGACGACGACCACACACCGCCCCATGAACCAACATCGTACATAGAGCCATCGAAGCTGCTGCGATAGCCGGCTGATGGCAACCTAAGGAAGTTTGTAAAGGCTGTGTCTCTGTTTGTCACACCATTATCTAAGGTTTCTAGTTTAAGCTCTGTGAGTGTTGGCACTCTAAAGCCTACAGGACACACAGAACTTCCGTCTGTGGCAGACCAGTTTGCACTTCTTTTGGCACCATCACCATCATCCATTTCTGCCCAGTCGTAGTTACCAGAACTATTTCCTATTATAAAGTCTCCATGCCCCACATTGCTTACATCCGTAGCTTGCGTAATAGTAGTCCCACTCATACTATCTTCATGTCCATCTGCATTTCTACCCCACTGATAGTAGTCTCCATAACAGGCAGTGTCGTTAAAGCTTGTACAGACTTGTGCAGCACCCAAGTTACGGTCTAACCATACTTTGCCTGTGTATGGGGAGGTGACTGTACCATAGGTGGTACCGTTATGGGTGATAGTAAAGGCTTCTACATTGACTGTTCTAGTCTCTGTAGCTGTATTGCCCGCAGCATCTGTGCCTGTGTAGGTAATGCTATAGCTCCCTGGTGTTGTGGTATCTACTGTACCTGTACTAGTCACACTCACCGTGCCATCTACATCATCTGTAGCTGTAGCTCCTGCTTCTGTATAGGCATTGCCCTGTGTTATGTTCATAGGGTTCGCACCTGTTAGCACAATCACAGGCGCTGTCGTATCTGGTGATGGACTTGGACTTGGTGATGGACTTGGACTTGGTGATGGACTTGGACTTGGTGATGGACTTGGACTTGGTGATGGCGCTGTCGTATCTGCTGGTACTTCCACACCCAATGCATCTGCGAGGGCTTGTACCTCTTCAGTTGTATCTACATCTTGAGCTTCAAGTCCCTCTACTACTTGGTTTATCTCTGCTAGTTTAGCTTCTGAGTCTATACCCGTAACTCCTGCATCTATGTAGTCTTGCAAGGTAGGTACAGTACCCCCATTTTGTGCATACTCCACGATGCGGTCTAGCCCTGTAGGTTCAGATGGTGTACCACCTCCTCCTCCACAAGCTGTGAGTATCATTGCTGTGCTTAAGGCTAAGCATATTTTTTTGCATGTGTTGTATTTCATTGTTTCTCCCTCTAATTTTAAGATCTTTTAGTATAACAAATAACTCTCTCTCTCTCTCTCTAAATTTTTAGCTTAAAATTTACTTAAATTATAGTTTTGGGTGCTTTTGTAACGTCTGTAGGTTAGATTTTATCGAATAGACTAAAACTGCATGTTGGATAATATTGAACCTACAAGGACAAGCCATAAATCTCATGATACGTTTTCATCGCATAGCGGTCAGTCATGGCTGCAATGTAGTCTGCAATAACACGCTCCTCTTTACGCACTTCAATAAGTTCTTTTTGGTGAGGAGGGAGAAGGTCATTGTCTTCTCTAAATGCCCTGTACAGTCCTTTAATACATTGCTTTCCTGCATACATTTTACGGGCTATTTTTTCATGTTTGTAGAGTTTTTTGAGCAAAAGTTTTTTGAGTACTTTAAGCTGTGTCGCTGTCGCTTTTGAAAAACCTACAGGGAGCTTCTCTTTGGCGTCTAATGTTGTACATATAGGCGTATCTTGACGGTACATTTGTGCACCATTTTTTGAATTTTCTATAAAATCTTCTACAAGCAACTTAATAAGTCCTGCTACAAAACGGTGACGGTAGAGTTTTTCGCCTCTTTGTATACCTTCTTTTTGTACCATCTCATCGACACGCAAACATAAAGGGTCTTGTAGTAAATCATCAAAAGTAATAAGTCCATACTTGATGCCATCATCTATGTCATGTGAGGTATAAGCTATCTCATCTGCATGGTCTACTACCATTGCTTCCAGGCTAGGGTGCTTGTCTAAATTAAAACGAATATCTAGTCCATCTAAAAAAGGTTTCTTATAAGGGTATGAGTGCTTTAGTACCCCTTCAAGTGTAGCAAATGTAAGGTTAAGTCCCTCAAAGTCTTTGTATCGTTTTTCCAACTGAGTCAGTACTCTAAATGACTGAAAATTATGCTCAAAGCCTAGAGGTCTCCCATCTTCTTTTAATAACTTGTCCAACTCGTCTCCACCTACATGACCAAAAGGAGTGTGTCCTAAATCATGAGAAAGGGCTATCACTTCTGCTAGTGTTTCGTTAATTTCTAACATACGAGAAAGTGTACGCGCAATTTGTGAGACTTCTAGTGAATGGGTAAGCCTTGTACGGAAATAATCTCCTTCATGGTTAAGAAAAACTTGTGTTTTATACTCTAAACGTCTAAATGATGAACAGTGTAAAACACGGTCTCGGTCTCTTGCATAAGGGTCTCTAAAATCTTCTTCAAAAGTAAAAAATCGTTCGTTTGGTTTCACAAATATATCCTTGAATATTGCTCTAAAAATTCTTTGTTATAATTATAGCAATATAAAAAGGCAGAGTGATGAAAAAGATAGAGAAATATCATATAGCATACGAAAAACCAAAAGTCACACTCTTACAAGATTCTGGTCTTGGTGTTGCAGAGATAGCAGCAAGAACTTGCTATGACTCTTTTGAGAACTCAGAAAATGTCTGTGTTCAAGAAGCAATGACCTCTATGGACAAAGATGCCATTAACAACATAGAAGACTCTGACTTACTCTCCAACCTAGCTTGGGTACACCACCATCACTCCATCATAGAACATGCGACACTAAGTTTTTTGGTGCAAGGTACGAGTAGGGGGGTATTACAAGAACATGCCCGGCACAGACTGCAAGCCATATCTGTTCGTAGTACACGGTACACGATGTCTTCTGTCATAAATGCTTTTACAGCTTCACTTGAAGATGATGATGGTTTTTCTTTTTTCTTAAACACTGTACTCACGCTAAACCTTTTTGTTATTACAGATACTGCTTACCTAGAAATAGAAATACGTGCCATTTATGACAAATTTATGTTCCAATACAAACGCAACCCCGAATTCCTTAAAGATGCTGTAGCAAAATCATCTTTGCCTTTTGTAGAGACATTTAAAGGTGATGCAGAAGCTCTTTTTACTGCTTTAGAAAATGGAAAGAAAAAACGAAATGTAGGCGATGGGTTTAAACATATTGTCTCAGACAACTGGAAGGTAGATATGGTCGTTACCTTTAACATACGCTCCTTAAAAAACTATTTTGACTTACGTGACTCAGGTGCTGCCTGGTTTCAGATACAATGGCTAGCCGAAGAGATGAAAAAAGTTACGCCTATAAAATACTTAAAACTTATAGATAAAAAATACAAAAGCACTTAAGGTAAAACATTGCATAATTTAAAAACAATACTTATATTAATCTTCTTACAAAGCACCCTCCTTCAAGCACTTAGTGTCGAGAGTATTTCAAGTCATATAGAGAACTCCTTAGATACTCGCTTAAAAGGACAAAATAAAAATATCGTAAAACATCTTTATAAAAAATCTACTAATACCCCTATTTGGATAGGTTCAAAGAACACAACAAAACTAACCCAACTTATAGCCGTGCTAAAAAATCCACTTTTTAATTACAAAAATAAAACATTTGATCAAAAAGCTATTGGACGTCTATTTTACATGTTAGATAATGGACAAATAAAAGCAAATAAAAAATCTGCAGTATATGCAAGACTTGATCTTATGCTCAGTAATTCATATATTCGTCTCATACGTTTTATAGTCCAAGGAGATGTAGACTGGAAGCTCGTACAGAAAAAATTAAAAAGTCTTGAACAAACAGAAGGTATAAACTCACGTTGGGAAATGGTTCCAAAATCATTCCCTACAGTAAGTACGCTTACAGAAGCAGCACTTAATGGCAACATAAAAGAATATTTATCTTCTTTACTTCCTATGGAGGAACGTTATAGAAAACTGGTAAAGCTTCTTAAAAATTATCGTGTGATGAATAAGTTTCCAAAAATTCCTTATAGTAATAAGGCTTTAAAACTTGGAGATCGTGCTTCACGTATAGAAAATATAAAAAAACGTCTTCAAATTTCTGGGGATTACCCTAAAGATGTAAAAGTAAATAGTAAATTTGATAAAACACTTCAAACTGCTGTTATAAATTATCAGAAACGCTATCTCCTTAAAGCTGATGGAAAAATAGATAAAACAATGACCTATTATCTTAATCAGCCTGCAAAGAAAAATATTCAGGCCATTATTACTAACCTTGATAAAACAAAACTTTATCCTAAACGCTTTGAATCAGAACATATTGAGGTAAATATTCCAGATTTTAATCTTCGCTATTACAGAAGCAATGATATCATAATGAAAATGGGTGTGGTTGTAGGTAGAATAGATAGACCTACACCTCTTTTTTCTAATAACATAAAATATATGGTTCTTAATCCTACATGGACTATACCTGATAGCCTTATCAAACGTGATCTCATTCATGTTCTTAGAGAAAACCCTATGTATTTAGAAGAGAACAATATACGTGTATACAAAGGACAAAAAGAGATTCAAGTCACTCAAAAGATGTTAGATCCATATGAACATAGTAAAAAGCGTGTGCCTTACCGTTTTGTCCAAATGCCTGGTGATACTAATGCACTTGGTCGTGTAAAGTTTATGTTTCCCAATAAATATGCCGTCTATCTTCATGATACAGACAATAAGTCTTTACTTAATCGTAGATATAAAATCTACTCTTCAGGATGTATGCGTGTAGGAAAACCTTTTGAGCTTGTAGATACCCTTTTGGAACATGTTAGAGGTTCATACTCTCAAAGTAAAATAGAAAGTATACTTGAAAGCAATAAACCAACAACTATTAAACTCTCAAAACCAATCCCTGTACATATACTCTATTTTACAGTCTATGAGGAAGATGGATTGGCTTACTTTAAAAATGATATTTATCTTTATGACAAAATCATAGAAGAGTCTGTAGTAGGGCGTAAAAAAAGTACCTTTTCCGTGCCTAAAAAGCGTATGATTTCTGTAAAGAAACAAGGAAAAGCACTCTCCAATTAAGCCTTTTTATGATGTTTTCTTTTTACGCATTTTTACTCTCTGTAGATGCGTAAGTGCTATGGCCATTGCATCTGTGATATCTAGTGGTTTTATCTCTTTTTTAATCCCAAACAATCGTTTTACCATAAAAGCCACTTGTTCTTTAGTGGCCTTTCCATTTCCCGTAACTGCTTTTTTAACTTGTAATGCCGTGTATTCATGGAAATACCCTATCTCTTGAAGTACTTTTAAACACAAGGCTCCTCTAAATTGTGCCAATTTAATCACTGATTTTGGATTGTATGCAAAAAATATGTCTTCTATAGCTACTTCGTCTACAGAATGTGTCCTTAAAATAAGGTCTATCCCCTCTACCATCTCAACCATTTGGGCTTGTAACTCTTTTTCTTTCATTTTAAGTAAACCTGCTTCAATTAATGAGAAGTTTTTTCCATCCCAATTTATGATACAATAGCCTAAATTACGGCTTCCTGGGTCAATTCCTAATATTTTCATTCACACCTTTGTTCACATAGTGAATAAAGTATTCACTTCTGTTTAATGACGCTATTTTAGCTGAATTTAGATAAAATCATAAAAGTTATTCACATATACATTTGAAACATCCATATTAGGTGAAAAAATAGATAAGGTAAACCCATGAATATCGGACAAAAAGTACTTTCTTCCCTTAAAAAAGAGATTAGTGAAATAGACTATAATCGTTATATACAAAAGTTAGTATATGACAGTAAAAATTCTAGATCAAATATAGTTTATTTTACTGCACCAAACATGATTATTGCTAAATGGGTAAAAACAAAGTATGCAGATAAAATATCTCATCTTTTTGAGCTACAAAATGAAGTAAAACCTGAAATAGAAATTATTATAGGGAAAATAAAAAAACAACCTAATACTAAAGTTGTAGCTGAGAAAAGCAGTGCAAAAAGTACCTTTCTTAATCCTTCACATACTTTTGATAGTTTTATTGTAGGTGATTCAAATCAATTTGCTTTTACTACTGCAAAATCTGTAGCAGAAAAACCTGGAAAACAGTACAATCCACTTTTTATTTATGGGGGCGTTGGACTAGGAAAAACACATTTACTTCATGCTATAGGTAATTATCATGTAGATTTAGGAAAAACGGTTATTTATACTACACTTGAACAATTTGTAAATAGTTTTACTGCTAGTTTAAAACAACAAACCATGGACAGGTTTAGAGATAAGTTTAGAGAGTGTGATCTACTACTTATAGATGATATACAATTTTTAAGTAGAAAAGAACAAACGCAAGAAGAGTTTTTCCATACCTTTAATGAACTCTATAATAACAATAAGCAAATAGTCATGACTGCTGACCGTGCTCCAAATAAAATAGCTGGATTAGTCGATAGGTTGCGTACACGTTTTGAATGGGGTCTTATGGCAGATATACAACCTCCTGGACTTGAAACTAAAATAGCTATTATCCAGAAAAAATGTGAACTTGATGGTATCTCATTAAATCCTGAGATTGTTAATTTTATTGCTACGCATATGGGTGATAATATCCGTGAAATAGAAGGAACCATTATTAAACTTAATGCCATGTCTAACATGCTCAATCAAGAGATTACATTAGATTTTGCACAAAATGCAATTAAAGATCAAATAAAAGAAAAGAAAGAAAATATTACCATTGATGATATTGTAAAAATTGTATGTAAAGAACTTAATATTAAACCATCTGATATTAAATCAAAAAAACGTACAAAAAATGTAGTAAGTGCAAGAAGGACTGCTATCTATTTAGCAAGAAATCTAACACAGAGTACAATGCCAAAAATAGCCATGCATTTTGGAATGAAAGATCATACTGCAATCTCACATGCAATGAAAAAAATACATGAAATTATAGATAATGATGAAAATTTTAAAGTACTATTAGAAGAGCTCTCAAATAAAATAAGTAGCAACTCACAAAAAACATCATAATGAAATAAAATTAACCTCTCAAAACTTGAATGAAAAAAAGATATAATTTTATAAGTGAAGAAATGTGAATAAGTCTAAAATAAATTTATTACATAAAGTAACGATAATACGAGTAGTAAGATAGTTTTTCACACTTTCATGCGATACTACTACTATCTACTAATATTATATAAAATAAGGAAAATCAATGAAGATTAAAGCAAATAAGCAAATAATAGAATCTATACTTATTAACTTACAACCTTTTTTAGAAAAAAAAGATGCCAGTCAAATTACTTCACATATTTTATTTCAAGTAGAAAATAATAAATGTGTCATAAAAGCATCTGATGGAGAAATAGGTTTAAAAATAGTCACTGATAATATTACTATAGAAGCAGATGGAAGTTTTACTGCCAATGGTAAAAAACTACTTGATATTATACGTATATTAAAAGATGATGAAATCATTTTAGAAATATTAGAAAATACACTTATTATAAAACAAAAGAATTCAAAATTCAAATTACCAACATTTGATTCAAAATCTTATCCAGATTTTCCATCTATTGAAGATAAACCTAAAATTTCATTAGACTCATTAGCACTTATACAAAATCTTAAAAAAATATCTCCAGCCATTGACACCAATAATCCAAAATTTGAACTTAATGGTGCATTGATTAATATTAAAAATGATTCAACAGATTTAGTAGGTACTGATACTAGAAGATTAGCTATTGCTTCAATTGCAAGCGAAAATACAGAAGAATTATCTCTTATTGTCCCTAAAAAAGCTATATTAGAAATTCAAAAACTATTTTTAGATCAAATTGATATTTATTTTAATGAGACGAATTTAATAATATCAAATGATAGTTATTTCTTTTTTACAAGACTTATAAATGGTAAATTCCCTGACTATCAAAGAATTGTTCCTACTTCTATCAAGCATATGATTACACTTCCAAAAAAAGAAATGATTGAAGCCATTAAAATGATAACAACAATTTCTCAAGAAATAAAAATGACTTTACTTTCTAATGCTATCATTTTCAATTCTCTTTCTTCGGACAATGTTGAAGCAAAAACTGAAATAGCATTAGATACAGGCTTAAACGATAAATTTGAACTCTCTTTCAATAGCAAATATCTTCTAGATTTTATTTCTCAAATTAATAAAAATGAGTTTGAGATTGAATTTAATGAACCATCACTGCCATTTATTGTAAAAGATGATAATTTTATGACAATTATTATGCCAATTGTCATATAAAAAGGAAAAAATTATTTATGAGTGAAAATACAACAAAATATATTTTCGTTACGGGTGGAGTTCTAAGTTCTTTAGGTAAAGGTATTACTGCTGCTTCAGTAGGAACACTACTTAAGCATACAGGACAACGTGTTGGAGTACTTAAACTTGACCCCTACATAAACGTAGACCCAGGAACCATGTCTCCACTTGAACATGGAGAAGTATTTGTTACGAAAGATGGAGCAGAAACAGATTTAGATTTAGGTCATTATGAAAGGTTTCTTGACACATCACTCACTCAAAATAATAACTTTACTACAGGTCTTGTGTATAAAACAGTTATAGAAAATGAACGTAAAGGTAAATACCTTGGAAAAACTATTCAGGTTGTCCCTCATATAGTAAATGAGATAAAAGAACGTATATACAAAGCAGGCGATGGAAAAGATATTCTTATTGTTGAGCTTGGAGGGACAACGGGAGATATAGAAGGTTTACCTTTTCTTGAGACGATTAGACAAATAAAACATGAACTACCACGTTCACAAGTAATGAATATACATGTTACTCTTTTACCTTACATAAAAGCAGCAGGTGAGCTTAAAACCAAGCCAACTCAGCATTCGATACAAGAGCTTAGACGTATAGGTATCTCTCCTCATATGTTAGTGCTTCGAGCAGAAGTACCTGTAAGTTCAGAGATAAAAGATAAAATCGCATTTTCCTGTGATGTAGATATAGAATCTGTTATTGTTGCTGAAGATGCAGCGACTATTTATAAAGTACCTCTTAACTTTTTAGCACAAGATATTTTAAAACCTATATGTAAACATTTAGAACTTGATAACTGTGAACCAAAAATGGATGAGTGGAGTAATTTAGTCAGTAAAATATTAGCACCAAAAAATGAAATGAAAATAGCATTTGTAGGTAAATATTTAGATTTGAAAGAGTCTTATAAGTCTCTTACTGAAGCACTTATCCATGCTGGTGCCCATTTAGATACAAGGGTGAATATTAAGTGGGTAGACTCTGAAAAAGTAGATGCTGATGGTGCCTTAAAATATTTGAATGATTGTGATGGTATTTTGGTGGCAGGTGGTTTTGGTACACGTGGAGTAGAAGGAAAAATAAAATGTATAGAATACGCTAGGGTAGAAAAAATACCTTTTCTAGGAATTTGTCTTGGTATGCAACTTTCCATGATAGAATTTGCAAGAAATGTACTACATATTGAAGATGCAAATTCTGTAGAATTTGATGAAAATACGTTAAACCCACTTATCTATCTTATAGATGAGTTTATAGATGCTTCTGGTTCTAAACAAGTAAGAACAAAAACATCACCTATGGGCGGTACCATGCGTCTTGGTGAGTATGAATGTGAAACAAAAGAGGGTTCAAACCTTAGAATGGCTTACGATGCACCAATGATTTTTGAGAGACATAGACATCGCTATGAAGCAAATCCTAAATATAGAGATGCATTAGAAAGTAAGGGTATGCAGATAACAGGTGAGTCTCATGGGCTTATAGAGGCCATTGAAGTCGTAGATCATCCTTGGTTTTTAGGAGTACAGTTTCATCCAGAGTTTACTTCACGTTTGCAAAATGTAAATCCTGCCATATTGGCATTTGTAAATGCTTCATTAGAACATAAAAATAAAGATGTATAAAAAGTTATCACTTGATAGTTTAGATACACTTTTACAAAATCGTTTTCAAGAGGGTTTTCTCTCTTTAAAAGATCTCCCCAACCCCTCCACTTTTAAAGATATGAACAGAGCGACAGAGCGTATAGTACAAGCCATTAAAAATAATGAAAAAATCACTATAGTAGGTGATTATGATGTAGATGGGGTTACTTCTACTACACTTATGAGACTTTTTTTTGAAGAGATAGATTACCCTATAGAGTGGATAATTCCTAACCGTTTTCGTGATGGTTATGGACTTTCAGAGAATATTATCCCACAAATACTTGGAACGGATTTAGCGATTACTGTGGACAATGGTATCTCTGCTGTATATGCTGCAAAATTATGTAAAGAAGAGGGCATAGAGCTTATTATCACGGATCATCATTTATTGGCTCCTGAAGTACCTGAATGTTTTGCTATTATAGACCAGAAGCAAGAGGAGTGTAACTTTCCCTACGCTGATGTTTGTGGTGCTCAAATAGCATGGTATCTTATAGCCTCACTTAAAAATGCTTTGGGTATTAAGATAAACATGATGTCCTATATGGAACTAGTGGCTATTGCAATCATTGCAGATATGATGCCACTTCAGCATATCAATAGAGCTATGGTAGAAGCAGGTCTAAAGGCACTAAATAAAAGCACAAAACCAGCGATAAAAGCCTTTAAAGAACATGCGCAAAAAGAGATTTTAAATGCAGAAGATATAGGTTTTTTTCTAGCACCATTACTTAATTCTGCAGGACGTATGGAAGATGCTTCTTTTTCAGTTGACTTTCTAACTTCTACGAACATTTATGATGCTAGAGTGCGTTTGCAACGTTTAATAGATTTTAATACCTTACGTAAATCTACTGAGCAAGACCTCACGATTATGGCACTTGAACAGGTGAATATAGATGATGAGGTCATAGTCGTAGAAGGTGAAGATTGGCATGAAGGCGTAGTGGGGATAGTAGCAGCTCGTGTTGCACGTCATCATGAAAAACCATGTATAGTACTTAGTAATAATGGAGATGGTTTACTCAAAGGAAGTGGTAGAAGTTTTGGCGTGTGTGATTTATTTGCTATCACAGATAGCTGTAGAGAGTATCTAGAGAAGTTTGGAGGGCATCAAGCAGCCATTGGATTGTCTTTACGTTTAGAAAGCTTAGAAGCCTTTAAAAATCAACTTCAAAAGAACTATGAAGAACATAATTATATTAAAGAAGAGATAGACCCAGATATTGTAGGTGAAATTTCATTTTCTAAAATCTCTTTTGATTTAACAAAATGTATAAAAAAGTATGAACCTTATGGTCAAGGAAATCCTACCCCAAAATTTATCTCTAAAAATGTAGAGATACTTCAAGTAGATACTATGGGTAAAGAGGGAGAACATCTACGATTTTCTTTTCTACAAGAAGGCATAGTTATGGCAGGAGTACAGTTTAAATCACGTGAAATGTATGAAATCGGTAGTAAAGTGGATGTAATATATACAGTGAATGAAAATCATTTTAGAGGAAATGTTACTTTACAGTTGATGGTTGAGAAAGTAAGGATATGTATTGCTTTAAAAGTATAGTGTTTATGATATTATTTTTTTGGACTTAAACAAGTCTATCCTTAATGTTATTACTAAGTAACATTTAGATATAATAATTAAAATCCCTATAAATTGTTTTACGTAATATAAGACCAGGTAAAGGTGGAAAATTATAGATAGCAGATACTTTGTTTGTACAAGTTAAACAGGGAGATATTGTTACATATAAATTCAAGGGAAAACGTTTTATTGTAATTCTATTCTATATGACTTAGTTTAGGCTCCGAATTACTTTTATAAAGCTAACATAGGTAACTAATGGTAATAAAAAATAAAAAAATAAATAAACTCATTAAAGACCCTGATCTATTTTTCAAAGATTTTTTTATAAAAAGACCACAAATAAAAGACTTTCTTGAAGAAAAAACGAGTCATATCAAGTCTCATAAATATCATTATGCTATGTATTTAAAATATAAGAGATTTAATTTTCAAACTAAAGCTGAAATGGCATTAATGAAAGCAATTTCTTTGAACCCTCTTTCTGAATATTATTTTCTCTTAGGAAATAGATTTATACAGAAAAAACAGTGGTGGCAAGCAGTAGAGTCATATAAGAAAGCTATAAAGCTGTCTGATACAGATAATCCAAAATGGTATAAAGAGTACGCCCTTGCACTCATGCAAATGAATAACTATGTAGAAGCATCTAAAGCATGGGAGACAGCACTAGAAAAGAGTAAAGATGCTAATGATTGGTTTATGTATGGTTGGAGCTTAGAAAAAGAGGGGCAAGAAGATGAATCAAACGAAGCCTACAGTAAAGCCATAGAATATGATAAAG
Organism: Sulfurovum sp.; assembly: GCA_021647715.1. Classification (GTDB taxonomy): domain Bacteria; phylum Campylobacterota; class Campylobacteria; order Campylobacterales; family Sulfurovaceae; genus Sulfurovum. The sequence goes on from JAKIUE010000004.1 coordinate 19,608, forward strand.
ATAAAAATGCAAAACTGTTGGGTATGGGTATTTTTTATGAGAAAAAAGGTTATTGGATTGAGGCTAGTCAAGCCTATGCTAAAACAGTACAACTTAATCCACTAGATGCCATAGTTCGATATAGATATGCTCTGTCTCTAGATAGATGTTATAAGTGGGCAGAAGCAGAAGAGGAGTACATGACTGCTATCAGTTTACAACCAGAGACGATTGACTGGTATTATAGGTTAGGGTTTGTAAGAGAGAGACAAGAGAAGTATGAGGAAGCAGCACAAGCTTATATGCATGCAGCACACAACAGAAAAACACATACGCCATACTGGTATTATAGGCTAGGTACTGTACTTGAAAAAGCTGGCTACTATAAAGAATCAAATGAAGCCTTTTTGATGATGGAGAAGATTGAGCTTCCTCAGGAAGAAAATGACGATATCCCCTTTAAAGATAGAGATGTATTTTTCCATAAAAAAGCCAATACCTTAGTAAAGTCAAAACAGTGGTGGCAAGCAGTAGAGGCATACAAAGAAGCTATAAAGCTGTCTGATACAGATAATCCAAAATGGTATAAAGAGTACGCCCTTGCACTCATGCAAATGAATAACTATGTAGAAGCATCTAAAGCATGGGAGACAGCACTAGAAAAGAGTAAAGATGCTAATGATTGGTTTATGTATGGTTGGAGCTTAGAAAAAGAGGGGCAAGAAGATGAATCAAACGAAGCCTACAGTAAAGCCATAGAATATGATAAAGATAAAAATGCAAAACTGTTGGGTATAGGTATTTTTTATGAGAAAAAAGGTTATTGGATTGAGGCTAGTCAAGCCTATGCTAAAACAGTACAACTTAATCCACTAGATGCCATAGTTCGATATAGATATGCTCTGTCTCTAGACAGATGTTATAAGCGGGCAGAAGCAGAAGAGGAGTACATGACTGCTATCAGTTTACAACCAGAGACGATTGACTGGTATTATAGGTTAGGGTTTGTAAGAGAGAGACAAGAGAAGTATGAGGAAGCAGCACAAGCTTATATGCATGCAGCACACAACAGAAAAACACATACGCCATACTGGTATTATAGGCTAGGTGCTGTACTTAAAAAAGCTGGCTACTATAAAGAATCAAATGAAGCCTTTTTGATGATGGAGAAGATTGAGCTTCCTCAGGAAGAAAATGACGAGACAGAGACCTTTTCAGAGGAACCAGTAGAGGAAACTGTTAAAGAATACTATAGTTATAGAAACTATATAGAAAAACATGGCTATTTAACGTTAGCTAACTATTTTTTAGATGAGAACACAACAAAAAAAGATATTTTTGAAATGATTTTCAAAGATAAAGTTGAGATTGATGAGCAAAGCACTAAAGAGTTTTTAGAGTTCTTATTGGATAATACTACTACAAAACTGGATATTTGGAAAAGATTAACAGAAGTAACAAAGGAAGAAAATGAGTAGTAACACACAAATAGTTCAAAAATCGAAAATAGAGATATTAAGAGAAGCTTTAGAAAATGACTATACAAATCTTGATATTTGGTATGATCTTGTCAAAGAATATGAAGAAAAAGAAGAGTATGAAAATGCTATTTTGTGTTATGAAGCCATCATAGATAGAAAAGAAGATTTTGATGGAAGTTTGTATTTTAAGTTAGGACATACTTTTGCCCTACAAGAAAAGCATGAGGAGGCTTCTCTTGCTTTTAAGGAACAACGAATTATGCAAGATGCTCATGGTGTAATAGAAGCCCCTTATCGTAAAGATAAAAGATTACATAATATTATTAATTACACAGAGTATTATGAACGATGTACCCTAGAAGAAAATACTATTGTATACGAAAGCTATCATGGTAGTTCAATGAGTTGTAGTCCTTATGCTATATTTAAGTCATTGTTAGTAGATGATAGATTTGATGAATATAAGCATATTTGGGTTATTAATGATATAGATAAAGCTTCACCCAAATATAAAGAATATAAAAATATTATCTTTGTTAAAAAAAGCACAACTTTATATATGAGATATTTAGCAACAGCAAAATATCTGATTAATAACACCACTTTTCCTGATTGGTATATACGTAAAGAGGGTCAAGTTTATCTTAATACTTGGCATGGTACACCACTTAAAACATTGGGAAGAGATGTAAAAGAAGATTTTTTTGCACATAAAAATCAAACAAAAAACTTTTTACAAGCATCACATATAATCTCCCCCAATCAACACACTACAAAAATACTGGAAAATAGTTATGATATCAAAGATATTTATACTGGTATATTGGCAACCACAGGTTACCCTAGACAAGATTTAATGTTAAATATTACTGATAATGAAAAAAGTAATATATACAAATCTCTTGATATTAATGAGAGCAATACAATAGTTCTATATGCTCCAACATGGAGAGGTACGGTAAATGGAGCTGAGTTTAATACAGAGCAACTATCAAATGATATTGAATATTTATCTACATTAAATAATGTAACAATATTATTTCGTGGGCATTACATGGTAGAAAAATTATTATCAGAGGCACAAGTAAATGTTACTGTCGTTCCAAATAAATTAGATACCAATAGTGTTTTATCTATTGTTGATATCTTAATTACGGATTACTCTAGTATTTGTTTTGATTTTATGGTAATGCAAAAGCCTATAGTTTATTATGTATATGATAGAGAAATATATGAAAAAGAAAGAGGACTATACTTTAAGCTTGAAGATATTGGTGATTATATTTGCTATGATATAAGTAAAGTAAAAGAATTTTTAGAAGATATTATAAAAGATAAAAAGATTACAAAACTACAAAGAAAAGTGAAAAAAAATTTTTGTAAATATGACGATGGTAATGCTACACAACGTATCATAGACATGATATTTTTAAATAAAACAAATGACATTCATATTGAAAAAAAGTTAAAGAAAGAATCGATTTTAATTTATGGTGGTCCTCTTATGGCTAATGGAATTACTACATCTTTCATTAATCTAGCAAATTACATAGATAAAACAAAATATAGCGTCACAATTACGTTTGACCCTAACGCCATATTGCTAGAAGATATAAGAATGAATCAATTTAATAAATTTGATAACGATATTAAAGTTGTTCCAAGATTTGGAAGTATGCTTATGACGTTAGAGGAAAGAAATGTCTTAGCTAGATTTAATTCCAGTAAAGGTCTTCCTGGTGAAGAAATGTGGAGCTTGTATGAATATGCACACAAACGAGAATTCAAACGTGTATTTGGACATGGAAAGTTTGATTATATTGTGAATTTTGAAGGGTATACGGTATTTTGGAGTGTACTGATGGGCATGAAACTCGATGGTGTAAAAAGTAATGCCATTTATCAACATAATGATTTATATAGTGAACACACCATGAAATATCCGTACCTTGCACAAACATTTGATTTGTATAGATTTTATGATAATGTTGTTTCTGTTTCAGAAAAAACAAAAGAACATAATAAAGATAATTTATCGATGCGTTTTAATATCCCTAAAGAAAAATTTATTTATTGTGATAACGTTCAAGACCCAAATAATATTTTGGAAAAGTCAAAAGAAACTATTGATATAGAGTCACATAGAAAAATATTTAAAAATAAAAAAGTATTTATCAATATAGGTAGGCTTTCTCCAGAGAAAGGACATATTAAAATGATTCATGCATTTGCTAAGGTACATGAACAATATCCTGAGACTTGTTTGATTAACTTAGGGCATGGTGTATTAGAGAGTGAGATAAAATCACTTATAAAAAAATTAAAATTAGAAAAAAATGTCTTTTATCTTGGGCAAGTCTCAAACCCATATAAGTACTTAAAGGCTTCAGATTGCTTTGTACTTCCTTCTGATCATGAAGGTCAACCTATGACCCTACTCGAGGCACTAATCTTAGAAAAGCCTGTGATTGCTACCGATATTGTGGGAAACAGAAGTGTTTTAGAAGGAAGACCTGGACACTTAGTTGAAAATAGTGAAGAGGGCATTATAGATGGAATGATTCATTTTCTTAAAGGTGATTATAAAGATGATAAGGTGTTTGATTATAAAAAATATAATCAAGATGCATTGGATATGTTTTATCAAAAAGTTTTAGACATTAAAAGTGAAATCTAATGAAGTATTATGATGAATATACTTCACTAGGAGGAAACTGTGAGATAGGATTTCAATTTAGACGATATGGGAAAGAACCTAGTAGTTTATTTTCTTGGTTGGTTTCTGATATTGATAAAATAATTCATGTGTTATCTAATGATTTTGAAGATTTTTTTGAATTTGAAGATTTGATTCCATATGCACATGATATGGTAAAATCAAAAAAAAGTGGTTTTGCATTTCATACAGCTATGAAGTCTGCGTTGAATAAAGATAAAAAATATACTTTTATACATTCAATACACGAGAGAAAAGAATTTTTTAAAAGACAAAAATCTAAATATTTATATTTGATAGATAAGTGGAATAATTTAGCTCATTCGAATAAAAAAGTTGTTTATTATATTAAAGATATGTACAAATATACTAATGTTCAATTACAAAGCTTGGAGAAAATATTTTTAAAAAAATATCCTAATCATAAATTTAAAATTGTGGTTATACGTGAAGGTAAAATTAGACCTAGAATGAATTTAACAGACAATATAGATATTTGTTATATTAACTTTTTCTCAGATAAATCATATCCTGCAGTTGCGATTATAGACTTAAATGCTTGGTCTGAAATATTTGATTTGTATCCATTGAGAGAAAAGAAACCCGAAAGTATTGAATGGATAAAATCAGAGTGTAAGTTTAAAAGAGATACTAGATATAGTCTTTCAATGAACTATAATCTGGCACAGTTTTATGAAAAACTAGGATTTTTGTCGAATAGTAGGTATTTTTTAGAACGTGCCAAAGAGATGTCTTCTGAAAAATTTATAGATAAAGAGTATTTACGAATAGTAAAGAAGATTCAAGTTAAAGAAGAAACAACTTCTATAAAGAAATCAGAACTATTAAGAAACTTTTATGCATTAAGTACGAAAAAAGCAATGGACTCTTATATCTATACCCAGAATCTCTTAGCGTGGAAGTATGATAATAAACCTATTGAGGTTGATATATATGATGAAATACGTTACATTAGGTTAAGTTTACAAGAAGAAGTTTGTTTGCATTTAAATGAAATTGAAGTTATTAATCTAAAAGGAGAAAATGTAGCTCTAGGTAAATCCATTATGATGTCATCTACATATAAAGAAGATAAACCAAGTAATAATAAAAACTTTACCAATGGAATCATTGATGGATCACCATCATTTCATACACAAACAGAGAAAAATCCTTGGGTTGTATTGGATTTAGAGGATTATGCACAGATAGAAACTATTAAAATCTATAATAGAGATGAATTTACTCAAAGAGCTTTATCTTTAAATGTTGAAGTATCAAGAAATTTGAAAGAATGGAAAACTGTTTTTGATAATTTTTGGTTTTTAAAAAAACTAGATTTAAATTTATTGAATGAAGAACAAAGAATTGCTATACAAACTATATTTAAATTTGATAATCATCCAATAGAGATACCTGATGTAGAAGCAATGCTAATGGAAATATTTAAGAAACTTGAGAATAACAAAATACTTTCTGAAGCAAAGTTAGTTAAGTATGCACTTTTATTTAAATTTAAGTCTTTTCATAGGATCAAACAGGTTTTTAATGAATCTATAGATAGAAATAAAGAAAATATAATTTTGCAAGATGCCGTATATTTATGTTATGGAGACTCTTTTACTTTTACTTTGGAGTCTGGATTAGAGAAAATGGATAATTTAAAATACCTAGGAGTAAAAAATATTTATAATGAAGAAATTCTATATGATTTAATGAAAATATTAAAGAGTATAAAATATTTGAATTTTACAGATGAAGAGTATATTAAATTTTTCATTTTTAGCAAATTTAAAGCATTAGCTCGAATACATGGTGACTTGAAAAAATCTAAAAATAAAGAAGAAACTTTAAAACTTATTGGAAAGGCTATTGAAAAGACATATGGAAAAGGTTATATTTTAACACAGCATGGCATTGTAAAAAATATTGAGAGTAAGTATAATCTAGAAGCCAGAGTAAATATAGTTAATGATATGAATCAAATTTTCAGCATATTAAAAAATAAATTAAATATTGATGCATATATTGTTTCCGGAACATTACTTGGAGCAAAGCGTGCGGGAGAGTTTATCTCACACGATGATGATTTTGATTCTGCATATCTTAGTAATGAAACAACCTATCCAAATATATGGTTAGAATCATTACAAATTATTGAAGTTTTACCAGTGAGGATTGAGCCAATAATTGGGGGCTTGGTACATTTAATTGTAGATTTTAATCAAAAATTTAAACTAGACTTATTTACTGGATGGTTAGAGGGAGAAGACTACTATAGATATCCACTTCCTCCAAAGATTCTGAAAAAAGAAGATGTCGTACCTTTAAAAAAACTTAAATTATATGGAGTAGATATTTCGACTCCTGCATCTCCAGAAAAATCATTAATAAATAATTATGGTGTTAATTGGGAAGTGCCTGACCCCTCTTGGCGTTTTGATTGGAAGGCTGCTAAAATTCAATATGGGGATAGCTTGATATGTCTAAAAGATGAAGATCCACTTAAAAATTGGGTTAAAAAAAATATACCAATTTTAAAGAAAACAGCCATATCAGAAAGAAAATCTATTATTATTAATTCAAATCAAAAGTCAGAAGTTATCATGCAGTTATCAGAATGCAAAAGTGAAAAAAATGCAAATATCTTGTTGATAATGGAATCTTATTTTTTAGTGAAAGACAAAAAACATGATATATTTGTTGAATTTGTAAAAGAAAATCCAAGATACACATTTCGTTATTTAGGTAGAATTAAATCAAGAGATGCAGTAATTGAATTTAAGGGAATAGTATGAAAAAATATATACAATTGTTTTTTTTCATATCAGCATCACTCTATAGTCAAAATGTAGGTCATCGATTAGGTGGTGATATATATACACCTGAAAATACATTATATGCTTATGAGAAGCTTTGGTTTAATTTTAAGAATGATGCAAATCTAACTCATATAGAATGCGATATTCAAGAAAGTTTAGATGGTAAACTTATCATTTTTCATGATGCTAAAATTGCTCGTATTGTACCAAAAATAAATATGAATTTAAAAATACTAAAAAAAACATTGGGAAATAAAAAGTTTGATAATATTAACATTAGAGATTTGAAATGGTCTGCTATAAAAAAGCTTCAGTTATCACACAATGCAAAAATACCTACGTTGAAACAAATGTTAGATGCTTCAGTAAAATGGAAGGTTACAACCCCTATTCATCTAGAGATAAAATCTTTACAAAGCGATGAAGCGAGAATGAAACTTATCAAATTAATCGTAAGCTACCAAAAAAAATTAGATATCTTTGTAGTAATATTTAGTAGTAATTTCTATAAATCTTTTCCTTTTACAAAAAAATGGATAAGATTATTTCGGAAAAATAATATAGTTGTACGTCCTCTAGGGAAATATGATTTTTCAAAAATACCATTTTCTATTGTTAAAAAAACTTTTTATAAAGTCATACTGAAAGAAACCCCATTTTATATTAATACTGAAAAAAAACGTAAAATTGATTTTCCTGTAGAACTCTCTCAATATAAAAATATTAATAAAATATTTATTGGTATTTTTAATGGTGCTGATGATAGTGGAGATAAAGGGTTGCATTGGAAATTAAAAATTAAAAATAGTGACAAAGTGCTAGATTTTAATTTTTCAAAATCACTTCACTGGGATTGGTTTGAGGTAGATGTATTACATTATAAAACTTTAATATTGAGTGTAGAGGATTATGATACTACATTAAAAGGTAAAAGGCGTGGGAACTATGGCATGATAAAAGTTATCGGCGAATTAAAGCCCTAAGTAATGAAAAAGATACAATGAGTAAAGATACTATAATAACTTACTGAAAATTAGTATTAAGCTTGATACTTAAAAAAGGAAAAAAATGAAAATAGAGATATTAAGAGAAGCTTTAGAAAATGACTATACTAATCTTGATACTTGGAATGACCTTGCCAAAGCATATGAAGAAAATGAAGAGTATGAAAATGCTATTTTGTGCTACGAAGCCATCATAGATAGAAAAGAAGATTTTGATGGTAGTTTATATCTTTCATTGGGACAGATGCTTGTTTTACGAGAAAAGCATGAAGAGGCTTCTATTGTGTTCAATGAGCGACGTATCATGCAAGATGCTCATAGTATGATAGAAACGCAATACTATAAAGACAAGGGATTAAAAAAAGTAGTAGATTACACAGAGTACTATGAACGCTTTGGACTTGAAGAAGAAATAGTTCTTTATGAGAGCTATCATGGTAGCTCAATCTCTTGTAATCCTTGTGCGATTTTTAAATCTTTACTAGAGGATAATAGATTTGAAAACTTTAAGCATATTTGGGTCATTAACGATAAAAATAAAATTCCACAAGAACTAAAAAATAATAAAAATATAATATTTATTAAAAGAAATTGTGACCTATATATGCGTTATTTAGCAAAAGCAAAATATCTGATAAATAATGTCACATTTCCAGAATATTTCATCCGTAAAGAGGGTCAAATATATCTCAATACATGGCATGGTACACCTATAAAAAGTTTAGGAAAAGATATAAAAGATGACTTTATGGCACATAAAAATGTTACAAGAAATTTTTTACAAGCTTCTCACTTAATACAACCCAACTCTTATACCACCGAAATACTACTTGATGGGAATGATGTGAAAGATATATTTTCTGGTGTTGTCGCAGAAACTGGTTATCCGAGACAAGATTTGATGTTAAATATCACAGAAGATGAAAAATCATTGTTTAAAGACAAACTTAACATATCAAATGGTGCTACTGTCATTCTTTATGCCCCCACATGGAGGGGAGAACATGGTAAAGCAGTGTTTGACACATTTCGTTTAGAAAATGATGTAAAAGCCTTAAGTTACTTAAACAATGTACATATTATATTTAGAGGGCATCATATGATTGAAGACCTTTTAAAGAGTACAAATATAGAAGCTACTGTTGCCCCTTCAAATATAGACACAAATACTCTCTTATCAATTATTGATGTTTTGATTACTGATTATTCTAGTATTGCATTTGATTTTATGGCTCTTGGGCGTCCTATTATTTATTATGCTTATGATAGAGAGGCGTATGAAAAAGAGAGAGGGTTTTACTTTCCTTTAGAAGATTTAGGAGGAGATATTTGTTCAAATCAAAAAGAGCTTCTTCTTGCTGTTTCAAATGCTTTAAAAGATAGAACTATCGATAAACTACAATCTCAATCACAAACAAAATTTTGTCCTTATGATGATGGTAAGGCGACACAAAGAGTAATTGATTTAGTATTTTTAGAGAAAACTAAAGATATTAAGATTTTAACTAAATCAAAAAAGAAAACTATTTTATTGTATGGTGGACAATTTATGGAAAATGGTATTACCACTTCATTTGTTAATCTACTCAATCATATTGATAATAGTAAATATAACGTAGGGATAATTATTGATTCTGATGTGATAAAATCAAAAGAAGACCAATATAAACAATTTTTAAAAGTAGATGATAATATCTTTGTTATTCCACGTGTTGGTAGAATGCTTATGACATTGGAAGAAAAATGGATTCGAGAAAAATTTGAATCTCAATATGTCCTTGCAACTGATGAAATGAAAGAAGTGTATGCAAAATCTTTTGAAAGAGAATATATGAGAATGATAGGGATGAATAAAGTAGATGCTGTAGTTCATTTCGAAGGTTACAATAAATTTTGGATATCTATATTTGCTTCTGTGCCAAAGTCATTGGTGTCTAGAAATGTAATTTATCAACATAATGATATGGTGGGTGAATGGACAATGAAATACCCACAACTTGAAATGATATTTACTTTGTATAAATATTATACTAAAATAATTTCGGTTTCCGAAAAAACGAAAGAGCATAATATAACAAGCTTGTCTAACTTATTTGAATTAGATAGAGAAAAATTTGTTCATTGCGATAATGTTCAGAATCCTGAAGATACATTAAAAAAAGCAAAAGAAGCACTAGAACATAAAAAGGATGAAAAAATATTTAAAAATACAAAAATATTTAAAAATACCAAAGTATTTATAAATATCGCTAGACTTTCTCCTGAAAAAGACCAAGAAAAACTTATAAGGGCATTTAAGAAAGTATCTCAAATCCATCCTAGAGCTAGATTAGTTAATCTAGGTAGCGGCCCTCTCGAGGAGCATTTATCACATATCATTAAAGAGCTAAAACTAGAGAAAAAAGTCTTTTTTCTTGGACAAAGATCAAATCCATATCCATACTTACAAAAATCAGACTGTTTTATATTATCTTCAAATCATGAAGGACAACCTATGACCCTTTTTGAGGCTCTTATCTTGAAAAAACCTATTATTGCTACTGATATTGTAGGCAATAGAAGTGTTTTGGAAGGTAGACCAGGACACTTAGTTGAAAATAGTGAAAAAGGGTTAATTGAAGGTATGTTAAACTTTTTAGATGGAAAGTATACAGAGGATAAAGTTTTTGATTATGAAGAATATAATAAGAATGCCTTGAATATGTTTTATAAAAAAGCATTGGGTATTTAATGTCTATTGTCAAGATTGATGCAAAATATTTAGATGCATTATCTAAGATAGAACTCGATTTTAAACAGGAGTCTTTGCAAATAGATACATCACCACTATCTGAAACAGACAACTTATTAAAAGTATCTAGGAAATATAAGCAATTAAAAGCATTAGTTGTGACTCTTGCAAATAAAGGCTATTATTTGACACTATTTAGTAAAGGAATTTCTACTTTTTCTAAATATCAGAATGCTGAACAATTTTTACCTTTTTTGACAAAAAAAAATTATAATTATAAAGTATTAGATAACTTAATTTATGATTTAAAACTACCTGAAATGATGTTAAGTGAATCTAATCTACTTGTAATCTTTTCTTCTTTTCAAATATATCCCTACCTTGATACATCGGTTGATAAACGGTTTTTTCTAAAAGATTTCCCAAGCATTCAGAAGTATGTTCCTGCCAACACCTATGTTTTACGTATTGCAGATGTGGGAGGAGTGGCAGGTAATTTTTATCTTAATACTAACTTTGATTCAAATATAGAGGTTAATGTATCGAAACTAATAGATCATGTGCGTAAATCTATTAATGTATTGAAACGAAATATAGTCTTATTCGGATTTTCTAAAGGTGCAACTGCGTCTTTATATTATGGAATAAAATATAACTATAAAGCTGTTGCTATAGACCCCATTTTATCTGATGAATATCATATAAAAACATATAATGATTCTCACTTTACTGTAGGTATATTTCCTGAAAGTAAACAAGCAAAATTCAAAAAACTTATGTCCTCTTATAAAACGCATAAAAATCTTTATATCATATCATCTCAATCATCACAGCAATTTTATTATATACAAAATTTCATTTGGGAGTATGATCTTAAAAAAAATATAAACCTAGTAGAATCAAACCATCCTGATATCAAGGAGCATCCTGATGTTGGACCAAATACTATTAATTTGACAATTATGCTTCTTAATGCAATTTTTTATAAAGTGAACAAAAAGGCATCATTTACTGTGCCCTGTTGACTCTATAAGAGGAATCATTATATACTACGAAAAGGATAAAAATGAGTAAAAAAACAATAATAACATACGGAACATTCGACATGTTTCATATAGGGCACCTAAAACTACTGAAACGTTTAAGCAAGATGGGGGATAAGCTTGTCGTAGCTATCTCTACAGATAAATTTAACGAAGTTAAAGGTAAAAAGGTAATGATTCCCTACAAGCAACGTGCTAAGATAGTAAAAAGTCTTAAATTTGTTGATAAGGTTATTCCTGAAAAAAATTGGGAACAAAAAGTCAAGGATATTAAAAAACAGAACGTTGATATATTTGCCATTGGTGATGACTGGAAAGGTGAATTTGACTTTTTAAAAGAACATTGTGAAGTCGTGTATCTTGAAAGAACTAAAGATATCTCTACCACGCAACTTAAAAAGTCGTTAAGTAATTTTATGTCAATTCCAAAAGAAGATATAATTAATGCTTTTGAAGTGATAGAAGTGCTCAAGAAAGACTTCGAATAGTTTATGCTAGAAAAGATTTTCCGCTCACGTCGGTCTAAAGCAAGACTCTTTGCCTATATCGACTGTATCTTACCGAAGCACAAAGATAAAATACTTTTTGTGGTAAAAGATAGAACACATTTTTCTGGTAATCTCCGTGTGATGCTAGAAGCTTATCTTGCACAAGGTAAAGATAATATATATATATACAAAGATGGCAACTATATACCTAAGTTAAAAAAAGAGCTTGAAGACGTAGGGGTTCATGTACTTACTTCTTTTAGTTTTTACAGTATTTGGCACTTATTGACTTCGGGTGTCATTATCTTGTCTCATAATCCTAGAGATGCGCATTTTACTAAAAAATGTAAGCAAAGAACAATCATTAATCTTTGGCATGGAGTTGCGATAAAGAAGATAGAGTTACTCATGCCTAATATAGATAAAGAAAAACAAGCTTTGTTGCAAAATAATAGTACACTCTATGATATGCTTATAGCCAGTAGCGAAGAAGATAAAATAACAAATGCCAAAGCATTTGGTGTTTCTTTAGATAAAGTACATATCACAGGGCTACCACGATATGAGATACTAAAAGAAGACTACCATTTAGGAGTATTTCTTCAGAAAGAAGAAGAGAAAATAAAAAATATTAAAGACAATCGAAAGCTTGTATTGTGGGCACCTACATTTAGAGAAAACAGTACCTCTCCTCTAGAACAGATAACAAAAGATGAATGGCTAAAGCTCCATAATTTTGCCAAGAAAGAAAATATCCTTTTTGGTATACGACCTCATCCGTATGATATAAAGTACCTACCCCCCTCGATACAAAACCTAACTCATTTTCATCTGTTTGATAATATTGAGTATACAGAAATAAATCTTTTGCTTAAACATACTACTGTGTTGGTGATTGATTTTTCAAGCATATGGGTTGATTACCTTTTACTCCATAAACCTATGGTCGGTTTTGCTAAAGACTATACTCGATACCTTCAAGAAGAACGAGGGTTTATTTATGACTTTAAGTCTATATTTCCTGTAGAGTTTTCTACAAATATAGAAACACTCATTGAGGAGATAGGTAAAAATTTAAGTGGAAACGAATATGTTGATTACAGTCATGCACTTAAAAGCTTTCACGCATATTCTTTAGAATTTAATTACAAAGAGATAATATATGAGAAAATAGAAAGTATTAGAAATAAAAATAAGGAAAATAAATGATATTGCTAACAGGTGGAGCAGGATATATAGGATCACACACATGTGTAGAATTGATAGAGGCAGGGTATGAAGTAGTCATTTTTGATAATTTTTGTAATGCATCACGAGAGAGTATACGAAGAGTAGAAAAGATTTCAGATACTAGCATCTAGGTAGTGGAAGGTGACATTCGTAATGAATCTCATTTACAAAAAGTTTTTGATACTTATGACATTGAATCAGTAATACATTTTGCAGGATTAAAGGCAGTGGGTGAGTCCGTAGAAAAACCACTAAAGTACTATGACAATAATGTACATGGCACAATGCTACTGTGTGAAGTAATGCGAAAAAATAATTGTAAAAACATTGTTTTTTCTTCTTCTGCTACTGTGTATGGAGATCCGAATACAACTCCAATAAAAGAGGATTTCCCCTTGTCTGCTACCAATCCTTATGGTAGGTCTAAGTTAATGGTAGAAGAGATACTACGTGATGTCCATACCTCTGATAATAGTTGGAATGTAGTCTTGTTACGGTATTTTAATCCTGTTGGAGCACATAGCTCTGGGAGTATAGGTGAAGACCCTAATGGTATACCAAATAACCTTATGCCATTCATAGCACAAGTGGCTGTGGGAAAGAGAGAGTATCTGAATATATTTGGTGCTGATTATGATACACATGATGGTACAGGAGTACGTGACTATATACATGTAGTGGACTTAGCCAAAGGACATGTTAAAGCCTTGGAAAAGATGGGGCATCATGATACTGTGCTAACTGTTAATCTAGGTACGGGGATAGGGTATTCTGTTTTAGACATGGTGAAAGCATTTGAAAAGGCATCGTCTAAAGAAATACCTTATAACATGGTTCCAAGACGTGCAGGAGACATAGCTAAATGTTTTGCAAACCCCACATATGCTAAAGATGTATTGGGCTGGGAGGCGATTAAAAGCATAGATGAAATGTGTGCAGATACATGGAATTGGCAATATTCTAATCCAAATGGATACGAAGGTTAAAATAGAGGTACTATTTTACATCTAAAAAATTTATAAAAAGTGTCAAATTTTTTTAGATATCAAGTAGTATACATTTATGCAAACAATGGTTTAAAATATTTAGAAAAGAACCTCTATTCTAGTTTAGCCCAAGATTTCACATAAAAAAGGTATTGGAAACAAACACTAGGAAAATAAATAATATTAGCTACAAGCGGAGTACTCTACTTGTAGCATCTAAATTATAATTCATCTGGGAGTCTCCCGTAAAAACTTCCATTTAATTGTGTTGTTTCTATTAAAAATAACCTAAATTTTTGAAATAACTCTTTATTAGGTTTAATATAATTATTCCAAAATATATCTAAAGCCATATTTTTACAGGTTATTTTATCTATATCATAGATAGCATTTCCTAGTACAATAGTGGGTGTTTCATGATAAAGTGATGAGATACCAACTGTACTATTTATTGTAACAGTTGCGATGGTATTTTTTAAAGCGGTAGGTAAATGTAAATCATGTGATATTATAACTCTTTGTGTAATATTTAGTTCTTTTGAAAGTGTAGTAATGAATTTACTATACTCTTTTCTACCTCTGTCCATTGGGTGGTGTTTTAGTAATAAAAATGTATTTTTAGGTGCATGCTTAGCAAAAGAAATCATTATGTATTTTATAAATGCTTCAATAGAAGAAAAATCTGAATGTTCTAGTATTTGGAAATCATTATAAGTTTGCAATGGTACAAAATAGTACTTTTTATGATACTTTGTAGTGATTTCTTTTGAAAGTTTTTTTTCAGTGAGTTTGTACTTGCTTTTTCTATAGAGGTTACGAATAGCAAAAAAGAATTCTTCTAAAAAATTATATTTTGTGTGGTGTTCATAATGTGGGTATTTAAACCATAATAAATCTTTAAGTATAAAATATATTGAGATTTCAAATATTTTTTTATACTGATTAGGTTTTGTATCTAATATACTTTTATTTTTAAATTCGTCTACATTTAGTTTTTTATAAAAAGAAATATCTCTAGGAATATGACTAAAATCATTTACACCATGCTCTTCCATGGTGATAAAGTTTGGACGTACATAGCCTTCTTCAAAAACAAAAATACTTATGTTTAAGTCATTAGCGACTTGAAGACAAATTCGTTGATAAAAACGGCAATCTCCAAATAGTAAGATTTTATCTATTTTATTTTTGATTAAATAGTTATAAATAAATTGACCCCAGTCTTCTTGTTTTCCCTTATATGGAGTATAATTGTCTTTTGTTGAAAAGACCCAGTCTCCAGTATTGAACCCTATCCTAAATGTCCTTGCACCATGTGCTCTAAATGAGATATCAAGTTTTTTGAAAAATGTCCCCATTGGGCCTTGTAAAAATAATATATTTTTACCTCCAATGGTCCTGATTCTCTTCATTCTATATCCCTACTAGCGCATGTTGCTTTAATTTATTTTACCTAAGTATATAAGGAAAATGTCAATAAATGTCAAACATATAATATATTATTTTATAACATAGTAACTTTTAATAGTATAAATAGTATAACTAGTATTAAATATAGAGGATAGACTAGTTTAGAAGTTCTTTTCTGTTAAAGTCTAGCAGAATAACTAAATACATTACTCCATAAATATCATTTAAAGCTTTTATAACAAAGGTCGTACTTTTATGGTTTATTTGACTGTATTAGTCGTATATTTTAGTTACTAAATTAAACAGTTTTAGTATTTTTGGATAATTAAATAGTATTTCAATAGATAGGAAGTTGGGATGATTTATAGTATAAAACTTAATATAAGTCAAACAGAGAGTACATTAAAAGAGAAGGAAAAAAGTATGCTATGGGTGATTTACATTTCTTAGAAGATGAATTTGAAGTCACAGAGTTATCTAGATTTGATGCATTATTTAGAAAAGAGTGGAGCAGGTTTCTTGTAAAAAGAGTTTCAAAATCTATAAGAAAAGTATTAAATGAATGAAATATAGTTCCTCTAAGCAACTTATAAAAAATACCAGAAATTTTTTGAAGATAAGACATTATTCTTTTTTTTCAAAAAGTTATCCGACACCTTTAAGTTTCTATGGATGGGGTAGAAAGAAATCAGGTAAAAAGGCATTGGAATTAGCAACAGAAAATAAAACTTCCCATGTTCTCTTGGAAGATGGTTTTATACGTTCTATAGGCTTGGGAGTAACCGGAAGTCCTTCTTTTAGTATAGTGGAAGATAATTTGGGTATTTACTATGACGCTACAGTACCTTCAAAATTAGAAAATATATTTAATTCCTATAATTTTACATATGACATTACATTAATGAATACAGCTAAAGAAGCGATGCAACTTATAAGGCAATATCAGATTTCTAAATATAATAATGCTCCTAACATAGAGGATGATTTTTTTAGTAATGATAGAAGTGAAAAAGTACTTATTATAGCACAAACAGAGGGTGATGCTTCTCTTGAATTTGGTTTTGCGTATAAGTTTACAACAATGCAAATGATAAACGATGCAATGCAGGAGAACCCACAAGCATCAGTGTATATAAAAATACATCCAGATGTACACATAGGGAAGAAAAAATCTGACATATCTATAGATGAAATCCCAAAAGATTGTATCATCCTAGATGAAAATATAAATCCTATCGCCTTACTCAAAAACTTTACAAAAGTCTATACTAAAACTTCAGGTATGGGGATGGAAGCACTTATTCTTGGTTTGGAAGTGCATTGTTACGGTTTGCCTTACTATGCTGGTTGGGGGCTGACAATAGATAAGCAAACATGTGATAGACGTAAACGAAGATTAAAGACTGATGAGCTCTTTGCAGGAGCGTATATACTTTATACTAGATATTATAACCCATATAAGCAACAACCCTCTGATATTATAGATACTATAAAAACAATCATGCATTATAAAAATAGACTAGAGGATAGTAGGGGAAAACTTTATTTCTTTGGTTTTTCACGATGGAAACAGAATCAGACAAGAAGATTTTTTTCTAGTTACACTAAAAATACAATTACATTTTCAAATACGCTTGAAAAAGCACTAGCAAAAGGTTTGAACAGAGATAGTAAAATTTATATTTGGGGTAAAAAATCTTTTATTGATGTTGAAGCTTATGCGAAAGAAGAAAATATATCGATACTAAGGGTTGAGGATGGATTTATACGTTCTGTCTCTTTAGGTTCTGATTTGACTAAGGCGTATTCATTGGTGGTAGATTCTCGGGGTATTTACTTTGATCCTACACAGGAGAGTGATTTAGAACATATTTTAAATACTTATAGTTTTGATAACGATATACTTGAGCGATCAGCAAAATTACAAGAGTATCTTATAGAGAATAAAATATCCAAATACAATAGTGAAAAAGATACAAAAATACATCTCCAAAATTTACAAAAACATCAAACTGTAATTATGGTACCTGGTCAAGTTGAAGATGATGCATCCATTATCTATGGGGCCAAAGGCATGAGTAACCTTGAACTTTTGATACAAACAAGAAAGGCTAAACCTGATGCTTATATTATCTATAAACCTCACCCTGATGTATTGGCAGGAAATAGAAAGGGGAATGTTCCCAAAGATATAGCATTAGAGCACTGCAATACTATTATTAGTGGTACCAGTATAGACTCTGTACTTGCACTTTGTGATGAAGTACATACTATGACTTCTCTTGTTGGTTTAGAGGCATTAATAAGAGGTAAGAAAGTTTATACCTATGGGATGCCCTTTTATGCTGGGTGGGGACTTACTGTAGATAGTAAAGTATGTCACAGACGAACTACAGTAAGAACTATAGATGAACTTGTTGCTGCTACATTTATACTTTATCCTCGTTACATAGATAAAGATACAAATAAACTTTGTGAAGTTGAAGTACTTCTTAGTCAGATTGAGAAAGAAAAACAAAAATATAATCAGGTAAAACTATATAGGATTTATGTAAAAAGTCGTAATTTTGTATCCCGTAAAATACAACTGTTTTTAAAAATTATTTTAGGTGGATAAAATGAAGTGAATCACCATAGACAAGAGATTTACCTTCTTGTCAAAAGTTGTGAAGCTTAATCTCTATGATCTCGTAAAAGGGTTAATATAGATATTAGTATTCCATAGAGGAAAGCAAGGATGATAAATATGGTAAGTATTTTCTTTGGTTTCTCTGGATATGTATAATTTTCTGCTAGTGTTGGGGTATTGATGATGAGTAGGTTTTTTATATTTTGATTTACTTCAGATCTTAGCTCTTCTAGCTTTTCTAGAGATTGCTTGTAAACTTCTTTGGAAAAGTCAATATCATTTCTTAAAAGTTCAAAATCAAAAACAACTTGATTAAGTTCCTTTTTATCCATCCCTGTTCCTGCAATTTCTTTTTTCACTCGTTTGATTTCTTTTTTTAAGTTTTCAATAGTAGCTATGGCTATTTTTTGTGCACTTGAATTCTTTATCATATATTTTCCACCACTTTGGAACTCAACAGTTTTCTTTATAAGATCACTCTCTAGGTTGGCAAGTATAGTACTTCGTGACTGTACATCTAAATTGGGGTCTATCGTATTATGAGCATTTTGGTACATTATCATTTTTTTGATACTTTGAGTAAAGGATGCTTTACTCTCTTGTACCTGCTTTTTTAAAAAAGTTAATGCAACTTCTGCATTTTCACGTTCTAGTCTGTTTAGTGTTTCACTTGAGTATTTTATTATCTCCTTGACTATAGAACGTGATAGTAAATTGTCAGCATGAGCAAAACCGACTTTTAGTGCGGTAGAAGGAACATCGTAGGTGATAGTCAAATCTTTATTATATTGTGCTAAAAGATTTTCTTTATTTAGAGAATAAAAAGGCATAAGTGCGAGGGGAGAAAGTCTACGGATAATATCCATTTTCTCTCCTGCATAATACGAGGTAAGATTAAATTTTTTCTCTAAATGCGTAAACATGTCATCAGAGCGCATGTAAAGTTCAACAAGTTTTGAGTCTTGCATCACTGGGGAGCTTTGTGATAGCATATCAAACGCATTATTTGGAGTTTGTTTTTTAGAGAGATCTCTTATGGTGATAAGTGTATCTGATTGGTATCTTTCTGTTTCTAAGACAATAACAAAGTATGCAGCAAGAATAAATGCAAGAGTAAAAAATATTTTTAGCACGTTTGTTGTAGTTATTAATTTTTTCATGGTTAAAGAGATTCCTTTTTTGTGTTACTTATATGCATTTTATTTCTTTTTTTTGTTTATATTTTCATATTCTGATATGGCATCGTTTATGTCTTCATAATAGGAAATTTCCCCATTATTAACGACAATACCAGCATCACATAATTCTTTTAATGTTTTCATATTGTGGCTAACTAAAAGTATACTACAAGTTTCGATTTTTTTCATAAGGGCTTCTTTGGATTTTTTTTTGAATCTTGAATCACCTACTGAAAGTGTTTCATCTATGAGAAGATAGTCAAAATCAAAAGCCATACTTAGTCCAAAGTTGAGTCTTGCTTTCATCCCAGAGGAATAAGTTTTTATGGGCATTTCAAAATAATTTCCAAGTTCAGAGAAATCACGTATTTCATTAATTATATCATTGATTTCTTGGTCATTTTTACCATAGAGCCTACAAACAAATTTAACATTTGATCTTCCTGTCATTTTACCTACAAAACCTCCAGAAAGACCTAGTGGCCAAGAAAAACTTTTATTTGAGAGTATCCTTCCTTTATTTGGAAACTCTATTTGTCCAAGCATTCGAACAAGTGTAGATTTACCTGCACCGTTTCTACCAAGAATCCCAATATTTGTATTTTCAGGGAGAGTCATCGATACATCCTTCAGGATGTAGTTCTTGCCTTCTTTTGTTTGAAAATACTTTGTGACATTTTTAAGTATAATCATAGGGATATAATTCTTTTTTCTAATTTTATATAATACCACAATCCTGCAAAGAGTAGAGATGTTGTCCATAGTATCATATATGTATAGTCAACTGGGCTACTATCTATTACTTGGAAGTAAGCACTATGAATGAAAACTATAAAGTGGGTCAGAGGATTGTATAGCAGAATGGCTTGAACTTCTTCAGAAAGCATATCAAGTGAGTAAAAAATTGCAGAACCAAACATAAGGGCATTCATAAGGAATTTTACAATTGTTTTTACACTATTTATAAAGGTATTGGCTACGGATAAACACAGAGACAGAGAAAAAGAAAATACTATAAGAAAAAGAAACCCAAAAGCCACTAAGTTAAAGTTTCCTACATTCATATCATATTCAAAGTAATAGCCAATAAATAAAAACATTAAAATAATAATGGATGTAATGAATATTTCAACCAAAACCCTAGCAATTATTGTGTCTATGGGTTTTACTTGTTTATAGATGAAAAGACCTCTATTCGCACTGAAAGATCCTATAGACTTTGTTACAATATTTCTGAACATATTGAAGGCAGTAAAGTTTAATGCTAAAAATACAGCATATTCAAAGTTACTAGCCCTGTCTCCAAATAAAAATATTTTCAGTAATATAAAAAGTAACACTTGGAAAAAAGGTTCAAAAAAAGTCCAGAATAACCCAAGTCTGCTAGAAGAAAACCGCATATTTAACTCTCTTAAGAAGAGTGCTTTTTGCACAACATAAAATATATCTAGATAATGTCTTCTTTGCAAATTCAGCCTTTTATAATAATGGTAAATACTCTTCTTATGGAAAGTAAGACAAAAAGTATATCATAGATATGATTATAAATCGTGGCTATATATTATGGCTATATTGGTAACACACGAATCTTCTTACTTAGTTTCTCTTGTAAGGTATTGTCTATAGCATAGAGTGTGCCTGTACTTGAACTTTCACAACCAGAACATGCACCTAAATAACGAATGTAGATGTCTATGTGTTCACCATTTTCTTTGATGTCTAAAATTTCCATATCTCCACCATCTCTGATGAGCATTTGTCTGATGTGTTTGTCTATCACGGCATCGACTGCCTTGATGCGCTGCACAATGGTCATATCTTCAAAGTTTATGTCACTAGAAGTATCATTACCTAGACTAGCTTTACTCGCTAGTTTTTCTTTTTCATAGTCATCTAAAAGGTCTACTAGGTAGATATCTTTCTCTTCATGGCCCCCAGGCTTGATACAGGACTTACAAAAACCACCTGCTTTGGTGTAGTCTGTGATTTGTTCTACAGTGGTTAGATCATTTAATCGTATGACTTCTTTTAGTGTATCGAGGGTAACACGGGCACATTCACAGATGATAACCTCTTCTTCAAAGCTTTCCATATCTACCCCTTTATAGAGTGCAGCTGCTTTTTTGATGACATCATATGCCATGACTGAACAGTGCATTTTTTGCGGGGGTACAGAGGGAACATCAGGGGTGTCACGCATAGCAAGTTCTACATCGATGTTTGTAATCTTTACTGCTTCATCGACTTTTTTGTCTTTACAGAGTTCAGCCATGGTGTCTGAACTTGCTATGGCTGTACCACACCCAAAACTTTTAAATTTTGAAGAGAGAATTTTGTCTGTGTCAGGGTCAACCGCCCAGTAAAGACGTACGGCATCTCCACAGCTCTCTGCCCCGAAGTCTGCAACGATGAGTTGTGCACCCATCTCTTTGGCTTGTTCTTCAGTGATTTCTCCCATGTTTTGGGGGTTGTTCATAAGGTCTGTTACTTTTTGGCTGTACTCATCCCAGATGGTACCACCTACTAAACTGTCTATTCCCATGTTTTTCCTTTATCTTTATGCTAATTTAAAAAGGAACAAAGTCCCTTTTTACGCGTTGTCCTCAGCGGACAGCTCACAGTGCTAGTACTGTCATGTTCTCTTAGTTGTGATGAGCGTCTAAACCACTCTCATGACCTTCTGGTGCATAGGCATATGAACTTGAAATTCCTCTAAGTCTTTCAACCGCTTTTTTGACGGTTTCAAGTGTATAGTCCAACTCTTCTTTTGTTGTATAACGGCTAAGTGAAAAACGTATAGCTGTATGTGCTAAATCTTCAGCAGCCCCTATGGCTTCCATGACTGAATTGGCTTCTAGGTCTTCAGAAGCACATGCTGAACCTGTGCTTGCAGCAATTCCAGCTCGGTTTAAATCCCATAACATGGACTCACCTTCAATACCTCTAAATGAAATGAGAATGGTGTTTGGAGTTCTTTTTTCTCTAGGTGTTACGACAAAGGTGTCTTTTATTTTTAAGAGTTCATCTTCAAGGTTGTCTCTAAGTTCACGTATCTCTGTCATCTCAAACTTTAGTGCAGAAACAGCAGCTTCCATAGCCATGCCCATACCCACGATACCTGCAACATTAAGTGTACCAGAACGGTACCCACCCATCTGTGCACCGCCATGAAGTAAAGGCATAAGCTCTTTGCCTTTTTTGATATATAAGGCCCCTATACCTTTAGGACCATGAAATTTATGTGCGGAGAAAGTGAGATAGTCTACATTAAAGGTTTGTACATCTACAGGAAATTTTCCTATGGCTTGTACTGCGTCAGTATGAAAAAGCACATCATGCTCTTCACAGATGTCACCTATCTCTTCTACTGGGAAAATGGCACCTGTTTCGTTGTTTGCCCACATGATGGAGACTAGGGCAGTTTTGTCTGTGATGTGGTCTTTGACTGCCTGTACATCTACTATACCTTCATTGTTTATAGGAAGGTAGGTGACTTTACATCCCATACTTTCTATCCATTTTGCAGTAGAGATGACTGAAGGGTGTTCCACTTCAGAGATCATGATATGGTTTTTTTTGCCGGTGAGTATATACTCAAAATAGATAGATTTGAGTACCCAGTTGTTACTCTCTGTTGCACAGGAGGTGATGACTACAGAATCATCTCTATGTGCCCCTATGCCTTCATAGATTTTTTCCATCGCTGTTTTAATCCCCGGATGTGTTTCGGATGCGAAAGAGTGTAAAGAATTGGGGTTGCCATATTTTTGTACAAAGTAAGGCTCCATTGCAGTAAATACATCTGGGTCTACAATGGTTGTCGCATTGTTGTCTAAGTAAACGTTCATAGTTAGTTTTCCTTTTAAGGTTCCGTTCACTTCTAGCCAAACTGGCTGATGCAGGAAATCACTAAATGATTTCTCGTAAAAGCTTTGCCTAAGGCAAGAAAGTTTAGATAATCAGAATTTTATTATTGGCGGTTATTTTAATTAAGACTTATTTAGTCCTATTAGGGATTTATCATACGCTAATAGGCTTAATATAAGATGAGACAGTTTAAAAATTAGAAGGTGTGGGCGAGTTTATAAGACTATAAAATTCATTTCTTGTGCGTTCATCACTTTTAAAAAGTCCTCGAAGGGCAGAGCTTACAGTAGTAGAGTTAATCTTCTGTACCCCTCTCATCTCCATACACATATGACGCGCATGTACTACAACAGCTACACCTTTGGGTTTAATCGTCCCTAAAATGGCATCAGCTATTTGTTCTGTCATTTGTTCTTGTATCTGTAAACGTCTTGCATAGACATTGACAATACGAGGAATTTTGGAAAGTCCCACTACTTTGCCATCTGGTATGTACGCGACATGAGCACGTCCAATGATAGGCAACATGTGGTGTTCACATATAGAGTAAAATTCGATATCACGTACCAGTACCATTTCGTCATTACTGGTACTAAAGAGTGCTTGGTTGAGTATCTCTTGAGGGTCTTGGTCATACCCCTCGGTGAGAAATTTTAGGGCTTTGGCTACACGGCTAGGGGTTTTGAGTAATCCCTCACGCTTAGGGTTTTCACCTAGAAGCTCTAGTACTTTAGTGACGGCTTGTTCAAATTCTTCATCTTTTGTCATGGTTAAACCTAATAGTAAATTATCTCATTGTATCTAAATACAATTTAACAATCTTTTCATCCACTTTAGATATAGCTAGTTTTTGTATGTCAGAGGTAGAAAAATAGTGTGCTTGCTCTTTGTCCAACTCATCATAAATATAGACTTTACAGATGAGTTTAAAATGTGTGTATGCATGTGTCACTTCTCCTATGTACTCTGAAGCACAAAGGGGTACTTCAGTAGCTTCAAAACCCCAAAGAGCATGTAAAAATTTACCTGTTCTTTGGGTTAGAGAAAGTTTGTTATTATAAACTGAAATTATGATATTCTCTTCACGTGTAGGGACAATACGTTTTTTCTTTGTAGGGTAGAGGGTAGGGGCATTTTTTCCTTTACAGATATCATATAAAGGACAGACTTTGCATTGTGGGTTTTTTGGTGTGCAAATTGTAGCACCTATGTCCATCATCGCTTGGTTGTAGTCAAAGGGGTTGATTTTATCTACCATGTTATAAGCAATATCCCATAGTGATTTATCTGTAGGGGTTTTAAGTTTATGGACACGACAGAGTATACGTTTGACATTGGCTTCCATGATGGGTACAGGTTTCTTATAGGCAAAGGTAGCAACTGCATGAGCCGTATTTTTACCAATTCCAGGAAATTTGATAAGCTCATCAATATTTGATGGCAATGTAGGGGCAGACCCATGTGTCTGCCTTTGAACGACCAGCATACCAGCCGTCTTATGTAAATTCTTAGCCCGATTATAGTACCCAAGCCCTTCCCACATCTTCAATACATCATCTAAAGGTGACTTTCCTAAAGCTTCTAACGTTGGGAATTTTTTTAAAAAAGGAAAATAGTATCGTTCAAGTACAGTTTTAACTTGTGTTTGTTGAAGCATGACTTCAGAAAGGTAGATGTGGTAAGGGTCTGTAGTCGTACGCCATGGAAGATCAAGTCTTCCATAGGTTTTGTACCAGTCTTGGATGTTTTTATGCACTTTTTTCATGTATGGAAGTATAACAATATTTAACCTATATTAGTTTCTTATCGTTTTTTAGATAAAATCACGGCATTATATTAACCTAAAAGGATTGTAGTGAAAGTTACAGTAAAGAAAATAGATGATGCAAATGTGGTTGTAAGTGGTACGCTTGATGCTAAAGCAATAGAACAAAATATAGATAAGTTAGCCATTCAAGCAGGTAAAGATCTTAAAGTAGATGGCTTTAGACAGGGTAAAGTACCTGCACATGTAGTTAAAAAACTTCATGGTGAGAAGTTAGAGCAAGATGCTGAGGGTGAAGCAGTAAGAGAGCTCATAGATGAAGGCCTTAAAGAAGCTAAAATTAAACCTGAAGATATGATAGGACAACCTGCATTTAAGAAGTATGAAAAAACAGACAAAGGCATAGAAGTTGAGGTAGAGATATCTAAAAGACCTGAGATAGATTTAAAAGGTTATATGGATGTTGTGCCAAAATATACAAAACCAAAAGCAGCAAAAAAAGACTTAGATGCCAAAATGAAAGAGTTTGCAGAGCAACAAGCACCTTATGAAAAAATAGCACGTAAACGTGCAGTTAAAGATGGCGACATGACAGTGATCGACTTTGAAGGGTTCATTGCAGATGTGGCTTTTGAAGGTGGTAGTGCAGAGAAGTTTAATCTCAAAATTGGTTCTGGTTCATTTATCCCTGGTTTTGAAGAGCAAATCATCGGTATGAAGTATGAAGAAGAAAAAGAAGTAACAGTTACTTTTCCTAAAGAATATGGTTCAGAAGACTTAGCAGGAAAAGAAGCAACATTTAAAGTAAAACTTCATGAAATACAAGAACAAAAAGCAGCAGATTTAGACGATGCTTTTGCACAAAAAGTATTAAGCGATGAAAAGGCAACGTTAGATACGTTAAAGAAAAAACTTGAAGACCAAATCACTTCTGAGTCACTTTCTAAGCTTTATAACGATGAGCTTAAGCCACAAATGGTAGAAGCATTGGTGAAAAAGTTTGATTTTGCTTTACCAAATAACATAGTAGACCAAGAAGTAGATGCAAAAGTAAATGCAAAAGCACAAGAAATGGATGAAAAAGAGCTTGAAACATACAAAACAGACAGCAAAAAACTTGACAAGCTTAGAGACTCTGTGAGAGATGAGGCAAGAGACTCAGTTAAAGCAACATTTATCGTAGATGCGTTAGCTAAAGAAGAGAAAATAGAAGTAGATGACCAAGAAGTCATGTCTGCACTCTATTATCAAGCGATGATGTCAGGTCAAAATGCAGAAGAACTTGTAAAGTATTACCAAGAGAACAACCTAATGCCAGCGGCAAAAATGGGGCTCATGGAAGACAAACTTTTTGGAAAAATGTTAGGTTTTGACAAGTAAAATGAGGTGCGTTTTTAACGCATCTTGATGGTTAACCATTTTAATGTATATTTGAACAGATTTTAAATCTATTTAACTATATATTAACTATTTATGAAAAAGGCAGATTATGAGTTACATTCCGTACGTTGTAGAACAGACAGGTAGAGGCGAGAGATCTTACGATATTTATTCACGATTATTAAAAGACCGTATCATTATGTTAAGTGGTGAGGTTAATGACCAAGTGGCATCTACTATTGTGGCACAACTTCTTTTTCTTGAAGCACAAGATCCAGATAAAGATATCTATTTTTATATCAACTCTCCAGGAGGGGTGATAACCTCTGGGCTTTCTATGTATGACACCATGAACTATATCAAGCCAGACATTGTGACTATCTGTATGGGACAGGCAGCCTCTATGGGCGCATTTTTACTTTCTTCTGGAGCACCAGGTAAGCGTTATGCATTACCCAATGCACGTATTATGATTCACCAACCTTCTGGTGGGGCACAAGGACAATCAACAGATATACAGATACAGGCTGAAGAGATACAAAGACTTAAAGATTCACTTAATGAAATTATGGCTAAAAACTGTGGTAAAAAAGCCAAACAGCTAGAGAAAGATACAGAGCGTGACAACTTTATGTCTTCAAAAGAAGCAGTTGAATATGGCTTGATTGATAAAGTACTTACTAAAAGTTTTACATAGAGCACTTCATGGTTAGAGAAATTCTAGTATACCCAGATAAAAGGCTTAAACTTATTTCCAAAGAAGTAGAGTCTTTTGATGGAGAACTTCATGCACTACTTGACGATATGTATGATAGTATGCGTGCTAAAAATGGTGTAGGATTAGCAGCTATCCAAGTAGGAGTTGACTTAAGAATCCTCATCATCAATATACCTTTAGAAGTAGAAGAGGGTGGGCATGACCAGCCTAAAGAAAATACTTTAGAACTGATAAACCCTATTATTGTGGAAGCAGATGGTGTTGAGGTATTTCAAGAGGGATGCCTATCAGTACCAGGTTTTTATGAAGATATTGAACGTGCCAAACATGTTAAAGTAGAATATCTTGATAGAAATGGAAAAAAACAAATCATAGAAAATGATGATTTCTTAGCCATAGCCATACAACATGAAATGGACCATTTAGAAGGAAAAGTATTTATAGAAAAACTCTCTTTTACTAAAAGAAAAAAGTTTGAGAAAGAGTGGAAGAGAAAGATAAAAGAGGGAAAAATATAGTCCCTAGTTTTCATAAATATGACAATATGACATATTTTTAACCTTTCCCCCTATATTATGCCATCATGTTACCATGAATTCAAAAGTAGATAGTGGTACACCACCTAACGAAGATGATAAAAAAGTACATGCGAGTAAAGTAAAACAAAAGGCTAAAAAAGAGTCTATTGTTAACAGACTTTTCTGTGCTACGCTTGAGGGTGTAACTGCCAAGATTGTAGAAGTAGAAGCTACTTTTACTAAAGGTTTGCCAGGTTTTACGGTAGTGGGATTGGCTTCTACAGATATACAAGAGGCTAAGGAAAGAGTGAAATCTGCACTACTTACCAATGGATTTGTCTTTCCTCCTCTTAAAATAACCATAGGGCTTAGCCCCTCAGAAATCAAGAAAAACGGTAGTCAATTTGATCTCTCTTTAGCACTACTTATAGCACTCAATAAAAAGAGTTTTGAGGAAGAGGGGCTTTTTGTATTTGGTGAACTTGGGCTTGATGGACGGGTGAAGAGTTCTTCTATGTTGTTCCCCATTATTTTGTCACTAAAAGAGCAAGGTATTATCAAAAGAGCCATTGTGCCTAAAGAGGCTATAGGGTATTTGAGTTATATCTCTGGGGTTGACTTTATCGCAGTAGAGACTTTGAATGAAGCTATACTTCTATTGGGTAAAGGTGAGTTTTCTGCAAATGTAGAGAAGTTTGACTATGATGCAAAGTCTTTTGAGCTAGAGGGCACTAGGTATTATTATGAAGAGAAGTATATGAGTGACTTTTCTGATGTTAAAGGACAAATGGTAGCCAAACGTGCAGCACTTATAGCAGCATCAGGGATGCATAATCTTTTTATGGAGGGCAATCCAGGCTGTGGTAAGAGCATGATAGCCAAACGGCTTAAATATATTTTACCACCAGTGCAAGAAGAGGAATTACTTACTATAGCCAAACATCAATTTCTTGATGGACAAATACCTGACTTTAAACCACAAAGACCATCACGATCTCCACATCATACTGCTACATCTGCTTCTATCTTTGGTGGGGGAAGCGGGCAAGCAAAAATTGGAGAGGTTGCTTTGGCAAACAAAGGTATACTTTTTTTCGACGAAATACCACATTTTTCAAAGCAGGTTTTAGAAGCTATGCGTGAACCTTTGTCAGATAAAAAGG
>JAKIUE010000084.1 GCA_021647715.1 Sulfurovum sp.
CGCAAGTCCTAAAAAATGATCCCGCACAAACCCACCCACTAGGATGGTTTTGGCATTTTTGTCTTTTAGATCTTTAGAGATGGTTTGAAGTATGGTTGGTATTTTCATGGTGCTATTATACTGCATTATTTTACTTCTATTCCTAGTACTTACTTTTAGAGTTATCCTTCACGTTGATCAGCACTTTAATATGCTCTTCTACTTCCACCAACTCTTCTTGTAACCTCATCACCTCAAAAATATCTTTGTAGGCAAATGGTGACTCATCTAGTGTATTTTCATCTACTGTACCTGTGATACCTTGCATAGAGGCTTCAAAATCTTCTAGTTTTACATTGCTTCTGGCTTTTTTACGGCTCATTACTCGTCCTGCTCCATGAGAAGAAGAGTTTAGTGCATCGGCATTACCTTTTCCCATCACTACAAAAGAGCCATCTCGCATGTTACCTGGTATGACTCCTCTCATGCCTGCTTCTGCATGTGTAGCACCCTTTCGGTGTATCCACTCTCCACTTTTCTCATCGTAGTCAGCATGGTTATGATTACGGTTAATAAACCGTGTCTCGTCCTCTGCTTTAAAAGTATATGTCCCACCTATGATGTTATTCATCGCAGTATGAATACGTTCTATCATCAGCTTGCGGTTCTCTACTGCAAAATTGAGTGCAAAATTTTGGTCTATTATGTACTCCTTTCCTAGTGTTGAATTCACATCAAAACCACAAATCTCTTTAATGTCATCTGGTCTCATTTTTTTATTTAGTTCTAGCATCTGTTTATGCTTGAATTTTAGTAGTGCCTTTTCAAACCCCTTTGGATTATGAGCCTTAAATCCTGCATTTCTTTTGATAAACTCTTCCAGCCTTGCCCCTAGTTCATCTTCTTGATGATGTTTTGCCAAGTAGGCTTGTATCATATAGTGTGAGGCGATTTTATGCCCAAATCCACGGCTACCTGAGTGTATCACTATCCATGCCTTCTCATCTGCTCCATAGCCTACCTCTATAAAGTGGTTTCCGCCACCTAAAGTACCAAGTTGCTTTAAGCCAGTTGAGTTCAATACTGACTCGGCAAATGGTGTCAATGGCAAATGATACTTAAAAGGCTGATGATTTTTATGTTTACGTGATCCTAGTGGTATATGCTCTATGATGGCATTATATATCTGTGAGGCATGTGCTTCTATTTCGTTCTTTGTGTAATCTGTTTTGTATGCACACATCCCACACCCAATATCAAACCCCACGAACTGTGGAACTACCACATCTTTAGTAGCACACACCGCCCCTATGGGCATAGTGTACCCTGCATGTGCATCTGGCATCAACGCCCCACGTGTCACATACGGTTCACCCAACACATCTTCAAACTGCTTTTGTGTTGTCTCGTCTATAAGCTCTGCATAGATTGCATAGGGTGTATTGGTTTTGCTCAACGTCTCATGGTTTATGTCATTAAATCCTAATTCTTTTAGGTTCATGGTGTTCTCCTTTTGTTTTGTTAGGAGTATTATAGAGGGTTATTTGGACGTATTATGTCCGTAATGTATTTAATAAGGTGCTATTCTTTCGACAAACTCTTCACTATTAAAATCATAAATCAATGTAGGCTCATTATCTAGACTAGAAAGCTCATATAGGCAACCTTTTTGTACATAATATATATTTTCATACATATATTCACACCATTCCCAATCTTCTTTCTCTTCTACTATATCGCCTATTCTAATCTTGTGCATTTCCCAAAACTGTCCTTTACCTTTTAGGTTTGAACCATGAGGATATCCATACACAGTTTTTTCTAAAAGAGCATTATGTTTCATGTTTTTTTGAAAAATCTCTATATTGTCTGCTTTACTTATTTTTTCCCACCCACTTTGAATTAATTTTTGAGCATACAAACTTCCTTCTAGTAATGCATTATATTTGTTATTAAATTTTTCATCACCTTCATTAAATTTTGCTCTATCTATACACTTTAGACTTTTATCAACAAAATTTGCATATGACATATATCCATCATAAAGCATATAACGTTTATTGTCTATAAAAATGCCTCCTCCCCATCCACCCACATTTCTCCAAATTGATATAGCTTTTATCCATGGTGATTTAGATATAACCGTGTATCCCCATCCTTTTTGATTCATCGAATATAGAAAATGCCTACCATCAGGAGATACATCAGAAAAATACTCATAAATACGTCCTTTTAGCCATTGTGATACTTTAATTTTATTACTCAACATATCCCATTGAAAAACACCAACTTTTTTAGAGCTTCGTCTACAGATGACAATAGCCTTATGATTCTCAGCAGGAATCAGTACAAATAATCGTGCTTCCATAGGTTGGGTCTGTTTTGATTTTTTCATAATCCCTCTTATCCTTAATAATAGTTATTCTAGCAACTCTTTACTTTTTTCTTCCTAGGCATCTTCTTAAACGAATAGCAGTCAAAGCCTTTGGCTTGGGCTAAGTATTTATCTTCTATAGTCACCGTGTTGTCTTCTGCTAAGTCTAGTTTTCCTAGATACATGCTTATCTCTTGGAAGGCTTGCATGGGTGGTACGGCTTTGGTAAATTTATATGCTTTCAGCTGTGGTAAAAGAGTGGTATCTGTACCAATACACTCTACATCTTTTTCATTTTTCCAATATTTTGACTCTATATAAAAATATGGTTTTTTATATAACATAAACAGTGTCAATGTCTTTTTAAAGTCTTGTGTAAAATGTTTTTGTACATACCTTTTAAAATCATTATTGTCCCAATTACAATATCCCATTCTCTCATACTCATCTTTTATTTCACTAAGTGGTTTATAATAACCTGATACATACGTATCTACTTCGCCCTCACTATAGCAATAGTTCTCATCTATTAGTTTATAGGTAAATTTCTTATTAACCTTGCTAATACTCTCTACTTTTATATACACCAAAGGGTATGCCTTGCCACAAAAAAGCATCACATTAAAGTGGCATAGTATTCTATAGTACTGTGATTGTTTTTTATATACTATTTTCGTAACACTTCGCAGTTCATCTACTTTAGTAGATGCGTCCATCGTCACCCTCTCAAACCTCAACTTTTCATCTACCCCATACGCGATACCGATGTCATAATAGTCTTGAAATTTTGATATGATTTTCATACTTCTCTCTTTTCTCTATATTTCTTATTTGTCTTTGCGGTTGTCTACTGTGTATCATTGTTAAATGTGTCATGTTTGACTCCTTTATTTTGTTAAAAAGATGGTACAATATTTTATTGACGTATTTTGTCCGAGGGGAAATTTAGGAGATTTTATACTAATGAAAAATAAAGTAAAACTATTCAAAAAAGCCAACCAAGCATGGAAAGCAGGGAAAACTACAAAATCATTTAAATATTATAAAAAATGTGCCAAAATGGGTCATACACCATGCTATTTTAGTTTAGGCTATATGTATGATGATGGTATGGGTACAGAGATAGATAAAATAAAAGCTCTTTACTGGTACAAAAAAGCAGACAAATCTGGAATTCACTGTCATGATAATATTGCAAATATTTATGCTCAAAAACCTTTTAACAATAGAGCCAAAGAGAAACAGTGGCTCAAAAAAGGGATACAAAGAAAAGACACTTCAACTATGTACAATATGGCAATTTTTTATAGAGAAGAAAACAGAATGAAAAAAATGCAAAAGTGGTTTAAAAAATCTTATATGTACAATGATGGTAGTGCTGCTTTTGAGTTGGCTAAAATCTACTTGTCAAAGGCGAAGATAGACAAAGGCATGAAATATCTTGAAATTGTTCACAATCATGACAATGTTACTTTGTATGAACGCGAGAAATCTGAAGAGTATTTAAAAAAATTACGCAAAGAGGTTGTTTATTCTGTACAACATTCTTATACGTTTAAAGGTTGTGAAGAAATTAAAGATATTGGAATATTTTCTACAAAAAAGAAAGCAAAAAATGCTATTAAAAAATTAAAATCACAAAAAGGCTTTAAAAAATACAAAAAAGGCTTTACCTGTGGTCCACAATTAATGAATCAAATATATTGGGATGGTGGTTTTTTTACCTACCAGAATGAAAAGTAAATAAATGCAAAACATCCTCTTCATCTGCTCACGAAACCAATGGCGTAGCCCTACTGCAGAAAAGGTATATAGTAAAGACCCTCGTGTGGCTGTACGCTCGGCAGGTACTAGCCCCAAGGCAAAACGTACAGTCAATGCCAAGGACATCACCTGGGCAGACAGCATCTTCGTCATGGAGTACAAACACAAAGACCGACTCAAAGTCCAATATAGTAAACTACTCCAACACAAAAAAGTCATCGTACTCGATATACCTGATGAGTATGGGTATATGGATGAGGAGTTGGTGGAGTTGGTGAAAGAATCTATGGAGGGGTATTTGTAATGAAACAAATCATATTAACAATCTTACTAATAAGCAATATAGTTGCACAAACAACACAGCATGATATATACCAATTTAAAAAAGTGATTAAAAATGGTTGGAGTGAACACAATCAAACACTCAATCAAAAAATTATTGATTTAGGTAAAGTAGAAATACCTTGGATAATAGAGAATTTAGAGCATCCTTTAAAACCCGATGCAAACAAAAGTAATATACCACCTTTTCCTAAGTTTATATTGCATAGAGATGATTACACAAAGCTATGTTCATACAGTAAATATTTGGAATCTCAGAATAAAGTAACTGATGTTATCCAAATTTACACTAGAGCCTATCGAGGCCTCAACAATATTAGAATGTCATCCTACATTCCTTTAATAACACTAATTGCATTTAATATAGATATAAACAAAAGTCTTGATAGTAGTTTAAGATATCACATCTTTACAAAAGAAGAAAAAATGATACTTTATAAAAAACTCTCTTCTATTTTAATTTTGGATACAAATAAACTCATAGAAACAATAGAAGCAGAAAAAAACATCACTCTTTACTTTGTTAAAATAAGTAAAGTTGATGGTGATTATATTGTAGATAAACAGCATTTACCAATCTTTAAAAAACTCTGGAAAGAAGCTGTAAATAGATATTATCCTGCATTTATTTCTGCAATAGAAAACAATACTATAGAAAAATTTATAGAAGAAAAAAAGCGAAAGAGAAAACTCATATCTTTAGCTACTCACCTAAGTATGAAGCTTTTAAAACTAAAGTTAAAGCTTTACAATAATCTATCGATTAAAATAGATAATGAAGACTATATTGCACTTAGCAAATATAGAATAAATAAAGATTTATCTATGAACACTACAGCTATAGATAACACAACAAGAGATTATTTTAAAATGATTGAAAATAATAAGAAGCTCTTAAAGAGACTAAAAGAGGACAATGTAGCTTATACACAAGACCCCTATTATTTAAAACTCAAAAAAGAGTGCCATGGTAGTAGTTGTTGTCTTGCTTCTTGGAAAAACATAGTAAGTGGTAAAGTTAAAGCTCTTAAACATGGTATCGATACTTGTCCAGTAGGGTATCATGCGAATATGTTAAAGTGTATTGACTCTTATGCTTGGTGTGAAAAAGATAGAGACAAAAATAAAAGGTAACTTATGGGATTAGATTTAGTAGAACTAGCCTTACGTGTTGAAGATGAATTTGATGTCCCTATATCAGATGCAGATTTAGCAGAGGCAACCACACCCAGAAAACTTGCCAATATCATCTATCAACAATACCAAACAATAGACAAAGAAGGCAAATTGATACAAAAAAGCTTCTATCAAGTAAGAGATATTTTTATAAAGCATTTTGGCTTCACAAAAGAGCAATTGCATCCACACACAAAACTAGAAACGTTATTCCCTGATGATACTATTAAAAAATGGAAAGCACTCAACAAGCACCTTCCAAATGAAATATACTACTCCTTAAAATTTCCCAAAAAACTTCTCATAGGTATTTGGATATTTGCATCTGTTCTCTCACTCTCTTTGGGATATATTTATAAATTAGATTTTTATGTCATCTTATTTTCTATTTTAGGAATATTTTCTATGACATATATGATATTGAAACCATTATTCGCCAATCAATTTCCACCCCAAATAGAAACACTTTCAGACCTTATACGCTATGTTGGTGGCAGCAAAAAGTTAGATACATACAAAAATGAAAAAGAGATTTTGGACAAGATCATTGAAATCAGCATCGATGAATTAGGTTTAAAACCTGAAGATATACATCCTGATTCTCATTATGTAGATGATTTAGGGGCAGGATAATGAGTCAAAAATCCAGCCTATACCGCACCATCGAAATCCTCAAGCACCTCAACGAGGGCAAACAACTCTGTGTCACTAGACTAGCAGCCGAGTATAAGGTGAGTGAGCGTACTATTCGTCGTGACTTTGAGCTGATACGTGAACTCTTTGGGGACTTTATGTCTAAAGAGGGAGAGTGTTACCGAGCGTACAAAAAGGTACTACTAGACGAAGTACTCCATGCCACAGACCTCATGACACTGGCTAACATAGTCAACCTCTTTGGGGTCACACAAAAGCAGAGCCTCATCAGCGACAAAACCCAAGCCCTCGTAGACAAATCTATGTTAGTCTATGACTTCAAGTCACGCCCCTTTGAAAATATGCAAAACCTAGAAGTAGTAAAGAAGTTAGAACACGCCATCAAGTTTAATAAAGAGATAAAGATACGCTACAAAAGTGAACGTGCCGTTAGTCATGCAAACTTCAGACCCTACAAAATCCTCTTTCTCAATGAAAACTTCTACATGGTAGGAGAAAACAGCTCGAAAAACAACTTCGAGTTTAGACGCATCGCCATGATAGAAGAGGTAGAGTACAAAAACAAAACCTTCATGCCACACAGTGACATCAAAACCTTTATAGCAAGTATCCAGACGCCTTGGGCATCATTTGGCAATGATGAGATACTGGTACGCCTGAGAGTTTCTAAAAAAGTAAGACGCTTTTTCTTGTTTAAAAAGTATCTACCTAGCCAAGAAGTGGTACACACCTATGACAATGGTGACATAGAAGTTCACTACAGCGTCACCAGCCTACATGAGCTAGAAGACCTAGTCATAAGGTGGCTACCACAGATGAATATCATCTCACCACAAGGCTTTAAAAAGATGATAAAACGTACACTCAAAAAAAAGTTAGGTGCCCTCTAAACCTAAGCGTGAAGTCTCACTATCTTCTCATCCACTCCTGTTACCACACTTTCATCTTTACCCTCATAAGGGATATTTGAGAGTAGATAACGTACAGCGTTTAGGCGTGCTCTTTTTTTGTCATTGGCATCTAGTTGACACCATGGGGCATGGGGTGTGCCAGAGCGTTTAAACATCTTATCACGCAACACCACATACTCATCATACTTTTTCATAGATTTATAATCAAGTTCTGAGAGTTTCCAACTCTTAAGAGGGTCAGTTTCTCTGTCTTTGATACGGTTTTGTTGTGTCTTTTTGGAGATATTGAGATAAAATTTAAAAAAGAGTATCCCATCATCTACAAGCATCTCTTCTAATGGGTTTACCTGCTTATAAAAATGCGTATGTTGTGCTGGGGTACAAAATCCAAAAATTGGTTCGATACCCGCTCTGTTATACCAACTTCTATCAAAAAAGACTATCTCTCCAGCGTTGGGTATCTGCTTTAGGTGTCTTTGAAAATACCACTGTCCGAGCTCTTTGGAGTTTGGCTTGGGCA
>JAKIUE010000085.1 GCA_021647715.1 Sulfurovum sp.
CCAGAGCATTGGCAAATGAACCCCAAATTATATTGGCAGATGAACCGACTGCCGCACTGGATAGTGCACGTTCTGTTTCTGTGGTAGAGATGCTAAAAAAGATAGCCCAAGAGCAGGGGGTAGCTGTTATAATGGTAACCCATGATGAAACAGTGTTACCTTACTGTGACAAAATTATGGAAATTGTAGATAAAAAAGTAGTGATGAAAGAGTCGTTTGGTGATGTGAAGATTATTTAGAAGAGAGGCTAGTTGTTTAGTCTCAAAGTCTTACTCTCAGGATTCAGCTTAAAATATTCAGGATTATTCTGATATATTTGAATCATTGTATCATAAGGTGTTTGAAGCTTTAAAGCTTTTAGTTTTTTCTGATAATTATAGAGAAGTAAAAAGCTCATTACATGCCCTTTTAACTCTTTTATTGTTTCATAGTGGTAAAGTTTATATGTGTACATATCCAATATGGTATGCTTTAAAACTTTTCTTCTCTTTTTGGGTTACACTCTCTTTAGGTAAACGACTTATGCCATGACGTTGTAAGCACCTGTGCAGATTTGAATGTGTCATTTTAGGTATCTTATCTATCAAAGCAATAAAGACATCATCCAGTGAAAACTTTATGACTCTTCTGAACTCACATATAATTTGCTCTTCTTGTTCTGTGAGTACTGTTGTACCCCAAGGGCATTTCCAATGGGCACTTTGGAATAGTTGGGCCACTTTTCTTATCTGTAGTACGTTCTGTATTTTTCCATTTTGTAACTGTCTTGGGATTCAAAGAGAGTCTTGCTGCTAACTCTGCGATACTCTCATAAGACTCTTGTATTTACACAAATCCATTTAGTGGATTTGTTGCACGGACTCTTGTTGAGCTAGTCTTTTCTAATTCGTGGTGTTGTCTTGGCATTAGTACCCCAAGAGTATTTCCTCACTTCGTTCACGGCAGGTGTTGTATATCTCCCATAAATCTACTCCTTTTAGGAAATTATAGTTAACTTCATGAGAATTTGGGACTAAACATCTATCCAAATACTGTCAAAATGTAAAGTGAGGTCTAAGACTATTTGACATTTTTTGACTTTTACCATGTACTA
The DNA here is from genome assembly GCA_021647715.1 of Sulfurovum sp. Classification (GTDB taxonomy): domain Bacteria; phylum Campylobacterota; class Campylobacteria; order Campylobacterales; family Sulfurovaceae; genus Sulfurovum. The sequence goes on from JAKIUE010000085.1 coordinate 1,094, forward strand.
TGATAAAAATAATGGAGAACACTATGCATGAATTATTACTAGATATATGTAAAAGAAAAATAGACAACGGCATGACTTTTGAAGATATTTTAGATTTTATAAGAAAAAATAAAACAGAAGCTATGTTTTCTACAATAGAAGAGAGAGTTAAAGAGTATATACATAAGAGAGAATCAACTAACATACAAAAAATTAGTTAATGGCTTTACTTGTACTAACCAACACTTAATCTGATACTCAACAATTTCTCCTGAGATTTTGTGTCAAATTAAGTGTATTAGTCATAACATAATCTGACAACTGTTAAACAAACAGTATTACAATTTCTCCTAGACAAATTGTTTAGGAGAGACAATGAATCTGCATACACAAGAGAAAATTATCAAGAACAATACAAGAAGGATTTGTAGATTATCATGAAGATTTACTCTTTACAGACCCTGACCTTTTTAACGAAATGATGGCTGATTGGCTCATTGATTACAATACAGTTATCCCTCATCATTCACTCAATATGATGAAATCCCGCAGGAACGAGGACAAAAATCCTGTACAATATCTAATAGAAAATTATCAAGAGTGCCAAATGTTATGAACTAATACAAAAACTTGCAATATATTTAAATATCTGATATAATATCTAAATATATATATAAAAGGATATATTATGTCAGTAGTAAAAAAACTTATCTCATTTGATTCTGTGGTTGCAGAAGAACTTGAAAGTCTTTCTAAGACACTTGATATTACTCAAAAAGAACTTATAGAAAGAGCGTTGGACTTTTATTTTGACCATACAGATAGTATAACTGCACAAAAGATGTCAGATGATGTTGCATCGGGGAAAGTAAAAGTGCATGACGCAGATGATGTGTTTGCAGAACTTGGGCTTGAGTAGTGCATAAGTTAAAGTTAACAGATGATGCCATACTCAGCCTAAAAAAATTTAATCACGCAGAACAACAGCTCATCGCTAAAAAATTACGCTACTTAGAAGAGAATTTTGAAGTATTAAAAACAACAAAAAAAGTCACAGAATTAAAAGGTACAGACTATAAGCACTATAGGTTTGTCATAGCTAAACGCATACGAGCTATATTTGAAGTAGATAATGGCAAACTCATACTCTTAGTACTTAAGATCGGAAGAAGAAAAGATATATACGAGTAAAAATAAAAACTGTTAAATCGAGACTTTGAATTTAAATCGGCAAAACCCGTATCTTATCATCAAGCTTCTCTTTGAGTGAACTCTCAATAGCAAAGAGCGTTCCTGTACTTGAACTGGCACAGCCATCTATGACTTTGTCTATAGCTATGATTTTTTCTTTAGTAGTCATCTTTCTAAATGCTATGTCAGGCATATTTTGTTCTATCTTCTTTTCTTCTTCAATATGCTCTTTTTGCAGCCCAAATAGTACTTTAAGTTAATATTAATTGGGGGGGGTAAAATATAATTTAAATTATTTAAGGGAAAAATATGGAAAATGAAAATAAAGAAAAAATAATTATTATAGAAAGACAATCAAATTTAGGTATAGCATCAGTTATCTTTGGGCTAGTGAGTATATTTGTATTTTCGGTGATATTTGTGCCTTTGGCATTACTATTTGGTATATTAGGATTGGTGCGAAAACAATATGCATGGAGTATTGTGGGTATTATATTTGCAATAATAGGATTTGCCACATCACCTATGTTACTAGGTATGGTTGGTGTAGCAAGTATGGGGGCTCAATAAATATGATAAAAAATAAACACATAAAAAGTATAGGATTAGGTTTATTGGCTTTAAGTATTCTCGTGGGTTGTAACGATGCAAAGGAAAATGAATCTACAGATACTAACGCTAAAAAAGAGATAAAGATTGATAAGATAGCAAGTGCTGAAAACTTTAAAAAAGTACTAAATCAATATATGCTAAAAGAGTGCGTATTAATCAAAACGAAAGAATTTCCTGTAGAAATTGATAGGAGAAAGGAAGTTGAGAGATATACAAGTGAATATGAAGTATTAGAAAAATTGAAGTTTATAAAATCGGTGGGTATCAATAAAAAAACAGGATATACAAAATATATTATTACTGATGAAGGTAAGAACCATTATAAAATAATAAACAATCCTTATAAGGAAGAAGGATTTTGTGTAGCAACACAAGAAGTGGGTGAAATTACCAATTTTACTGCAGCAAAAGATATGATGGGACAGACAGTATCAAAAGTCAAATTTACAATAAAGACAACAGAAGAAGCTTTTGTGAAAGACATCAATAAAAGTATACTTGTGGAGAGCATGGCTCGTGGTATTTTTAAATATGCGAAATCAGATTCTAAGAATTTAATTTTAACAGAAATGAAAGGTTGGATGCTTCTTTCTGAATTTAGAAAGAATCGTTAAAAATTGAGTTATGAGGTGGTAGCAGTACCTAAAAAATTTACAAAGGATTTTAAATGATTAAAACTACAATAGCACTAACAACAACACTACTTATACTTAATGGGTGTGGTGGAGGTGGTACAAATACACCTTTAGGACAAGTTGAAGGTGATCTTTATAAAGATTTTAGGATACAAAAAGTTGAATATGAGCTCAATGGTAAAAATACCCCTATATGCAAAAATGTAGGTCAGCAAACAGGGCTAGAAAAAAGTGCATTGCGTTCCACTTGTACTTGGATATGTGGAGATTATCAAGGAGCATCTCCTATAGCTGTGTTATTAGCATTTGAAAGAGAAGATGCGAATAGTGTATGGCAATTTGAGAGGGAACATTTATCTACTGCCTCTTCTGCTTGTCGGAAATAAAAAAGATTTGGGATTTTACAGTCCCTTTTAATAATAAGCAAACAATGGTAGCCTAAATCGGCAAAACCCGTATCTTATTATCAAGCTTCTCTTTGAGTGAACTCTCAATAGCAAAAAGCGTTCCGGTGCTTGAACTGGCACAGCCATCACAAGCACCTAGATAGCGGATATAGATATCTATATTTTCTCCATTCTCTTTGACATCTAAAATCTCTATATTCCCACCATCCATAATGAGGAATTCTCTTACAGAACCATCTATGACTTTATCTACAGCTATGATTTTCTCTTTGGTGTTCATCTGCCTAAAGGGAATGTCTGGCATGTTCTCTTGTACCTGTTTTTCTTCTTCAATTTCTTTTTTTTGTACCACTAGCAGTGTTTCCAAGTCTTCTAAACAACCTTTGTCGGCATACCCTGCTTTGGTATAGTCAGTAAGCGTTCTTAGGGTTTGGATATTATGTAGTTTGATACTCTCTTTGATGGAAGTGAGATTCATAGGTGTATCTTTACAAGGATACGTGAGTTCCTCTCTGCCTTGTGCATCTTTATAGTACGCTTTAGCTGCTTGTTTTACCGAATCAAGAGCCAATGTGATAACATAATTTTCACATTCAGGTAGGGCAGGGGTTGTGGGATTGTCTCTTAAAAATCGCTCTAACCCTTGGTAGGTCATAGTAGTGGCTTCTTGTACAGTTTTGTTTTTACATAGCAAAGCCAACATATCACATGCTGCTATGAGAGAGGGGGTACCAAAGTAGGTATAGCGTGCGAGTAAGATAGTATCATCTGTAGGGTTTATAGCCCAATGAAGCATGATTTCCTCTCCTATAGCTTCGTCTCCATAGCTGTAGGTAAAAAGCGTAGCGTCTAGTGCAGTAGCTTCATCTGAAGATATCGTCCCTGCATATTTTGGGTCTTCTATAAACATCGCTACTTTGACACCATAGTCATTTTTAAAATTCATAAGTTGATTCATCTGTCACTCCTTAGCATAATGTTCTACTCTAGCAAGCTAATCTAAAAATAGCCTAAAAGTCGTAATGAATAAAGACTCTTAGGTTGCTAAAGGCTTCATTCTCATCATCTATATCACTATAGATGGCAGTAAGATTTAAGGTATCACTATAGTCATAGCTTACTACCATATCATATTCTGTTGCATTCGTATGCTTATCAATATGGGCAGAAAGAACAAGACCATCAATGCCTACACTTGAGGCATCCCATTCTACACCATAGAGTATGCTCTTTCCTTCTTTTCCTGCATTTGAGAGCGTATGGTGCTCTGCATTGGCAAAATAAGGGCCTCCACCAAAGAAGTTATCAGATGCTCTTCCCTCTACACTGTTGAAGGCAATAGAAGCAGTAATCCCACTGGCATTAAACCCTAATGATCCCATCAATCCATAGATAGTTGATTTGGTATTGTCCTCATAATCCTGCAGAGAATATTGTGCACCTAAAGCGTAAGAGAATGTATCATCCTCCGCTTCGTAATTCGCTTCGAGATAAGATATTTTTACCTTGTCTTTGATATGGTAATACCATCCTGACAGAGTTGTATTGTTGATACCTTCATATGTAAGTCCTAGAACTTGTACCCCATCATTTCCGTTGAGTTTATTGAATGTATGTGGTTCATCACTGTCTACCCCAGACCATCGCTGAAGCTGTGCAAGAAAGAGAGTGGTATCTGCAATGTCTCTGTTGGTAAGTACTACGGCTTCAAAAGTATTGGGTACCATGCCCACATCATCTGTGTCAGCAAAAGGAGTATTTAGCTCTTGGCGACCCACTTTGAGTGTAGTGTTTCCCCATGTTCCCTGTATGTAGGCTTCTCCTAAAATAGAGTATGATTGGTTGTTTGCATCAAAAAATGGTACACCTGCACTCTCATGTTTTTTGATGCTGTTGGTTGTATAAAAACTAACCCCTGCTAAAAGTGCATTCCATGGGTTTGTTTCAATATGAAGTTTTCCACCTAGGGCTAAATCTTGTTTGTCTGTATCATCTTGTTGGTATCCTAGACGCATATAGCCATCTACGGTTTTTAAAAAAGTATCACCATTTTTGATGACATCTTCTCTAGGCGTTTCATTTGGGACAATAATACCTCCTCCATAGGTAGTAATACTCATTATCATTAGAGTCATTGTGCTGAAGAATATTTTGTTCATTTTGTTTCCTTGTTTTTAATAATTATCTCATCAAGGTTAGCTGCACCCAAGGGCATTTACGATGGGCAAGCCAACCCTACAATTTCTCTATCTCTATCATTTTGGCTTCATCTGCACGTACTGCGATGAGGGTAGAGCCTACTTCTATCTCCATGGTTTGTTTCGCAAGTGAGCATCCCTTAACGGTAAGTTCTTCTCCACGCATCACACCAAAAGAGGTAAGTCTGTCTTTGAGTGCTTTGTCAGCGTGTATTTTTACTATCTCGGCTTTTTCGCCTTTTTGTAAATCTATAAGTCTCATTTAAAATCCTAATGCTAATGTAATACGATATGCGATAAAACTGAGTATCCAGGCACTAGCAGTGGTCATCACAAACAAGTACACCAAATACTTCCATCCTCCAGCCTCTTTGGCAAAGACCATAGAAGCTGCCAAACAAGGCAGATAAATCATCACAAATACGATGAATGCAATGGCAGCAGGGAAGGGGATATTTGCTTTAATCTGTGAGATGAGTCCTTCATTTTCTTCGTCTACTTCATCCCCTAAGGCATAAAGCACCCCTAAAGTAGAGACAACAACCTCTTTAGCAGCAAGTCCCGTCTCAAGAGCCACTGCCATACGCCAGTCCATACCAAGAGGAGCAAAGAACGGTTCAGAAGCGTGTCCTATCTGTCCTAGGTAAGAGTTTTCCAGTTCATAGAGTTTGACTTGGTTGGCATCTAGGTTTGCAGGAGCTTCCACTTTAGGATAGTTACTCGCAAACCATATAAGTATAGATGCACCCAGTATAAATGTACCTGCTTTTTTGAGATAGCTTTTAGCCTGACCATACACTGTATGCCAAATGAGTTTAAGTGAAGGCATACGGTACTTTGGCATCTCCATCACAAAGGGTTCATCCTCACCTTTAAAGACAAAGGTTTTGAGTACTTTTGCAGCAATAAGACCCAAAATAGCTCCAGATATGTAGATGATAAACAAGATATTCCCTGCATCCTGTCCAGCAAAGAAAGCCCCAGCAAACAGTACATAAATAGGCAATCTCGCACCACAAGACATAAATCCTATGATAAAAAGTGTAATGAGTCTGTCTTTTTCATTTTTAAGTGTACGTGCTGCCATGTAAGCTGGCACTGAACACCCAAAACCAGTCACTAGAGGTATAAAGCTTTTACCATGCAGACCAAACTTATGAAAAAACCCATCAAGTAAAAATGCCACACGGCTCATATATCCTGTAGTCTCGAGTAGGGCAATACCCAAAAAGAGTATGAGAATGTTTGGCAAGAACATAATGACTGCACCCACCCCTGCTATCATACCATCTGCTACGAGTGAACCTAGCTCACCATCACCCAGTATATTTTTGGCCTGATCACCTAGCCAAGAAAAGGAAGCGTCGATATAGTCCATGGGGATGCTTCCCAGCTCAAAGGTAAGCTGAAACAATCCCCACATAAAAAACAAAAAGAGTGGAATACCTAAAAATTTATTAATCAGTAGATTGTCAATTTTTTGCGTAAGAC
>JAKIUE010000086.1 GCA_021647715.1 Sulfurovum sp.
ACTTTGTCTATGCCCTTTTGCAAGGCTGGAAGATTATCTATATTTTCGGCATATGCATATACCATTTCTGCTAGTTTTTTGTACTGATCTGGTTCTGCATTTTCAAATAACACTTTTGCTTCTGGGTGATTAGTAAATAGATGCTTATACATCACTGTAGTAATCGCTTCGCCATGCTCTTTAAGTACTGGTGCTGTTGATTTGATAATCGCTTTAGTTGCTTCGTTCATTTTGTATCCTTTTGTTTTTAGATACGCAACTATATCCAAAAGAAAAAGATAGTTCATTGACAATTGTCAATAATAGGAGTAAATTAGTCTGATTTAAGAAAATAAGTTATTTTCCAACTCCAAAAGTTTCTTCTTCGCAGGCAAGCCTCCTGCATACCCTACCAACTCACCATTAGAACCAATGATGCGATGACAAGGGATAATAATGCCTATAGCATTAGCACCATTGGCAGATGCTACTGCACGTACTGCTTTTTCGTTGCCTATGTTTTTGGATAGTTCCAGATAGGAAGCTGTAGTACCATAAGGTATTTTGATGAGTCCTTCCCACACAGACTTTTGAAATGCAGTACCCACTGTAAGCAGAGGTATATCAAAGGTTTTTCTATCGCCTGCAAAATACTCTTCTAGTTGTGCGATGGTATTTTCTATGACCTCAGAACTTTGTTCTGCATACTCAGCATTCAGTCCCTTTTGTATCCGTTTATCCACGGTGGTTCGCATACGTCTGTATTTAAAATCAAGCAGACAAAGCTTATCTTCGTATGAGCCTAAAAGTAACTCACCTATGGGGCTTTTATAGGTTTGTATACTAATGATATTTTGACTATTACTCTTTTTCATTTATCAACCCTATTTCCCTCATCTTATCTTGATGTTTAAATATCGCCATAGCTGTAGTCATCTTGGCAAAACCCAACTGCTCGTAAAAGCTCTCTTTGCCAATGTTTGCAAAGAGTATAATCTTGCTATACCCCTTTACACTATCAAGTAGCTTTTGTGTTATAGCCTTGCCTAGTCCTAAGCCTTGATACTCAGGATGTATGGCGATGTCACACAAGTAGGCACTGTCTACCCCATCTGCCAAAGCACGCCCCACTCCTATAAGTAGTGCATCATCATACACAAAGTACGTAAAGGCACTGTTAGTAAATGCAGTTTGCAACATATCTACAGGTTTATCGCCTAAGGGAGCGATGCTGTACAGATGTGAGAGGTCTTTCCAATTTATATCATCGCAATTGTCTATCCATTTAAAGTTACTTTTCACTTATCAACCACCCAATACACACACTTCTTCCCCTTCTTAGTAAAAGAAAACCCCCTCAGCTTCAAGCAGAGCCATCTGCTCTTCTGGAGCATTGGGATAAGAGCCTTTTATCTCGCCTTTTGACCCTAAGGTTCTCCACCAAGGTGTGTCATCTGTCTCATCTTCTTCTATAGCCTTTGCTACGATGTTCATAAGTATCCCTGTGGTGTAAGGACAAGCCATATCTACCTTATGTTTTTTGGCTAGTATGTCACACAGTTCTACTGTTGTCATCACTTTACCCTTAGGGATGGTACGCATCACTTCTCGTATCTCAATGGGAGAAGGAAGCACTTGTGTTCCCTCGCCCCAACTCTTCACCATAGAAGCAGGTATCGGTTTAACTATAGGATAGTCAGGGTATGAGTGGTGCATCTGCTCTTGGTAGGTTTTTTTAGCCATCTTTACTCCTCATTATAATGCTTATACTTCTGCGTCCCCACATCTTCACAAATAAATGAAATCTTATCACTATGGTAAACACTTTTATACCACGCATAGACACCATCACAATCACTCTCATTGTAGTGGTTGATAATGACAGGTTTACCTGCAGCTAAGAAGCTTTGTAGCCCTGCATGGTTCCACCAGTTTTTATCATCATCATAAGACTCATAGAGTACACCGTCAAATTGGGTAAAGTTTTCTACCGTGTTTTTTGCCATACACTTCATACCTTTGCTATGGGTATAGTCACATAGTGCATTGATGTAGTTTTGTGCTTGGGTTACAGTGGCAGTGAGGTTGTAAGTTACACGTGTCTCATCATCTAGCCAGTCCATATTGTCAAACTCTACCCAGTCTAGCCCCCATGAAGCCATCTTGTCTATACGTGCTTTCATGATAGGCAATATGCCTGTAGTAGTCTCACTCACGAAAAACTCATCTGGCCACTCTGGCCAAGCAGTAGGGGTAAGGTAAGGTTGCATCGCTGCAAAATCATCTCTGTAATTCTCTCCCGTACCTGCAGAGATATAGCCACCCACTTCATTGTTATGAGACTTCATAGTATTGATATGCTGTGTGACATTATCTCCAAATGGGTCTACTAGCACATAGGCATTACGTGCGGTAGAGAATATCTCGTTTATGGTGTCTGCTGCAAAGCTCTCTTGGTAAGCTTGGTTATATATAGGCATGGGTTGTATGATGTGATTGTTTATAGAACTCAATGATGTACTGTTTTCATCTTCATTTTCTAAAGGTGATGATGTATTATTGTCAGTATTGCTGATGGGGTTATTTTGTGTATTACTTCCTCCACATGCCTGAATAAATAAAACGAAAACAAATAAACATACATTTTTATTCATTTATACCTCTGGTATCTCTGGAGGAATACTACTCTTATCTTGCATCACGGGTGATTTTGGTGTGCTGATAGTCTCACTTTTTGTACTATTCCTTGAACTACCACAGCCAACACATAGTAAAACACTAAAACATAAAATAATGCCTTTCATTATTGCTCCTTCTCTGTTAGTTTTTTAGTAATGACCTCATCATCTGAAAAGAAACTTACATATGTTGTTTCATTCACATCAAAAATAAGCCCTCTATGCTCTCCCCAGTTTGCACTGGCGCTACGAATAGACTCATAGCTCTTAAGCTCATTATTTTGAATCTGAAACACACCCAAAGCATTACTCTTTTGTTCATAGCTTCTATAAGGAAAAGCAAAAAGATGATCGCTGGCTCTATAGGCTAAAGCTTTATGATTGTATTCTAGTTCACTGCTTGTATTGCTACCCAAGACTATACTATCTAGTGATGCGGGGTGTTCAAAATCACTTATATCAAACAGTTCTATCTTCACTCCAGTTCTTCTGCCATCACTATTGGCATTTTGCCCTATGCCTAAAAGCTGATTTTCTCCTATAGGATGTAAATAAGCTGAGTATCCTTTGACTTCAAGTTCCCCCATTTTCTTAGGTACTTTAGGATTACTCAAGTCTATAGTATACAGCGGGTCAGTAACCTTAAATGTTACCAAGTAAGCTCTCTCACCCATAAACCTAACAGATTTAATCTGCTCACCTTCTTTACCCAATCCACTAAGTGTTCCCTCTGTTGCCAATACACCTGCTTGTTCTTTAAGCGTATAAAGCGTGTTTTTAGTACCATTGCTTCCCCAAGAGAAGCCCTCTGTAGTTGCTATGCGTAAAATATCATTATGCTCACTCAATGCAAATTGATTTAAGGCACTTCCATACACAGAACCAACAGCACTATACGAGACCTTCTCATCAAAATTAAATTTATAAAGCATAGAACGTTGCCTATAGTTATAGAAATCATAATATAAAGGATACCCATCAGAGACCAAATAGAGTGAGTGTAGAGATGCATAAGTAATGGTATTGTGCCCCATAATAGAACTACTATTTATATAGTTTTCTTTTGAGATAGAAAATTTTGATATCGTTGTCATCTGGGTAGATTGATTTTGTTTTGCTGAGGCATAAAGAGAGTTTGGCATAACCAAATCTTTTTTAGCTAGTGTTTTACCTTCGATACTAGGTACTAAATTTACAACTTTTACATTTGGGTTATCATAGTTAAATCTATAATAACGATTTCCTTCAACATTTATATCATAACAATCAGCATATTTTTTATAATCATTTTCTATAGTATTATAATGTATGCGACCAGTTAAAAAGTCTTTACACTCCATAGAAGGGGTCAGATACTCTTTGGGATAGGTTATCTCTAACTCTGGTGAAAAACGACTTACCAAATAAAAGCTATCACCAATGACGCGAGAATTTGTTAATGCACCATCAATTTTAAATGCTTCTACATTTTTAATATTTTGAATATCTGAAATATCAAATATATCTACCATCGTTTGCGTTTGTATTCTTGACTTTATATCTACACTGTTATCATTTTCTGGAGTAGGCATCGGTCCTTTTGAGTAATCCATATGCCCAGAAGAGAGAACAACAAGTCTATCTTTTACCAAATAAAACGAATTAATATTTTTATCTTTTAACCTAATGGTAGACAGCTTGGAGTTTTTATTTACCAGTCTCTCAAAAGTACTCACATTGATATGTTCACGTATACCCTCTTTTTTACCTACATAAAAAATATATTTTCCATTATGCTTTAAAATATCTGATTCATCTACATCATTCTCTTGTACATTAGTACCAGAACTATTTTTAACTTCTACATCAGCCTTTGTAGTCGGTTGTTCCATAGTATCTGTGGGTATAGCTACTTCATTTCGAGCTAAAGTAAAAGGCTCTATACCGCAAGTAGGTCTCTGATAAATAGTGGCTCTCTCTTTGATAAAATGTTCAAGATCTTCTTTTGAGGGAAAATTATTTAATCTAGAAGCTTCTTTTATAACTGAAATATCTGTATCTTTGTCTGCTTTTACCCAGATACCATCTGAATTTTTAATGTGCCCTAGTTTTGGAAAACTCTCTTGTTCTTGTATCTGCGAGAAAAGTTCCCACTGTCTTTGATTATACTTCCATACCGTCATTCCTTTAAAAATATCTGCAGAGATAACGACATCAACAGGTAAAGAGATGAGATTCCATCCTTTTTTCAACGCTATACTATCTGCTATCTCTTCATTGTTTGGCTTTGCATTCAAAACGTTATCTTCAAAAATTAAATTCCAGTCTTTGGTACTTTTTACCCAAAAACCATGCCAACTCTTTAGCTTCTCCAAGGTAGCTATATTTTTTGCTTGCATCTTTTGTTGGACAGTCTTATTTGGAGAAAACCCAAGCCATTTTTGGGTCTTTGCATCAAAATGCCATACTTGCTCTACACTGCCATGCTTAAACTTCGACATATCGTTCAGGTCAATGCTTGCACCGATGAGCTGCCAACCTTTTTTTACCAATAAAACAGAATCTGCCATAGTAAAAGAAAAAAGAATTGCGCATATCACTAGAATATTTTTCATGATTAACTCCATAGTATATAATCCATCTTAATACTATTATAGCTTGTTTTTTTAAATAATTACCTATTAGTTACCTAGAGTCTCACGTACATTCTTGGTCAAAGACTTATATACAAGGTCATACGAGTGGTCTATCAGCTCCTTCACGGTCTCTTCATCTACATCTGACTCTTCAACGGTGACTGTATTCCAATGCTTCTTGTTCATATGATACCCAGCGATGATACCTTCATAGAGACTTCTAAGTTCCAGTGCATAGATGGGGTCACACTTTAGGTTTACAGATATGGGGCTACCTTCAGAAGTCAAAGCAAATATCTTCTCTACTATACGGTACACACGTACTTTTTCATCGAAGGGGTAGTCGTAGGTAACATGTGGTTTTGAGAGTAGGTAAATGTCTAGTTGTTTAAAATTCATTTAACCATCTATCCTAATCTTCAGGTAATGCATCAAACTCTGCTTTTCTCTCCAAGAACCATTGGTTCATAGTAGCTGGGTGTTGCATGATTTCCTTCATGTTAGCTATAGCTTTCATATGTGCCTCGTCATTTGCCTGCATCATCTCCATACCGTGTTGCATACTTAGTTCCGACATCTCTCCAAAAGTCTCTGCTTGGAACATAATGTCACAAGCCCCTCCGAGTTGTTTGCATGTCATTGTTTTCATGGTGTTCCTTATCGTTATGTTTTAAAGTTAGTATAGCAAATTACTCTCATATTTACCACACACTCTTCACTATCAACATCAAAGCTCCAAGTGTCGCCATACCCAAAACTACACTCTTCGTATATTTTGGATTAAAATATTTCACGAACATAGGTGCAACAAAAAAGCCTATGATAAAACCAGGCATCAAGTACAACCCTGATATGAGCTGAGCATACGAAAATTCACCTACTAAGTAAAAAACCAAAAGTAGCACCAGTGAAAATAGTGTATACAAAAAAGCCAATGAAGATTTGATGGATGCCAAAGGGTGGTTTTGAAACAAAAGTGCTAGTATCTGCCCACCAGAGAGAGCCAATGTTCCTATGAGCCCAGCCATAAAACCACCAGAGTAGTTTACTTTTTTTCCAAGTTTAAATGTCTTTATCTTCATGCTTATGATTACAGACAGTAATATAAGGACACCAAAAAGTACCCCTAGATATTCAAGTTCTATATTTTTCAAGATATACACAGCCACAAAAATACCAAGCAACATACCAAAACCTATTTGGGGCATGTTGTCTGTGTCTATATGTTTGCGTCCTTGATATGCCATCATCACAGTCAGTGTAAGTGAGGCAAACACTACGGGTACAGGCAATAACGTGTAGCTAATCATCGCTAAAAAAGGCACGATTATTATGCCTACACTAATACCTGTTGCCATTTGTAAAATCGAGCTAACAATGAGTATAAAGTTAGCTAGTAAAAATGTTTCTATTGTCCATTGCATGGTTATTTCCTAAATCTAAAAAGGGGGTATACCCCTAAAAATATGTTCTAAATGTAAAACAAAAATAAGGTTAAAAAAGTGATAAAATTATCAGTGAGTAAAAAAGTAGTAGGCTAGAGCCAGACTCTAAGAAGCGTTCTTGTAGTTTGAATAATAAATTTTTTCATAATTTGCTCCTTAAAGTTTTTGTTGCGAAAGTGTAGGATTTTTTGGGTTAAAGTTAGATTAAGGGCTTAAAACAGCCCTCTATTCTGTACCCATCGGAGAACAAATAGATATAAGCGTACCCTCCATGGCACGTACATAACTCACAGTTTGTCCCCATTCTTTTTCGCTAGGTTCAGCTATAAGTTCTGCACCATTTTTTACAGCGTGAGCAGTGGCAGCGGCTACATCATCATCTACAAAAACCAGTTCAAGCCCTACAGGGTTACCCTCTCGTGTTATTTTTTGGTACTTGTCATCAAAGTTCATCTTGCCCATTTCATAAGAAGCAAAACCTATAGTAGTCTCGCCTGATTGAAGTTCTGCATAATACACTATACCCTCTTCTTCCACCACCATACCTCGCTCAAAGCCAAAAGCTTTTTCATAAAAAGCTAGAGTAGCAAGCACATCTTCCACATAAATAATTGTATATCCAAATTTCATTTTTTATCCTTTAAATTTTGATACGTAAATTATAGCCCATGTAATTTGCTATGTATTGTACAAAATAGACATGAGTTTGGAGCTGGGTGTTAAACCCGTTATTTTTTTAAAGTCTCTGTTAAAATGAGCTTGGTCAAAATAGCCTTTGTCTAGCACTTTATGCGTTAAGTTTTCTAGCCCTTCTTCTTCGAGTACAGCATGTATGTCATAAAAACGTA
>JAKIUE010000087.1 GCA_021647715.1 Sulfurovum sp.
AAATACCAACCATACTTCAAACCATCTCTAAAGATCTAAAAGACAAAAATGCCAAAACCATCCTAGTGGGTGGGTTTGTGCGGGATCATTTTTTAGGACTTGCGAGCAAAGATTATGATGTAGAGGTGTATGGACTAGAGCATCTAGAAGAGATACTCGCAGTATATGGCTCTGTCAATCTAGTGGGTAAGAGCTTTGGGGTGTTGAAGTTTGTGTATGAGCATGAGGAGTATGACTTTTCTTTTCCTCGTACAGAGAGCAAGAGTGGTAAGGGACACAGAGGGTTTGATGTAGCAGTGGATGGAAGCTTGTCTTATGAAGTGGCTGCTAGGCGTCGTGATTTTACACTCAATGCCTTAGGGTATGACATTGCCGGTGAGCAGTTTATAGATCCTTTTGGTGGAGTGGCAGATATAGAGCAAAAATTGTTGCGACACATTGATGAGGTGACATTTGTAGAAGACCCGTTACGTGTCTATAGGGCAGTGCAGTTTTGTGCTAGGTTTGGGTATACACTTACTACACAAACAAAAGCCTTGTGCTTGAAGATGGTAGAACAGGGTATGCTAGAAGAGCTTCCCAAAGAGCGTATCTATATAGAATGGCAGAAACTTTTACTCAAATCACCCAAACCCTCTATAGGTTTTGAGCTGATGCGTGAGCTGGGTATCTTGAAGCGTTATTTCCCTGAACTGCATGCACTCATCGGCGTGCCACAGTCACCCAAATGGCACCCCGAGGGGGATGTGTGGATACATACTATGATGACAGTTGATGCAATGGCTAAAGAATTAAAAATACTAAATGAAAAATTAGGAATTGATGATAGACAGAAGCTGAAATTTCTCTTTGCTATCTTGTGTCATGACTTGGGTAAGGCAACACATACTAGCATAGAAGAGGATGGACGTATTCGTGCCATAGGGCATGAAGCAGCAGGCATAGAGCCTACGAAATCTTTACTCTATAGGCTTAGTGACGAGCATGATTTTATCGCGTCACTATTGCCTCTAGTAGAGCACCATCTAAAGCCCTCACAGTTTTATGCAGGTAAAGCCAAAGCATCAGCCTTTAGAAGACTGGCTAGCAGAGTAAACATAGAAGAGTTAGTCGTAGTAGCCAAAGCAGATTTTTTAGGACGTACTACTAAGGAGTCACTACTAGGAGTTTACCACGCAGGTGAGTGGATGCTAGAAAAAGCAAAAGCATACAATGTCTCACAAAAGCCACTAGAGCCACTACTGCAAGGAAGAGACCTCATTGACTTAGGCTTAGAACCCTCACCAAAATTTAAAGAAATATTGGATGAGGTGTATCAACAGCAGGTGGAGGGAAAGGTAACTACGAAAGAAGAAGCATTAAGCTATGTGAAGGGCAACTTTAATAATAGGTGATACTCATAACATTTACAGCTTTTGTCTAGGCTAGGCACTCTTTCGCAGTCCTAGCCGTAGCTAAGTCAAGAAAGAGTAACAACGCATAGGCGAAAGCTGTAACTGCCCGAAGGGTGGGCTTTGCAAACGCAATCTTGCACAAGATATTTCTTTCGTCTTAACTATGGCTAGGACTCAAAAATATCTTGCACAATCTTACATTTGCAAAACCCATTATGAGCATTACATATTATTAGAGGTGCCCTTAAGCAAGCATACTCTACACTTCTAAAAAAGAAATAAGGATTTTATAACATGAGCAAAGTAAAAATATACCATAACCCAAGATGTAGTAAATCTAGAAATGCTGTAGCATTGCTAGAAGAGCAGGGTGTAGAAGCAGAGGTAGTGAAGTATCTTGATACTCCACCAAGTAAGGAAGAGTTAGTCTCACTATTAAAAATGTTAGGAATGAGTGCTAGAGAGCTTATGCGTACGAAAGAAGCGATCTATAAAGAGCTAGGACTCAAAGATGTGACAGATGAAGATGCCTTGATAGAAGCAATGGTTAAAAACCCTAAGCTGATAGAGCGTCCTATCGTAATAAAAGAGGGTAAAGCTGCTATAGGTCGCCCTATAGAAAATATCATTGAACTTTTGGCTTAAAATTTTATACCAAGTCCTATATTAAAACCTTTGAAGTTATGGCCTTTGACAATGTTCATATCAAAGGTTATTTCTCTCACCCAGTTCATAGAGTCTCTTTGCAGTGATGTAAAATCCTCTACCCAGCAAGTAACAGGGTAGGCATTGAGACGAAATGTATTTCCTACGATATAAATAGTATCAAGATCTAAATGATGTTCTATATCTCCATAGACTTGCAAAAGTGAAGCGTAGGGCTCAAGCGCAAGTGATAAACCAAACACTTTTGAAATAGGAGGGGTAATAAGTCCTACCTTAAGTTTAAAGATCGTTGAGTTAATCACACTTTTTGAGTTAAGGTTAGCATTGAGATAGGTAGAGAAATGACGCATACTTATACTGCTATAGGTTCTATGGTTATAGAGGTATGAATGGTAGGTAAGGCCACTTGAAACCTCAATGGTATGGTATTGTTGTGTATCATTTAAAAGTGCATCAATCACTTTGTCATCTGCATCTAGGTGGTTTAGTTTTTTTGTACTTTTATATGAAGCATTTAACACTGAATAGTTGTATGAAGCACCTATTTTTAAATCTATATCTTTTGAAATATTGTATTGGATACCTGTGCCTAATTTGAAGGCGTAGTTATGAAGGTTATAGCCATCAATAGTACCTCTATCTAGGTTAATATTTTTCTGTTTATAATTAGAAAAACCTAGACTACCATCTACATAATACATTACATTCTCATAATCACTTTCAAAAGGAAAAGAGAAAGGAAAAAAGTAGTTATCTAATTCAATGCTATAACTTTTAAATTTAAAATGTCCAGAAGATATGATATCTTCAGAGGCAAAAAAAAGTATGGTATTTAAACCTCTTATATGTGTTTGTTGTGCTTTTTGCATAAAATCAGCAAAAGCACCAAAAGTAAAGAGTAAAAAAAGTATGAGGATGTTTTTCATAGTAAAATGATAACAGATTTTCAGAGCATTATGCTAAAATTCAACTCATAATTATATCTGATAAGGACAAGCCTTGCTTAGTACAGTAAACTTAACACAACGATACGGAAAAAGAGTGCTCTTCGATAAAATAAACATGACTATGGACATAGGCAAACGTTATGGACTTATAGGGGCAAATGGTGCAGGGAAGTCTACGTTTATGAAAATTCTCGCAGGTGAGCTAGAGCAGAGTGATGGAGAAGTGCAGCTCCAACCAGGGCTCAAGCTAGGGATGCTTAGCCAAAACCAGTATGCCTTTGAGGACTATACACTTAGTGATGCCGTACTCTATGGGAATAAAAAGCTTTTTGATGCACAAAAAGAGAAAGAAAAACTCTATATGGAGGGTGACTTTGACTCTGATGAGGTCAATAACCGTCTAGGCGAACTTGAGATGATATGTGCGGATGAAGACCCTACCTATGAGTCTGATGTAAAGATAGAAAAACTACTTCAGTCACTTGGGTTTCCCTCTTCACAACATACAGAACTGATGTCTTCACTCACTGGTGGAGATAAATTTAAAATTCTTCTTGCACAAGTGTTATTCCTTAAGCCAGATGTCTTGTTACTTGATGAACCTACAAACAACCTTGATATGGGAACTATATCATGGCTAGAAGAGGAACTGAAACGTCATGAAGGTACACTAATGGTTATTTCTCATGATAGACACTTTCTTAATGGTGTAGTAACACATATACTTGACCTTGATTTTCAAAATATCCGTGAATTTACAGGGAACTATGATGAGTGGTATATTGCGGCAAATCTCATAGCAAAACAGGCAGAGACAGACAGAGCCAAAGGACTAAAAGAGAAAGAAGAGTTAGAAAGCTTTATTAAGCGTTTTTCTGCAAATGCCTCTAAAGCCAAACAAGCAACATCGAGACAAAAACAACTTGATAAACTTGATGTACAAGCGATTCAACTTTCATCTCGTCGTGACCCTTCTATCATGTTTAAGCCTCACCGTGACATAGGGAATGAAGTACTAGATGTTGAGAACCTTTCAAAGTCTTATGATGGAGAAAAAGTGTTTGAGAATCTTAGTTTTAAAGTCAATAAAAATGATAAAATAGCCCTTATAGGTACCAATGGCGCAGGAAAAACAACCTTACTTAAAATACTTATGGAAGAGATAGAAGCTGATAGTGGGACATTCAAATGGGGGCAAACCATTACATATAGTTATTTTCCTCAAAATACCACTGACCTTGTCGTAGGGGATGAAGAATTACCACAGTGGATACAAGGATTTGATGTCAAGTGGCACATAGATGACATACGCAAAACACTTGGCCGTATGCTCTTCTCTGGTGAAGAACAAAAGAAAAAGATAGACGCGTGTTCTGGTGGGGAAAAACATCGTGTTATGTTGAGTAAGATTATGATGGATAGCTCAAACTTTTTAGTTATGGATGAGCCTAACAACCATCTAGATTTAGAGGCTATTGTCGCACTAGGTGAAGCATTACATAACTATAAAGGTGGAGTCATCTGTGTATCACATGATAGAGAACTCATCGATGCCTTTGCCAATCGAATTATCCAAATCAATGAAGATGGAACAATGATTGATTTTGAAGGTGACTATGAGAGTTTTGTGGAGCAACACGGGTAAGAAAAGGTGAATTATTTCATCTTTTCTTTAAGCATTTAGTTTATATTGGTAAACACAGTTTGTACATCTTCATCTTCTTCTAGTTTGTCGATGAGTGTATCTAACTCTTCTATATGTACTTCATCAAGATCAATAGGCGTATTGGCGATGTATTCAAGTTTAGCACTTTTGACTTCTATATTCATATCTTCTAAAGCTTTAGAGAGGTCTCCAAATGCGGTAAATTCTCCAAAAACTCTCACGATATAGATATCATCACCATCTTCTTGAGGTTCTACGTCCTCTTCTATCTCTTCAAGTCCAAAATCTATGAGTTCAAGTTCAAGTTCTTCTACATCCATCTCATCGGTTTTGTCAAAAACAAATACACACTTGCGTGTGAACATGAAGTTAAGAGAACCAGAAGTGAGCATTTCTGCACCATTTCGTACAAGTATAGCCTTGACATTTGCAACCGTTCTTGTGTTGTTGTCTGTAGCACACTCTATAATCATTTGTACTCCGTGTGATGCTTTTACATCATAGGTCAATTCTTTGATATCTGCCAAGTCTTTTGCTGCAGCTCTTTTGATAGCTGCATCAATGTTGTCTTTTGGCATATTTTGTGCTTTAGCATTGAGTATAGCGGTACGAAGTTTAGGATTCATATCTGGATCCATTCCTCCTTCTTTGGCTGCCATAGTGATAATTTTACCTAGTTTTGGGAAAACCCGTGACATGGTCCCCCAACGTTTCATTTTTGCGGCTTTTCTATATTCAAATGCTCTACCCATAAGTATTGTCCTTCTAATATTATTGTATGTATTATACTGCTAAGTGGCTTTAAAGTTTAGGAGTGTATATTGGACTGTATGAAATTAAACGAAATTAAACTAACAAATCCCTACCTACAGCTAGATGACGATTGCTATGAGAAAGTGGCACCTACACCACTAGATAAACCATATCTTATACATGTAAATAAAGATGTAGCAAAAACGTTAAATATAGACGAAGAAGAGCTACAAACAGATACATTTGTCAAGTTTTTAAATGGTGCATATAGTCCAGAAGGAACAGACTCTTTTGCTATGTGCTATGCAGGGCATCAATTTGGGCATTTTGTACCTAGACTTGGAGATGGTAGAGCCATCAATATTGGTAGTATAGACAAATGGCAGTTACAACTCAAAGGTGCAGGCGTCACTGAGTACTCACGAAATGGTGATGGACGTGCGGTACTTCGCTCTTCTATACGTGAGTACCTGATGAGTGAAGCAATGCACGGACTTAAAATCCCTACAACACTCTGTCTAGGGATTATAGGATCAGACGAGGACGTTCGGCGTGAGCGTATGGAAAAAGGAGCCATAGTCTGTCGTGTGAGTAGTACATGGGTACGTTTTGGTACTTTTGAGTACTATGCATCGCAAGGGATGTTTAAAGAACTTGAAGCATTGGCAGACTATGTCATAGGTGAAAACTTCCCCCATCTACAAGGTAAAAATGACGTATATACTATGTTATTTAATGAAGTGATGGTCATCACCTCAAGGCTCATGGCACAGTGGATGTCTGTAGGTTTTACCCATGGAGTCATGAATACAGACAACATGTCCATAGCAGGACTTACCATAGACTATGGACCCTTTGCATTTTTAGATGACTTCAAACATGAAAATGTATGCAATCATACAGATGTAGAAGGGCGGTACAGTTTTGCCAATCAACCGCAAGTTGCAAAATGGAACCTACAAAGACTTATGCAAGCACTTAGTCCGCTTGCGAGTATGGATAAGATGGAGAAAATATTACTCATTTATGATAAAATCTATATAAGGTATGTACACTATTATATGTGTAAAAAACTAGGACTAGAAGGAACAGTAGAAGAAGATCCCGCACTCATAGATGATATGTTTGATATGCTAGAGATGCTACATGTAGACTATACACTTTTTATGCGAACACTAAGTCACTATGAGCATAAAGGAGACAGAACGGCACTTCTGGATATAGGGACACATCATGAATCTATGCAAAAGTCTATGCACAATTGGCTAGACAGATATGATGAGCGTATACAGTATATAGACAAAACAGAACGAAAAAAACAAATGTTGGCTAACAACCCAAAATATGTTCTTAAAAATTATATGCTTAAAGAAGCTATAGATGCTGCAGAAAGTGGTGACTTTTCTTTGGTAGATGATTTATTTAAAATTGCTCAAAACCCTTTTGAAGAGTATCCTGAATTTGAAAGATGGGCAAAAGAAACACCTGATGCCTACAAAAATAAAAAACTCTCCTGTTCTAGTTAAAGGCTTATACGTTAGACACATTATTTAAAAGTAATACTTTATTAATTGTAAGGTAATTATTAAGTAATAATAAAGAATTTCTTAGTTACTATGCTATATTACTTTCATAGCTTTGACATTTTTGACATTTTCCTTGATATCATGCGTGTTAATTTTATACTAATGGAGATGAATGATGACAAAACCACTAAAAGCACTATTGTTTGTAACAATGATATGTTCACTACATGCAGTACCTATTAAAATCATGCCACTTGGTGATTCTATTACAGAAGGAGTTGCTCAAATACCAGATAACCCAGATCAGAATAGTTCAAACTATAATGGTACTGTCACAGCAACAGCAGATAGAATA
>JAKIUE010000088.1 GCA_021647715.1 Sulfurovum sp.
TAGTCATCACCCCCACTTACAAAGCCCTCTTCTAAGTCAGAGTCTTTGTCTCTTGCTGTAAGAAAAATAACGGGAATTTCATAGCCTTGTTCGCGTAAATATAAAACAAACTCAGAACCTTCAATACCTGGAAGATTTCGGTCTACTATCATGAGTGAAGGATTTTCTTCTTCAATAAAGCGTTCTACATTTTCAGTAGAGAGAAATCCTGTAACAGCATATCCCTCTTTTGTAAGATGATACTCTAAAAGCTCTAGAATATCTGGTTCATCTTCTATAACAACTATTTCTATGTTTGTGTTTTGCATACAACTATCTTAGTACAGATTGATAACATTTTGATTACATAAATGTAATCTATCTACTGCTTAGTTAAACCCTTTAATCACATAAAAGATAATAGCTGAAAGCGTAGCTGCTGCTGGTACGGTGATGACCCATGCTGCAACTATTTTCTTCACCATCCCTCGTTTAACATAGTTTTCACGAAGTGCGCGTTTAAGCGATTTCACTTTTTTCTTTTGTTTTTTATGTGCCTCTATAAGCTCTAGCTTTTTAGCTGGTTCTTCATTGGTGCAAGTATCTAATTCTGCTTTTAGTGTGTGTTGCTTTTCTACTTCAGCTTGTAGTTTTACTTGTTTTTCATCCATATTTTTAGAGTCTAACCACTCACGTAAGAACCCTACCCCAAATATAGCTCCCACTGCAATATGCGTAGAAGATACAGGTAAACCTAATTGAGAAGCAATGACTACCGTTATAGATGCAGCCATCATAATAGAAAAGGCTCTCATTTGGTCTAGCTCTGTAATCTCGCTTCCCACTGTCTTGATGAGTCTTGGACCAAAAAGTGCTAAACCTATGGAAATCCCCAGTCCTCCCACGACCATTACCCATAAAGGAATAGAGGCTTTTTCAGAAACGCCATGCGTTGTCAGAGCATCATACACTGCAGCCAAAGGACCTACTGCATTGGCAACATCATTGGCACCATGTGCAAATGACAAAAGTGCAGCGGCAAAAATAAGAGGTATGGTAAAAAGAAGATTAATAGATGCCCTACTATTATCTAACCCTACTACCTTTTTTGCTATACGAGGCTTGACAAAAACATAAGTAATACCTGCGCCTATCGTACCAAAGAGAAGGGCTATCCCTATACCTGGTTTTTTAGTCTGAGGTAAAAAGCTCAATAACTCTACAATGACAGGCCACACTTTTTTAAGTCCTTTAATCGTGAGATACGTTACAAATGCAGCAGTCATAAGTGCAACTAAAATAGGTACTACTTTTTTAGCAGCTTCAAGTTTATCTTCTTTATACACAATCTGGGATTTAATGATATAAAGAAAAATAGCAGCTATCACTCCACCAAGCACAGGAGAGATTACCCACGAAGCAGCTATCTTACCCATAGTTCCCCATGAGACTATCGCAAATCCACCCGCTGCGATACCACCACCTAGCACCCCACCTACAATGGAGTGTGTTGTTGATACTGGTGCTTTTAACCAAGTAGCAAGGTTAAGCCACAGGGCAGCTGCTAACAGTGCTGCAGACATCGCATAGACAAATATCATAGGGTCTCCACCAAAAGCAGCAGGGTCGATAATACCTTTTTTAATAGTCCCTACCACATCACCACCAGCGATAAGTGCTCCCGCTGCTTCAAATATAGAAGCGATGATAATTGCCCCACCAATAGTAAGTGCCCCTGAACCCACAGCAGGTCCCACGTTATTGGCTACATCATTTGCCCCAATATTCATCGCCATATATGCACCAAATATGGCAGCGAGCACCAAGAAGCCCCCATGCGTTTCATGCGTACTAATACTGTTTGCATAGAAAGCAACTGCTACGGCAAAGCCTGCTCCTATTATCATTTTAAATGTATTGTTCATTTTTCTTCCTTCATTGACAAGATAATAAAGAGAGTATAGAGAAAAAGTATTACAATCTTGTTACCAAAATGTAATAAATAATAAATATGTAGTTATATTTAGTAGTGAACTTGAAGAAGAAAAACTTATCAAGCCTAAAAAAAGGCTTGATTATTGTATCACCTATCTTAGAACTTAACAATACAGTCTAATTGTACACGTTCATATTTTGGCTCCATGCCAGCTACTTTGCTTTTGCTTTCATAGAGTTCATTGAAGAAAAAATTTCCTGCAAGATAGAGGTTGCTAGCCATTTTGTATTTTGCTCTGATTGCATGACCACGAGCAGCTGTACCACCACCAAAGTTATCCGAATCAGAGTACGCACCAAAGACTGCATCTTCTTGTATATCGGTGTATGAGTATTTGACTTGCCAGTCACCAACGTTTTCAGCTTTTCCTAATTGAAATGCTACATCATATCCAAAGTTATTGTCATCTGCTGCAAAGTTGTATGCAACAGATGCTGCAACCTTGACTGGTATACCAAGTACATCACCAAATTGTAATTCACCAAATCCTTGTACAATATGGTAATCATTTGCATAGACCCCATTTACTACCGTATTGCCTTTATTCTTCCCAAAAAGTGCTGTATTGCCTTGCAAACTGTCATAATAATAAACCCCCGCACCTACATTCAATTTTGCAAAATCAAATTTTGTTTTATGTACATATTGTGCTAAAAAAAGATTCACATCATCATTAGCTACAGAGGCTTCTTCTAAAGTTGGTTGATTGATACCTAAAGTAATCATCTTTGAATCATCTTCATACTGGTAATTTACCCCATTCATTGAGACATCATTATCCCAAACAAGCTGTGACTTAATAGGTCTGTACATCATGTATGGCTGTCTACCTACTTTTACTGTAGAATTACCAAACGTATATGCCAACCCTAAGACATTAAACCTAAGTGATTCTAAAAAGTAGTCGCTTAAAGGCTCATCATCAAGGAATGTTTGGTTTCCTGAAGTTGGGTTTGCAAAACCACTTCTCATACCCACTTCAAGTTGAAGGTTTTCTATTATATCAACAGCAAGCCCTAATCTTAAACGATATCTATTTCTATACTTATTGTCTGCATCATCTCTTTCTATGCTTTCATATCTTAATCTCAAATCGTTTTTAAAATGAAATCTATCAAAAAAACCACCACCAGTTTCTACCTTTGGTGTGTCATTTGTAAGTTCAACCATTGGTTCTGCTGTTTGTATATTTCCACCTGCCATTGCCATTGACCCCACTGCTACCATAGATAATGCTATTTTTTTCATTTACACTCTTCCTTGTTTTAATATATGGCAGAAGTATATAGTCAATTGGTTACAAACTGGTTACAAACATTATATAAAGATTACATCTATTATATTGCACGATTAAAACATTCGTGTTACTATTTTGTTCCATTTAGAGATTAGAATGAGGTTGTCTTATCCTTAGGACAGTGATACCTAAAAAAATAAAATTGAAAGGATTAAAAATGAAAATAAGTCAACTTTTGAAAAAAGTCATTAAAGAAGAAGGGAAACATTCACTTACATCTAAAGCGATTATAAGACTCAAAGATTCTAAGGAATCCTCTTATTTAATAGACACTACAGTATATCTTAAGAACCAAAAGGGTTCATCCCACCCATCATTCCCATAGCTTGAGATTTTTTATTCTCTTCTATCATTTTTGAGACGTCGTTCATCGCAGATATGAGCAGTATTTGTAGGTATTCTTTATCTTGCAATAATGTATCATCAATATTTAAATCTATGACTTCACCTGCACCATTGGCTGTTACTTCTATGAGCCCACCACCTGCTTTGGCTGTAAACTGTACATTTTTAGCCTGTTCTTGCATCTCATTGGCTTTTTCCTGCATCTGAGACATCATCTCAGACATTTTAGACATATCAAAACCTTCAAACATAGATTACTCCAATCCTGAAAATTCTTGTGCTATATTATTGTCATCATCAAGGATAACAACCTTTGGTTTATACTCATCTGCTTCTTTTTCTGTCATAGATGCATATGCAATAATGATAATCTTATCACCTTTATGTACTTTTCTAGCTGCTGCACCATTAAGACAAATATCTTTTTTACCCGCATCTCCAGGTATAATATAGGTAGAAAAACGTTCACCATTGTTTACGTTAACGATATCTATTTTCTGCCCTACACGCATGTTAGCCGCTTTGATGAGTTCTGTATCTATAGTAATAGACCCAACATAGTTAAGGTTAGCGTCGGTTACTGTTGCTCTGTGAAGTTTACTATATAACATAGTGATGTTCATAATTATTTCCTACTTTGTTCATATTAAATTTTGAGAATTATAGCAAAATCCTACCAATACCTCTATTATACAGAAAATTGTGAAGAAATTGAGAGTTAATGAAGATTTGAAGTACCACCTTAGAAGGTGGTATTAGTGTAAAAAAGATAGTTTACTGTACTAAAGAAGCTGGAGATACTGGTTCTCCCCACATCTCTTCAGGTACAACGTACTCAGAAACTACATTTCCACCGATGATATGCTCTTCTATGATTCTGTCTATTTTTTCTTTATTAAGTCCTACGTACATTGTGTGTCCTGGTTCTACTAACATCACTGGACCTAGTGCACATCTGTTAAGACATCCCGTTTTTATGGGAGACACAGTTCCTACAATACCCTTCATCATCAATGACTGTGCAAGATGCGCAAAAAGTTCTTGAGATTCTGGATCATCTGCTTTTACACAGGAAGGTTTTGGCATTCCTGGAGGTGCTGATTGCTCACATTTGAGTATATAAAACGCTGGTTGTGGTATGGCTGGCATCATAAGTATATCCTTAAAGTTTAATTGGGAGTATTTTACTCTTAATTACTTAATTTTGAATAAAACTAGCCTTCTTAGATGCACATAAACAGTGTTTTTGTCACTTATCATAACTATTCTGCCACCAAGAAGTCTTATAAGGAGTCCTTGGAAATTTACCTCTATGTCTTAGTTAGAGAATTTTGGTAGGTTTTTTTCTTCTAAATCTGAGTAACTTGAAAAATTACCATATTGTGTTACTTTTTTTACATTCCAGCCAGTGATATTTTGGTTAAAGTGTGCCCAACTAAACATACCACTCATATTTGTAACAGAAGAGGTGTCCCATCCACTTATGTCTTGGTTAAAATATGTCATGTTCAGATAACCCGAACCACAAAACATCTCACTCATATCTGTCACTGAAGAGGTGTCCCATGTCCCTATGGGTTCGTTAAAAGTTGATGAATAAAACATCTGACTCATATCTGTCACAGAAGAGGTGTCCCATCCACTTATGTCTTGGTTAAAATGTGCGAATCTAAACATACCTTTCATATTTATCACTGAAGAGGTGTCCCATTTGCTTAGGTCCTGCCGCACTGACCAGGGAGCACCCACCGATGGCGTCGATCCAAATTCAAAAGCAAACATATAACTCATATCTGTCACAGAAGAGGTATCCCACTTACTTATATCCAACTTATCGTTGTAAGAATATTGCCCCGCCGGCGCCTCCCACACTAAGTGATAAAATAATTTACTAAAATCTGTTATTTTAGAAGTGTTAGCGTTGTTAATCTTATTGAATGCTTCATCATCATTCCTCCATGATAAATTCTTAATAAGTTGTTCTAACTCTTCTCTGGTAATTGGTGGGTTTTTTTCTGCGTCTACCACTACTGTTCGATTCACTGTGTCAGCTGCGTTAGATGCAGCATCTTCTACATTGTAAGTGACTGTGTAGTTACCTTCTACAGAAGTATCTACACTGGCACTGTCTATGATAATCGCATCGCTATAACTTACACCATCTGTATCTATGGCAGTAGCACCTGCTTCTATGTAGGAATCCCCTATAGTAAGTGTGAGTGGGTTTGCTCCCTTTAGAGTAATAGTGGGTGCCCCTACATCTACAGGCTCTTTCACATTTACAGTTCTACTAACTTGTTGTGCTTTGTTTCCTACTGCGTCACTGACATTATACGTTACTGTATATGTACCTGCTTTAGTGGCATTTACACTACCATGTGTTTTAATGTTTTTACTGAGGTCTCCCTCTTTATCATCTATGGCTTTGGCTCCTGCTTCAATATAGCTAGCCCCTACTATCAGATTAACAGGGTTAGCCCCAAGTAATGTAATCACTGGTGCCCCTACATCTGCTGGCAGTTCCACATTTACCGCTCTACTAACTTGTTGTGCCTTGTTGCCTGCTACGTCATTGACATTATAGGTTATAATGTAGTTACCTGCTTTAGTGGTATCTACTGGATTTACTGTAGTCATCTTTACACTAAGATCACCATCTATATTATCTGTGGCACTTGCTCCTGCATCTTTGTAGCTAGTACCGACAGTGAGTGTGACTACTGCATCACCCTTTAGGGTAATCACAGGTGCTACACTATCTGAGGTAGACCCCTTTGTGACTACATTATCACTGTTTGGGTTTACCGTTGTAGTACTTGAACTTGACCCACCTCCGCAACCAGAGAGTACCCCTATAAGTGTGATAGAAAATAACCTTGTATAAAACGTTTTCATTGATTTATTCCTTGCTGTAAAATTTATGATCATCTGTCATTATAACAATATTTAGTCATTTTGGAGTTAACGCAAAAATTAGTGTGACTAAACAGGAATTCAATAGAAAAACCCACACACAAAAGATAAAAAAGATGAAAGATACGAGGTGATAATGATAACCTATTATCTCTCACACAATAACTCCCTCACCACTTCCCTATCATCAAAAGGATGTTTAACCCCTTTAACCTCTTGGTAATCTTCATCTCCTTTACCAAGTATGAGTAGTACTTCATTTTCTTCAAGGGCATCAAGTGCCATTTTTATAGCAAGTTTTCTGTCTGGGCATGCCGTAACATTTTCTTTCCCAATAAGTCCTACAAGTATATCTTCAAGTATCTGTTCTGGTACTTCATCACGTGGGTTGTCAGAAGTGACATAGATTTTATTTGCATAACGTCCAGCTATTGCTCCCATGCGTGGGCGTTTTTCTTTGTCACGGTTTCCACCTGCACCAAAAACTACAGAAATGTCTCTGTCTTTCATGGAGTCTAGTACCGCATGCATGCCATCTTCTGTATGTGCAAAGTCTACAATCACAAGCGGTTCACGTGAGATTACTTCCATACGCCCAGATACACCTGCAAAATGCTCTACTACTTCACAGACTTCAGAGACTGGTCTACCTGTAAGCATCTGCACCGAACCAATGGCTGCCATAAGATTAAAAAGGTTAAAAAGTCCCACCATAGGAGAGTGAAAAGTCTCTTCATCCCTTAGGTGCTTGATACCTGC
>JAKIUE010000089.1 GCA_021647715.1 Sulfurovum sp.
TAAAGTCAATCCAGATAGTATAATTCATTCCGATGGTTGGCGTGGTTATCATGGACTTGTAGACGTAGGTTATGATAAACATTATAGAGTGCATCATGGAGCAAATGAATTTGTCAGAGGAAACTCTCATATTAATGGCATTGAATCTTTTTGGAGTTATGCTAAAATTAGATTAGTGAAATTTCATGGGATGGACAAAAGAACTTTTAATTTACATCTCAAAGAGTGTGAATTTAGGTTCAATAATAGAGGTGAAGATTTATACAAATTATTGTTAAAAATCTTCCGAAAAGAACCTCTAAACTAGTCTAGCCCCTAATTTTATATCTTTATTTTGCCACTGTGCAAATAATTTATCTGTATTAAACAATTCAGGAATTATATTTTTATGTGCTCCTGTAAGAGTTATTTCATGCAAATAGAGTTTATTGTCAATAATACGACATTTACAAGTGTATTTTATCCAAACTGATGTGTCTGCTCGATTCTGTTTTCTATAAGTATTAATTTTTTCACTTGTTTTATCATCTACTAACCAACTAAGAATGTCATAAAATTGTCCATCAATTTCCATTTCTCCATATACTGGGATACTTTCTCGTCTACCCATTTTAATTTCTCCATTTCTATTCTATTTTTTATATCATCTCTTTGTATCATTTTCTAAAGATTAACCATTTTTGTTTCTAAGAGAGCATTTAATGCTTTCGTCTGATGGCACATAAATGAAACTGTTTGTAAATTTTTCAATGTCTTCTTTCTTTGGCTTTAAATAACCTTCTTTTTTATTTACGAAATAAGCTGTTAATGCACATATGATTGCATCATAATCATCATCTGATTTAATTTCATTTATTTTATCATTTAAATTACAAATATAATTTTGTATCAATGCAATCATCCTATTTTTATTTTTTTCATTCCATTTATCATTTTTATAAGAAATTATTTTTGTAAAGTCATCTTTTTCTTTTTCTTCTTTTGTATATGCTTTTATATAGTCAGTTTTACATAAAGAAGTATTTTTAATAATCTGATAAAGAGTTGCTGTTGGAAATACTTCAATTGTTGAAATCCCGTTTTCTTCTAAATTAATTGGTGTAAAAATCATATTTAAGGAATTAGTATATTCATCAACAATATGTTTCATTCTAGCAGTTAAAGAGCCAACAAGTGTAGCACATGGTGCTAGTACTGTTTGTTTTGTTGTATTTAATACAAACCTTGCTGAATTATCAAATAAATATGGATTTTGATGTTGTTTCAGTTTTTCACTTCTATAAGTTAAACCATAATATATTTCATCTTTATCACTTAGTTTTGCTGGTATTGTAAATGGTGCATCAATTCCTATAATAGTTTGAGTGGTACCTTTTCCTTCACATAGTAATAATTTTTTTAGTTTCTCATTCTTTTCTTCATAATCTTTTAGTTCCACTTTTTCTTCTATATCTCCCATTTCACTTTCGTTAGAGATAATTTGGTTAATTTTAAGTTCTGTACCTGTATCTTCAAGAATTACAATACTTGTTTTATTCTTCTTACTATACCAAGCTCCTAAATCAACACCAATATATTTTTTACTCATAAAAATTCCTTAGTGTTTATTTAAGATAAAAAAGTATAAACAAAAAATGTCAATTTTTGTCAATGAAGAAATATAAAAGCAAAATAGATTTTACAGAGTTTTTAAAGAAACTTTTGTGAGAAATAATTCAGATAATCATCATATATACACTCTCGCCCCCTCAAGGAGCGCGTTTAAGCCCCAAACCCCTAGTTTTAGAATGTACCTTATCCATAAAAGCATCTCCAGGATCAGACTTCACTGTTCTATAGCCTGAATCTCTTTCAAGCCATAGTGCAGTTTTTTCCATCTGTCTATATTCGTGATGTCCTACTAGATATTCAATCGTTGGATATTTACCTTTTAAGTATCTTACTAAAGCAATATTTGCTTTGACTTGTGCAGGGGTTAAATCATCTTTTTTATTGTCTTTTCCTCCTACATTTTCTACCCCTATGCTTGAGTAGTTTAGTCCTATGACGTGACGTGCCATCCAGTTTTCTGGCATAAGACGGTACACCGTTCCATCACGAGCTACTAGAAATTGAGAAGAGACATTCAGCAGTGATGCTTTAGCAATGTCCTTTCTGTCGGTAAGTAGTTTTTCTGGCTGTAAACGCTTAAATGATTTGTCAAAGCTCATCTCTGCTGTCCAGTGAAGTAAGATGATTTTAGGGACTATCTCTATGGTAGAGACTGTTTTTCCATAGTGAGTCTTGATGTACTCTTTGGTCATAGCAATACGCTCTACTCCAAAATCTATAGGTTTATCTATGATTTTAAGTGGTGGGGCTATGGGCTTGGTGTTACACACCAAAGGTTTATCATCTTGTTTTAAAGATATCTTTTGAACAAATGGTTCTTTCGCACTTGTATCTTTTATAATAGCTTCTTTGGCACAAGCAGTAAGTGAGATAACTGCAAGAGAAAGTAATAGCGTTTTAGTCATTTTGGTTTCCTGTATGAAGTTGCGTTGATTGTAGCGTATCTTCTGTTTCATGCTCTTTTTCTTTTAAAAGTAATATAACAATCACAATAGGAGGCATACCCAAAGCCAAGATATAACTAGGTATATGTAGTAAACCATGTCGGTTTAAATACAAAAAACCCAATATCAAAACAGCATACGCAGCTAAACGATACACTGAGAGTGCCGCTTTGGTATCTTTGAGTGTTTCATAGAGGGAACGACTATTTGCTTTTACTTTTTTACGTTCTTCTTTTACCACTTCAACCAAAGGTTTCTCAACTTCAATGACCTCTTCACTATACAAATCATAAGGATCTTCTAGTTTATCTATGACATCTTTAGAGTCATCTAGGGTAATGATATTATGCTCTACTCTCGTGTCTACCATACGCCTATACGCAAGTAATGATGCTCCCATGACGAGTGCAGAAGAGAAAAAACCTATTTCAAAGGAGGAAAGATACGTGGTTTTGAAAAAGAACACTATGACCAATACAGCCATCACATTAAGTACAAGCAGTCTCTTGATAATCTTAATACTTGTCTTCGTCATCATCTTCCATGTCATACTTTTTTTGTTTTTCTTGATTTTCTTTATAGGTATATCTTGGGTCTTTTGCTAACTCATCGAGCGACTTTTTCTGTTTTGCATAGGCTTTATAGACATTTGAAACCGCTGCACCTATCCCTATGAATACCCCTATCCAAAGTGTCCATGGGGCATCCGTAAGTTTTTGTAGCCCTAGTCCAATCGCCACCCCCATAAGCACTGCCACCACCATAGAGATACCAAGGCTAAGCCCATCAGCCGCATTGACCAGTTTTTTAAATTTTGGTTCTTCTTCTATCATAACTATACACCTTTCTTTGGACTCACTATGTTTACTCAATATTATACTGTAATCTCAACCATCACTTCATACGCAGCCTTTATAGCTACCTCTATCATCTCATCTGTCATGGCAGTACAGATGAACCCAGTCTCATACGATGAACAAGCAAGGTAGATACCTCTGTCTAACATACCTTTATGAAACTTAGCAAACATTTTTGTGTCATTGTCACACGCATCTGCGAAGTTTTTTACAGGTTTATTCGAGAAGAAGAAACCAAACATGGAGCCTCGTACCTCTGTAACCATAGGTACATTTACTGCCTTAGCTGCTTTAGAAAAACCATCTACTAGCTTTTGTGCTTTGTTTGAAAACTCAACATAGACAGATGGATTTGCTTTGAGTTTTTTGAGGCTTGTGAGTCCTGCAGCCATAGCTACAGGATTACCAGAGAGTGTTCCTGCTTGATAGACTGGGCCTTCAGGAGAAAGATGCGCCATAATCTCTGCACTCGCACCAAAAGCACCTACAGGCATACCTGCACCTATAACTTTACCTAAAGTAACCATATCTGGCTTTACTTTAGAGATGCCCTGAGCACCTGTAAGTGAAGCTCTAAAGCCACTCATCACCTCATCAAATATGAGTAATGCTCCATGTCTGTCACATAAGACTCTAAGCCCTTCTAAAAATGATTCATCTGCAGGCACCAAACCCATATTACCAGCAATAGGTTCTATGATGACACAAGCGATGTCGCCTTTAGCATCTTCAAAACATTTTTCAACCGAAGCCATGTCATTATAGGTAGCAAGTAGTGTATGTTTAGTAAGGTCACTTGGTACTCCTGGACTTGAAGGTGTTCCAAAAGTTGCTAGCCCTGAACCAGCTTGTACAAGAAGCGAGTCCGAATGCCCATGATAACAGCCTGTAAATTTAAGGATGTTATCACGCCCAGTAACCCCTCGTGCTAAACGAATAGCAGACATCACCGCTTCTGTACCAGAGCTTACAAAACGTACTTTGTCTATACTCTCAAACATACTCACTATCTCAGTAGCTAACTCTGTCTCTACTGTTGTAGGTGCACCAAAACTAAGTCCACGTTTGACTGCATCGATCACAGCGTTTTCTATCTCTTTATCACAATGTCCAAAAATAAGTGGGCCCCAGCTTTGAACAAAGTCTATGTACCTATTGCCATCTATATCAAAAAGATATGCACCCTCACCTCGTTGTATAAACGGTGGTGTGCCCTCTACTCCTGAAAAAGCACGTACGGGAGAGTCTACCCCTCCAGGTATTACTTTATATGCTGCATTAAATGCTTCTATACTTTTATCATATGCCATAGTGTTAATCCTCGTTATGTATAATTTGATTTCAATGGTGCAGATTATACACTAAAGCTATTAAGAGGAGAAAATCATCAGAACGATTCAAAGTTTATTTCTTTCTCTGCTATTGCATCTATGTATACTACTTCTTTTTTATATCAGTTTTAAACAAATTATCTTTACTCCTCCTCCAACAAAAGAGCATAAAATAACGCTCAACCTCAAACAGATACAAACCTCACCCCCTACACCCATGCCCCAAACTCCTCTAGCACCTCAACCGACACCACTTCAAAAGAACAGTGAATACCTAGTAAAAAAAGAAGTTTTCAAACAAAAACATCTTGATAAAAATAAAAAAGTATTTGCTAAGAAAAGTCTAGAAGAGAACAATAGCACCACAAGCAAAGTAAAATCAAAGCCTATAAAGAGAGTAGTGAAAAAAAAGAAAACAGTGAAAAAACCTATACCTAAGATGCATATCGTTAAAAAA
Source organism: Sulfurovum sp. (assembly GCA_021647715.1). Classification (GTDB taxonomy): domain Bacteria; phylum Campylobacterota; class Campylobacteria; order Campylobacterales; family Sulfurovaceae; genus Sulfurovum. Next base: position 5,201 of record JAKIUE010000089.1, read on the forward strand.
CGAAAAACAAAACGCTCAAAAGACCCTCTTGCCAATATGCTTATGGGTTCTGGCACATCTCTTTTTGTACAAAAGCCCACATCTTCACAAAATAGTTATGGTGCAAGGATGATTAAACAACTCTATGGCAGTGAGTTTCATACATTTTCTCCTGTACAGAAAAAATTTATACGCCGTAACCTCAGTACCATACATAAAATCACCCAACGCACCCTCACACGTAATGGCTACCCAGATGTAGCAAAACGCACCAAACAACAAGGCACAAACATAGTCTCATTCTACCTACACCCCAATGGTGACATTTCAGGACTTAGATTAAAAAGACCTATAGGTTACGAGGCACTAGATGAAAACACTTTAAAAGTCATACGCATAGCCTATAAAGACTACCCTTTACCCAACAAAAAGACAAAGATTATTTTTTATGTGAATTATAGAATATATTAACACAACTAAAGATTATAATTTAGGTGCATCTTTCATAATCATATTTAACTTCTTTTTTTTCTTTTCAATCTTAAGTTCTTGCTCAATCATAATATCTCTATAAATTAATAAAAATCCTGCTGGAGAACGTTCAAATATTATTTCTGTTCTTTTGTTAGGATACCATTTCCTCATTTTTTTTAAAAAATACTCTCCAACATTTGATGCCTTAAGAATTTCTTTTTCTCCATATTTCTTATCTAATAGATTAAAAAGTGTTCGCTCAAAATCATTTTTATCTTGACCATATTCAACCCATCTTATATGTATTTTATATAATTCTGATTTATTCTGTGTAAAATACAAATACACCCATGCTTTCTTCCCAAATAATGAAGTGTAATATTTGAATTCTCGATATTTTTGATAATTTTTAAGATATTTCCAATCAAAAGAATTACTCATTGATACATTTCCTCTTATCAATGGTATATTGTTTTCCCTTGCAATATTGATACATTCTTTTAAATCCTTACCCGATTCCCATATATCAAATTTAAACGCATTTGCAGAACTAATCAACATTAAAAAAACTATGATATTACGTAATAACATTATTTTATCTCTTTCATCAATATATTTACAACCTCAACAGTACCTTGTACAAGTAAAGGATTTTTACGTACATCTAACCACTGTATAATCTCTTTCATCTCACGCTCACTCATGACAGTACACCCAGCCGTTGGTACTTTTTTGATATGTATAAAGATACATGACCCTGCACCCTTTTTAGCGCCTGCTTCATCTATATGGTTATGGTTCACTACTATGCCATACTTATAGTAGTCTTTTGCAAAACGCATATGCTCAAAACTCTTATAATCTATGTTTACATTTTTACTGTCTACTATCTTGTTATAGAGCTTAGAATGAACGTCATCTACACAATGGTCTGTACTTTTATAGACTTCATAAGGATAGTCTACTACTAAAGGGAAATACCCAAAGGCCTGTTTCAGTGAAAAGATACCAGCAGGTGCTTTACCATCTCCCTCTTTTTTAATGATTTTGGCATCTTTAGGGATAGTATGTAACCCTAACCCCCAGCCTAAGCCATTACGTCCTAGTTTAATCTCTATAGTAGAACCCACTTTATGCCATGCTTTATCTCGTACTTCATAACGCTGTAATACTCCACTAGAGGTAGACCAATTTTTAGTCGTCACTACTATGAGTTGTTTGCTTTGTGGAGTTTGTGCATAAAGTACATAGGTCATGAAGAGTGCTAATAGTAAACTTTTTATCATTGTGTTATAATCCTTCATCTCAAATCATTAGGTTTTTCATGGAATACGGAATACTTTCAATAGCCATCCCACTACTCACTATCTTTTTAGCCATTATAACCAAAGATGTCATAGTCTCTTTAATGGGAGGTATCTTTGCAGGATTTTTAGTACTCAACGCTTACAATCCTGCAGATGCATTTGTAGGACTCTTTGATGGACTTATTACTTTATTTGCAGAAGGGTGGATAGTCAAAACCCTTTTGTTTATGCTCCTCATTGGTGCCATTATCAACCTACTCTCCACTTCTGGTGCAGTACAAAGTTTTGTTGCATTCTTGAGCCAAA
>JAKIUE010000090.1 GCA_021647715.1 Sulfurovum sp.
ATTGGTTCGATACCCGCTCTGTTATACCAACTTCTATCAAAAAAGACTATCTCTCCAGCGTTGGGTATCTGCTTTAGGTGTCTTTGAAAATACCACTGTCCGAGCTCTTTGGAGTTTGGCTTGGGCAGTGCAACTGAGCGTGCTTCACGTGGGTTTAGATAAGCGTTAAACTCTTTAATGGTAGAGCTCTTACCTGCTGTATCCATGCCTTCAAAGATAACAAGCAAACGCTTATCATTATCTATAATCCACTTTTGGAGTTTTACCAGTTCATGTTGGAGTTTTAGGGACTCTTTTTCATAAAAATCTCTCTCTATCTTGCCATTTTTTTTAAAAACTTTTGAAGATTTTTTTTTGTATTCGGGTAGGCTTTTTGTATAGATTATATGTTGTCTTTTCACCCTGTTTGCCTTTGTTTATTTTTTACCATGCTCCTGCAAAGCCTGTGCGACTTCTTTTTCTAGTTTCATTAGAAGTCTTGCATTACTGGTGCGGAGTTTACTGTTCTCTTCTAATGAAGTTTCCAGTGCTGCTTTAAGTGTTGTATGTGCCTCTTCCAATCGATCGTGTTTCTTTTCTAAAGCACTTAATGTGCTTTTTGTTTTTTCAAGTTTCTTCTTGTTATCTTCATATGCTGTATCAATCACCTTACTCTCTGCTTTAGCTTTTTTAAGGGCTGCTTTTGTCTCATCAAAGCTTGCAAGCTCTTTTTTGTTTTTTGTATCTTCCGCACGAGATGCTTTAGCCTCTTTTTCTAAGGTTTCTATATAGTCTGACTTCTCTTTTAACTCTAAAAGAAGGTTTTGAAACCTATCTTTATACGATTTTACCCGCATAGAGGAGATAACCACAACCAAAACAATAGCCAACAACACAGCTATGGCCATACCCGCGATGAGCATCATGGTAGAATCATTTTGTATCGTCGCTAGTGCTTCTTGCATATTATCCCCTTATAATGTCATAGGCTTTGGGTATTTTACAAGTCATGATTTTCTTGCTTAGATTCCCTTTTGCATATTTTACCTTTTTAAAGATAATTTGTACTTTATTATCTAGGTCATCAAAGTAAGCGATGCTCTGAAGTCTCTGCTGCGCATCTACTTGTATAGTATAACTTTTGTTTTCATATTTGGCTACATAGATGTTTTTTTTATGCAGTTTGGCATTTTTTAAGACTTTTGAGAAGTTAAAACCTTTGTCTATGTCGTACTGAGAGACTTGTTCTAAGTCATGATCTACGACTGTGAGTTCACGTCCGTTGGAACAGACTTGCTTTTTAGTGGGGGAGGTATAGTCCCATTTAAAAAATGTTTTATTAGAAAAATAGACTTTCCCTTGATAGGTGATGACCTTTTTTTTAGGGTTGGTTATTTGTTGTGTAAAGTCTGCGGTAAACTTCTCAGGGAGGCTCAAGGCATGGGCGGTGTATGAAAGTATAAGTATTAAGAGTAAATGACGCATAGGTATCCTTTTTTCATAGTGAAAATATAGCTAAATCTCACTTTTGGTAGGGTTAGTATGGCTTAAAATTGTGGAGAGGTGGTGAAGTGCAAAGCCTACTTTTAAAAGTAGGCCTCTATATTATTTTGCTTAGCGCACGATTAGAGGAAATTTTGGTCTGATTTTACGAGTTAAATTAGAACTGTAAGAAAAGTTGTCATAACTTGACACATTTCTTATATCCCATTCACTGAGGTCATGACCGAAATCATGTGCATTCATAAACATCTTTGACATATCTGTTACAGAGCTTACATCCCAATTCCCTATAGGTTGATTGAAGATTCCTGAAGAATAAAACATACTTGACATATTTGTCACAGAACTTACATCCCAATTCCCTATAGGTTGATTGAAGCTTCCTGAAGAATAAAACATACTTGACATATCTGTCACAGAACTTACATCCCAATTCCCTATAGGTTGGTTAAACAAGTAAATATTACTTAACATAGATTTCATATTAGTTACAGAGCTTACATCCCAATTCCCTATAGGTTTGTTAAAAGAACTATAATAAAACATATACGACATATCTGTTACAGAACTTACATTCCACTTTCCTATAGGTTGGTCGAAACTTCTTGCAAAATAAAACATACCTGACATATTTGTTACAGAGCTTACATCCCAATCTCCTATGTCCTTGCTAAAGTTTGTATTGGCAAACATATATGCCATATTTGTCACAGAGCTTACATTCCAATTTCCTATGTTTTGATTAAATCCACGTGCACCACCGAACATACCTGACATATTTCTAACATGAGACACATTCCAATTACTAATATCGGGGAAGATTACATTATTACCTATATATATTTCATGATTATCACCATCCCCACAATAGTAATCATTAGATACACAAAACAAGTTTGACATATTGGTAATTTTAGATGTGTTTGCCTTTATAATAGCATTTTTATTTTTTTGACTTTTATCTTTTGCCCAAGTTTTAATAAGCTCTATAAGTGCTTCTCTTGTAAGTGAAGGAGTTGTATCAACTGGTGGAACAGTGGTCTTTGACACCCCATCTACTACCACATAATCAACACTCATATCACTAATCTTCTTATACGTATGTGTACCATCTGCTTTCATGTACCAAAGATAGTTACTTGAACCTTTTCTCCAAAGGATGTCTGTATTACCATCTATATAACTTAAAGATATTTTCATCTTAATCAAAGCTCAAAAGTTTCATTTATATCAAAAATACCACTTTTAATTAGATTGTCTCCTACAATATTAAGTACGGGGACAGGTAAACTATTATGATTACTTTTATACCTATCTCTTGAGCCATAGTAATCCAATACCTTTTTCAGTACCTTATCGGTATATTCTGTTTCTTCAGGAAATATGAGTAAATCCTCTATGTACAATATACGAAAAGGAGACTTCATACCAAGTATGATCTTATTGTTAGAAACTGATATAGGATATCCATAGTAATTATTGTAAGCAATTTCATAGGCATATTTATCATATCTATTCTCATTCATAAAAATTTTCGTCATAAAATGCATAATCTCAAACAGTGATAAAGAGGAGGAGCATGCAGTCAAGGAAGCATATGTATCTAACAATTTTTCCAACAAAATAAGACGTTTTACTGCATTAAATTTTTTTTCAATCAAATACTCTTTTTTTTCAAGAAAACAGGGTAGTTCCCTATCTTTATTTGCTCTAGAATAAAGATAAGAATGCTCTAAATCTTTTACATGTTTGGGTTCCCATGGTAGTCCGTATTGCATAAGTTTAACCAGTTTATTATTTTTAATAAAAAGATATTTACGTTGTGCTAGGTCAAAATAAACGTAAGTTCCCGTATTTATCTCTTCCCATTTCTCTTTTTGTTCCAGATACTGCATATAAACAGGAATAGCCTGAGATATATACTCTCTACGATAGATACCAAAGAGAATTAGTACCATCACTATACTCACAACAAATACTTTAAATAAAGTTTTAATTTTACCTATCAATGGTTAATCCTTGACGAGATATGATACGTTGTGCATCTGAAGCATTGTATCCTTCGATAGTAAAACGACTTTCATTGCCGTTGAAAGTTATGTTTATATTTGTAGACCATACTCCATCATTTCCAACAACAGCATCAAATACTTCACTAGCCTCTAAACACGTTATTTTGATTCTGTCTATGTACTGTAAAGGTTCGCCACTATCTCTATATTGAGAGGGTATATCTCCTCTAGCAATTACCATTTTTTCGGTGATTTGTGGCACATACTCTACACACATCTCCTTACCGTCCATATGGGTTAAAAGGTTCGTTCGTCTAAGACCTATACCTACTTCTAGTTGTTGTGGTATAAGGTTTGCTGTATCATCAACAACATCTGTGACAGTCAGATACATCTCAGGATAAATTTGTTTGCCTGTAGTTGGACTATAGAAATAGGTAAAATCCGTCTTACCAACCATTCCAAAATTTATCTGCTTCATATCGCCAAGCATTGTATTTTGAGTAGAAGGAAAACTAGCCTCATTGCTTACAAGAGAGACCATAATATTACTTTGACTCATTTTCATCCCACACCAAATACTTATCTAGACATTCTAATTTTTCTTTGCCTACAGATTTTTCTAGCAGACTAAGGTTACTATAATTTTGTTCTTTTTTAATTTGTTTTCTTTTTTCTTTACATACCCATGCTTTTTCATATTTATCAAGTATTTTATTTATAACGTTATTGGTGTATTTTTCATTTTTAGGAAGCAAAAGAAGTCCATAAGCATAATTCACTCTAGTATTAAATTTTGAGGCTCCTATACACTTTTCTTCTTCAAGGTTTACATAGCCATACTTTGCATCATACTGATGTTCTAGTTTTATTTTTTTACATAAATGACTTTTACTTAAGTGGCGTTTTATTGGAAATCTATAATCCAATGCCAAAGATTTATTAAATAATTCTTTTTTTACTAAGGTGGTGCCACAACGCATTTTTTTACCTTTTGTGTATTTCAGGGGATAATAATGATTTTTCATATTATCTCTTTTGTTCCCAATATCAAGTAAACCTATACTCAATTCCAAGCTATTATTGCTTATAAATATTAGGTTATTTTTAAGTTCATGCAGTTGATAACTTGTATTGTTTCCATCTAAAATATATACATAACTACCAGTATTGTGTTTTTCCCATTTTGTGTACTGCTTTCGTAACATTTTTTCATTAAACTCATAATGAACATCATTATAAATACGTGATAGCTTAGGCGTGACTATTTCAAAAGTACCTAAAGTTTCTGCTTGTATAAATATATAACATACCAAAAATACAATCATATATTTTTTACCTAGCAATAACAAGTCCTTGTCTAGCTATAATTTGTTGGGGGTTAGAAACATTATACCCATCTATCACAAAATGACTTTCATTACCGCTAAAAGTTATATTTATATCTGTAGACCATGCTCCTCCACTGACTACTGTAGCGTTAAAAACATTACCTGATTCTCTATTGGTCATTTTGATTCTATTTATATATTTAGCAGGTATATTTATATCTCTATATTGACTAGGTATATCTCCTCTAGCAATTACTGTTGTTTCGGTGATGCGGGGCACATACGTAGCACACATATCTTTACCATCTATATGGCTTAGTAGATTAATGCGTCTTATGCCATAACTCATTTCTACTTTTTGGGAAGAATTTGTATCTCCACTATTTTCTGTGGGGTCTATGATAGTAATATATACTTCAGGGGAAGTAGCATAGCCAGAAGACCCTAGCCTGAAGTGTGGTTGTACTACATCATTTATCATATTAAAACTATACTGTTTCATATCTCCTAACATTGTACTCGGAGTATCAGGGAACATACACCATTAAAATCACCTGTTTCTGCCAACGTCCAACTTGTAGATACATCTTTAATTACTTTTTCTGTATGTGCCCCATCTGTATTTAGATACCAGAGTACTGTTTTTCCTGTACTATCTCTCCAAAGAACATCTGCGATGCCATCGTTATTGAAATCGCTTGCACTAAGTGATGTTAGTGTTAGTAGTGCTGTGGTACACGTTAAGATGAGAGGTTTGAGCCATTTTGGGGGTTTCATGTTTTTTCCTTATGTTTATTGATAGTATAATATAATATACCTAAAGTGTTATCCTAGTATTACTGTAATCCTGATACAGGTTGTTTATTCTCTCATGATTATTCTGCATTAGGTATATCATTATCATTGACAAGGTTCATTTTTTCTAAGCCTCTATTAAAGGCTGTCTTCGCTTCGGGAGAAGAATCAATACTCATATTTATATAATTGTTATTATCATCATTCCAAGATTGATTCCAATAAGTGAAAGCGTATATCTTGTTATTGTTTTGTATACTTTCTAGTGCATTTTTAAACCATGTTGCTTTTACAGAAGGTTTAAAAGGATTTTCAATAACTCCTAACTCTGCAACGATTCTTGGCTTAGACGTAGCAAAATTAAATATACGGTTTTCATCTATTGCTATTTTAGTATCAAAAGAAGGATAGTAATCATCACTTGAATTAGCCATATATTCATCTCTTCCATAAATACTCACCCCTACCCAGTCTATATATTTATCACCTGGGTAATACTTAGATGGTTCTGCCCATATTTCATACTTTTGAAAATTACTCAAACCTTTCTTTTTTTGTTCTGCATACCAAGGCATGTTAGTTAATACGGGATGAAATACCCACGTCACATGAGGTACTTTTTCTTCACGAAAAATATCTATGATTTTTTGATATGCGGCAACATATTCTTTCGGGTTTTGATGTGCTCCACCCCATTGAAACCAGTATCCATTCATCTCAGGTGCAAAGTCTAACATAAGATAAAATGGCTTTCCATTACTTTTGCTTTCCTCATAATGTTGTTTCGCTGCTTGAGCCCAAGCTCTAATTTGACTTATTGTTGCTTGGTTTGTTGCTATATCTTTCAAGGGATATGTTTTATTTGGATTATACTGAGCATCTATTCCCATGGGACTTACTCCTGAAGATCCTTTTATCGGCATCATTCTGACAAATGGTATTTTATTTGTACTTAAAATCATATTTATTTTATCTTTTGGATATTGTAAATGATTTACACCCCAATTATCAGACATATATACCCAACTCGTGTCTTGTCCAGAAAGTTCATCAAAATCATGTATAATGTTCCTTCCTTCCTCTTCTAAGGGTATGTTATCTTCATCCACGAAACTTGGTATAGCACCAAAATACTTTTTTCCTGAAATAGGTAAAATTTTATATGGAGACTTATATACTTTATCATTAGACACACCATCCACCACCACATAATCAACACTCTTCGTTCCTATATTTTTATAGGTATGTGTTCCATCAGCATGCATATACCAAAGATAGTTACTTGAACCTTTTCTCCAAAGGATGTCTGTATTACCATCCATATCAACATCTCCAATGGCATGCAGTGTCCAATCTGTTGAAAGAGTGCTAATAGCTTTATAGGTATATGTTCCATCTGCATTCATATACCATATGACTGTTTTACCTGTATCTTTTCTCCAGAGAAT
>JAKIUE010000005.1 GCA_021647715.1 Sulfurovum sp.
TCGTAACTGCGATATTTCTACCTGTGTTATCAACTGCAGTTGCACCTAACTCTGTATATCTATCTCCAACTTTAAGTCTTATTGTAGATTTACCTTTCATTGTTATCACTGGTGCTGTGGTACCTGGATTATCATTTCCTTTTGTGATAATGATTTTCCCAGAAGTTCCCGCAGCAGCTGCATATCCCAATAAAGATGCAGGAAGAGTCTCATCCGTAACCTTTATTTGTGTAGAGAAAAATAACTTTTCCTCATGTGGCCATGGATATCCGCTGTTAATTGTACTTATAAACCAGGCTCTATATGTCTTACCTTCCCAATCCCAAGTATGTCTATATAAATAATACTGCTTTCCGTCAGTAACATTTTTTCTTTTATATCTATCTGTGCCGTCTGTTTTACCATCTTTGATGTATTCTCCAGCAATGGCAGGAGCACTACTTAATGTAAGGATTAAACTACCATTTTCTACTGGTGGTTGTGTTTTTGAAACGATGACTGTTCTTTTTTTACTTGCACTCTTTCCAGTACTATCTTTTGCACTATAGGTAATAGTATAGGTACCTACTTTACTTGTATTTACACTTCCTCTAGTCGTAACTGCGATATTTCTACCTGTGTTATCAACTGCAGTTGCACCTAACTCTGTATATCTATCTCCAACTTTAAGTCTTATTGTAGATTTACCTTTCATTGTTATCACTGGTGCTGTGGTACCTGGGTTTCCATTTCCTTTAACTTTATATTCTATATGAAGTTTTACAGCATCATTAACACCTTTTTCATACGCACTAATTGCTCTCCATCTTTTACCAGAGTTATACTGTAGAATAAAGGCTAAGTTATTACCACTACTCCATCCACCTCTATTGACTATTTCCTGTATAATACTTTTTAGTTCAGGTGTTTGATATCTATCACCACTTCTGCTTACATCTGGTGTTCTAAAGAATACACTATTTTGTGTTTTAAGTCTGTTTGAAATGTTACTTCTACTTGAGGTAAAGGTATTAGCATTATCAGAAGCTTCCGCGTAAATATTATATGCAGGGTTACTACTTCCTCCATTGTCTCTCCATCTTGATTGTAAACTAAGATATGCATTAGTTATTTCTGCATTTTTTGGTATGTTTATAGTTTTAAATCTCAAACCAATGTAAGGTCTACCTTTATCTACAGTGATATAGTTATATTTATTAGATCTATTAAGATATACTCTTTTATATCTATCTTCTGCTGCATCATCACTGCCTTGTGAAATACTTACATCTACTGTACCTGTAGTTGGAACTTCAGTTATAGGAGGCTTAAGGTAACCAGAACTAACCATTGAATCATACCATTTTTGTGCCATTTTTATATAGCCATTTGTATTTGGGTGATAGTCTGCCTTCATATCTTCTTCATGAATTGGTTGCATATCATATGGTAATCCTGCTGGGCTATATGTGAGTGCAGAATACATATCTACCATTTCAATACTCTCAGTATATAAATGATCATTTACCATGTATTCAAGTTGTTTATTGTAATTATTCGTCCAATTTATTATTCCAGTACGTTGTTCTTTAATGATCTTTGCTAAAAAAACTTTTGTATTAGGATTGGTTTTAAATATCTTATCTAATATACCTTTCACATTTTTAACACTTTTATCAATGTCTCCACCACTATCATTGGTTCCAATATGTAATAAAACAATGTCTGCTGGTTTAAGGTTTGCATTTATTTTTGAAAGTAGTTGTGCAGTGTTTATTCCACCATATCCTTCATGATTGGTATCAAAATCAGGTGTGTTGTTTTTATAACTAACACCAGAAGTTCTTGAGCCAATATAGTCAATCTCGTATCCATCTGCTTTTAGTAAATCCCATAATCTTCCTCTGTATCCTATACGATCTTTAATATTAGTCAGATTTATCTGACCATTTTTTTTAGGATATTGACTTATGTTTTTATTAGGATTTAATGGTATTTGGGAAATACCCTCTGTAATAGAGTCACCTAAAGCCATAATCCTAATAGGTGCTGCAGAAAGTGACAGTGGTAAAACCATAGTCACAACAATAAAATAAAACATTTTTTTAAACATAGATATTTCCTTACTTACAATACAAATTAATATAACACATCAATGATATGTAACCGACAAACCAAATTTACTTTACGTAACCCAGCCGTCTGTCTTTATAAGTAAAGAAGACCTGTAAGCTTTCTGTCCTATTCTCGCAAATAGTTTAGCTGTAGATTAGAATATTACCATAGTATTACTTAAGTGTAACTTACATTTATTCTTGATTAGCATCACATATTGTGATAACAATCCTTTCTGAAGACCCCATTGTAACTTCATACCCTTCTAAATATAGAGGAAGAGTTTCATCTGTAGTATCTATATATGTATAAAAAAACAATCTTTTATTTGCTGGCCAAGGATATAGACTGGTTTGTATACTTACAAACCAAGCTCTATATGTTTTACCTTCCCAGTCCCAAGTATTTCTATATAAGTAATATTGATTACCATCAGTAATATTTTTTCTTTTATATCTATCTGTTCCATCTGTTTTACCATCTTTTATATATTCACCAGAAAATGCAGGAGCACTATTTAATGTAAGGACTAAACAATCATAATCTTTGGGTGTTTGTCTTTTAGAAGTGATTACCGTTCTTTTTTTACTTACACTCTTTCTAGGAACGTCTTTTGCACTAACGTTGTATTCAATATATAATTTTGCTGATTTAGATATATCTTTTTCATAAGACTGTATGGCTCTCCATTTTTTCCCTGAGTTATAATGAAAAATAAAGGCTAAATTATTGCCACTTCTCCATCCTCTTCTATTTACAACTTCTTGCACAAGACTTTTTAATTCAGGTGTATTATAGCTCTCGCCGCTTCTATTCACATCTGGTGTTTTAAAGAAGACTCTATTTTGTGTTTTTTCTCTATTTGAGATATTTTTTAATCTAGATTTAAAAGTATTTGCATTATCAGAAGCTTCGGCATAAATATTATATGCAGGATTATATTTTCCTCCATTATTATTCCATCTTGAAGTCATTGTAATATAGGCATTCGTTATCACCGAATTCTGTGGTATATTAAGATTCTGAAATCTTAATCCTACATAAGGAGCACTTCTATCAATCATTATGTACTGATTGTTATCAGATCTTTTAGTATAAACCCTTTTATACCGATTTTCATATGCGTCATCACTACCTTGTAAAATATGCATATCAACTTTTATAGTAGCTGAAGTTGGAAAAGTTATTTCTTTATCCACATAATTCTTTTTTATTTCTTCTTTGCTCAAAATAGAATCATATATAGTTACATTATCTATACTGCCATTAAAATTATAATCATAAAATTCATCTATCACTTCTTCATAGCTGCCTATATATAATTTAGATGCACTTAATCTTGCTGGATTACTCGTATATGCATTTATTTGTTTACCATTTAAATAGGCATATACTTTATTGTTTAGTGCATCGTTTACAACAACAATGTGATTCCAACTGTTTATCTTAAGAGGTGACACTTGCTTATGTGACGATTCACCTGGAAGTTGTATACGCAGTTGATTATCCTTCCTTCCTATCCAAAGGTTTCCATAACGTAAAGCTACTTCAGTGTATTTTGATGTGCTACCTTTTGGCTTCATCCATAATTCAAAACTATAATTCATTGATGCATGAAAGCTCCTAGTTATGTTTGAAATTAGAACGTGTTTACCCTTAAATTCCCTGGCTTTATCTATTTGACCGGTAACCTGAGATGGACATTCATCCTCATTACATACTGCATCTACACTCCCCTTTGAATCGATGAATGGAGAAGCTATTTCATCAAGACTCCATTTATGTTGAGCCACAGTTTCCAAGCTAGTATCTACCGTAAAAGGTGACACAGTAAGTATATTAGATATATTAGAGTTTTTATCAATTATTTGTATTTTACAATTACTATATGTACCATCAGCTAACTGATTAAAGGTAATCATATTATTTCCTCTAATCGCATTGTATATATTTGATTTACATACACCTAAATATTTAATAGTTCCTTTTTTACTACTATTAAAACTATAGTAAGGAGTCATTTTATTTGTTGGGCTTTTAATAGCACTAACTTCTTCAATGAGTGGTGCTAAATTATCAATACCAGATTGTTTTTTATACTCTGCTAAAATTTCTACCGTTGTCAATCTTGAACGATAGATAGATATATGATCTAATTTACCTCTAAAATTGTAACTATCATAAAAACTACCAATTGTATCTATTGTATTTTTTAATTCAACTACTTCAGTATTATATTCACTATCTAATCTGCCATTAATATAGAGTCTCACTTTTTTCTGTTTTACATCTTTAACTAAGGCAATATATATCCAAGTATTTAAAGCTATCTCTTTTCTACTAGCTTGGTTAAAAGGGCCTCCAGGTATTTCAAATTTTATTTTATTATTTTTAGCACCAATCCAAAGATGTTTTTTTGTGCTATTTCCACCTCCTAATGCTACATGGTTTTGTGAAATATCATCTGTAATATTCATCCACAACGCAATGGTATAACTATCCTTTTTTGAAAAATTTAAAGCATTTGTTGAACTAATAGATAGTTTATTCGTTCCATCAAAACTAAGTCCATTACCCACTTGTCCATTCTCCACACTAGGACATTCTCCTGCACTACAAATCGCTTTTATCTTTCCTATAGTGTCTGTATAAGGAGAACTACTCTCTTCAAAGTCCCATAAGTTCTGAGGTATTCTATGTTTTTTTGTGCTAAGGTACCCAGAATTAACCATTGAATCATACCAGTTATGTGCTATTTTAAGATAGCCATTTTTATTGGGATGGTAGTCTGCTTTTTTATCTTTTTGATGAAAAGGTTGCATATCATAAGGTAATCCTGTTGGATTATTGGTAAGTCCAGAATATATATTTACCATTTCAATACTTTCATTATATAAATGTACATCAACCATAGATTCAAGTTTACTATTATATTCATCGGACCACTTGGCTAAGAAAACTTTTGCATTTGGATTAATTATAAATATTTTGTCTAATATACTTTTCATATTATGAATACTTTTATTGATATTTATACCGATATCATTGGTTCCAATTTGCAATAAAATAATATCTGCTGATTTAAGATTTGAACTAATTTTCATAAGTAATTGAGCTGTGTTGAATCCACCATACCCTTCATGATCGGTATCAAAATTAGGTGTGTAATTTGCATAACTACTTCCAGAACTTCTTGAGCCAACATAGTCAATCTCATATCCATCTGCTTTTAGTAAGTCCCACAATCTTCCTCTGTACCCTATACGATCTTTGACTTTAGTCAGATTTATCTGACCATTTATTTTAGGATATTCACTTATGTTTTTATCAGGATTTTGTGGTATTTCGGATATACCTTCTGTAATAGAGTCACCTAAAGCCATAATCCGAATAGGTGCTGCAGAGAGTGTAAGCGATAAAAGCATAGTCATAACACTATAATAAAATAATTTTTTAAACATATATTTCCTTACTTACCATACCTAATTACAAATATTATTAATGTGTAACTGACAAACCAAATTTACTTTACGTAACCCAGCCGTCTGTCTTTAAAAGTAAAGAAGACCTGTAAGCTTTCTGCCCTATTTTCACAAATAGTTTAGCTGTAGGTTATAATATTACCAAAGTATTACTTAATAGATAGCCTAATGATTAAAATTAAATAACTCTATCCCCAATTGAGTTACGTTATAATAATAAAAATATTCTAATATACTTAGGTGATTTATGAAAAGAAGAGATTTTTTAACTACTAGTGCACTTGTTGCTACGAGTCTCACAGTCAAGGGATGTCATAGAACAGAAAAAAAGAACAAAAATAGCTCAATCAATGCTTCAACAGTCAATAAAGTTACACTAAAACTTGCCACTTCATGGCCTGCACATTTTCCTATTATGGGTACTGGTGTTGACAACTTTGCTAAACGATGTTTCGAACTCAGTGGTGGCTCACTTGAAATAAAAATATACCCAAAAAATATTTTAGTTCCAGCTCTTCAAGTATTTGATGCTACTTCTGCAGCACAAATTGATGCATTTCATTCTGGCGTATACTATTGGAAAGGTAAAAATCCTGCATTTAGTATTTTTGGAGGAATGCCTTTGGGTCTCACTTCAGAAGAGATGATTACATGGATGAAGTTTGGTGGGGGCTATGAACTTTGGCGCGAACTCTATGATAAGTTTAACCTCTACCCGCTTATAGGCGGAACTACAGGACCGCAAATGGGTGGATGGTTTAAAACACCGATCAATACACTTGATGATCTTAAAGGTCTAAAAATGCGTATTCCTGGACTGGGGGGAGAAGTCATGAAAAAACTAGGTGTAAATCCGGTTCTTCTTCCTGCGGGAGAGATATATACATCACTTGAACGCGGTACCATAGATGCAACAGAATGGGTAGGACCTGCACTTGATAGTATGATGGGATTTTCTAAAGCAGCTGACTATTACTATACAGGATGGCATGAACCTGGTAGTATATTAGAGATTACATTCAACAAAGCACGTTGGGAAAAACTTAGTGATGTACACAAAGCTATTATAACATCTGCTAGTGAGGAGATGACCGGGAACATGCTCCAAGAATTTAGATACAAAAATGCCAAAGCCTTAAAAGAACTTCCCAAAAATGTACAGATAAAGACTTTTCCTAACGATATGATGGATGAAGCGAAAGTAGCACTAAGTGAAGTATTGAGAGAAGAGAGTAAAAAAAGTGAAGATTTTAAACGTGTTTTAAAAAGTTATGAATCCTTTTATAGACTTAATAAAATGTATGATGATATTAGTACTAGAAACTTTTTAAATATTAGAAGTTAAACTTATTTAGAATGCAATCTACCTTTAGCTATAATACACTAAATCAACACAAAGAATAAACTATGACAGAAGGACAAAAACGTTCTGAAATAAAATATGGTATGAATGTAGGTATTGTTCTTAAAGAAGACCAAAGTACAGGCTACATAACCTATGGAAAAGTACAAAAGATACTCACCAACTCCACTACACACCCTCATGGTATAAAAGTACGTTTAAGTTCTGGTGAAGTAGGTCGAATCAAAGAATATGTAAAATGACACTATTCATCGATGGTGATGCTTTTCCTAATCTATTAAAACCTATCATCCTCAAAGCCATAGAACGTTTAGCAATTCCCACAAAGGTCATTGCAAATAAGAAAATATACATTGGACAGTCAAAGCATATAGAATATATCATAGTCTCTCAAGGTGCAGATGAAGCTGATCATCATATAGTTAAATTATGTAATGCGTATGACCTTGTTATTACTGCGGACATACCTTTAGCTGACCGTATCATATCTAAAAAAGCACATGCTATAGACCATAGAGGAGAACTATACTCCGTAGACAACATCAAGCAGTATCTTGCCATGAGAAACCTCATGGAGACTATCAGGGAAAGTGGAGAGATGACTAAAGGACCTAAGGCTTTTGGCACAAAAGATGCCCATGCATTTGCGAACCAACTTAATGCTTTCTTAGCAAAAAATAACTAGTTAATCTTCATACCTATATTCATTCATAATTAATGATTCATATCCATCCGGATATATTTCGTCTACGTTTATTACATCTGTATCTCTAATTATCCATTTTTCAGAAGGTTCTTGAGTCTCTAATATCAGAGTAATATCTGGGGTATCTGGTCTCGTTGTTTTAAGTTCTGTTAATGTGATATATTTAGGATCTACACCATTTAATAATAGCCATTCCATCGCTGTCAAGGCAAAGTCTTCACGGTCACCCATTGCATGATCTGCATCCATAATTGTCCAGTAATCAACACTATCATATATATCACTATCATCTACATACGTAAAGGTTGATAAAAATACTTTCAATGCTTCTAAAAATTCTGTGCTTCCACCTTTTACCTTTTGATGTCCTATGCCAAAACGTGTACCTCTAAGTAAGATAGATGTATTAACACTTGTATGGTTATTTTCTAACAATATAGCCATACCTCTATCTAAAACTGTTTTATCTGCGATGTATTTTTTATATTGAATAAGTTTTAAACTTTTAGTGGAATTGAAGTCAGGGAGTATAAGACTTGTAGATGCATATCTTTCTTCATAATACTTGTTAGAAAATTTTGCCATAACAAATGTTTTTGTCACATGTAAATGTGTCTTAATCCAAGTTTTATTATCATCTATTGTTAAATGTGTTGGATCCATATACCAAAGGCCCTTTAGGTAATATGATATTGTACATTTTAGACCCTCTTCCCCATGAACAATGCATGTCTTGATTGATTTTTCGCACTTCATCTGAGTATTATTATCAAAGTAACAATTATGCTGTGCTTCTTTAGAGTCAGAAGGAAAAACACTTTGGCTATTGTCAAAAACAACATAATTATTATTATGGTTAAGTACACCTGAATTATTACTAGCATTACTGTCACTAGCAGTAATAGCAGACCCAGTCATATAACCTGGATAAACTGTAGTGCTATCACTTAGTTTTTCATTTGGTTCTATATTCTCTTTTTCAAGGTCTATATCATCTTGCTTATCTATTATATTTTCATCCTTGTATCCACTTGTAGTTCTCATTACTTTATCATTATGATTTCTATCATCCTTTGCAGATACTCTTGCCCTAGTATAACTTGTTGATTTATTATGATAATTTACACGTCTATCTTCAGATACACCTATACTCCTATAAATATTATCATTACTTGCCACTCTATCCATAACATAAGGCATGCCATTTTCTGCTACACGCCTACTAAAATCTTCATCGGCTTTCATCATTGCTTTTGCATAGAGTATTTCATCTATTTCAATATCTGTGCTATTATTTTCAATTATACTAGACTTTTTACCTGCATTAAATCTAAAAGTATCCTGTTTAGAATTATCCGTTTTATCTTCAATTATATTTTTTGAGTGTGTCCTTTCATCTATAATTAGATTATCATTAAATGCTTCTTTATTCATAGTAAATATTGAAAATCCTGCTATCGCAGCAATAAGTAAAAATGTTTTAGATTTAAATAGTTTATATACCCAAGATATCATTATTCTTCCTATTAACTATATGTTATTGTCTATATTCTACCTTTTTTTATTTCAACTTTTCTGTTTAAATACTATATATATGTGATACTAAAAAATATTTTTAACTATACCTAATAAAGCATTCTGATATGGGTATTTTTAATAACTATTAACCATTCTATGTTGCTTAGTAAGTACATTAAACTTCATTTTTAAATACCTACTTTGTCGATTATAGTCTTATTACTATTTTGCTATACTTCCCTGCGTACTGTTACACTTGTTTATTAACTTTAAGTCATTATCTTCATTAAGGAAGTAACCTCATGCATAATACAAGTAATCTCTCTAAAAATCTTTTAGCACTACATAAACCAAAAGGCTATATAGTCACACGTTCTGATGAACGTGGACGTAAAACTGTGTATGACTTACTACCTAAATGGGCTTTTGATGAAGGTTGGATGCCTATAGGACGTCTAGATTTGGACTCTAAAGGTCTTTTACTTTTCACTAAAGATGGTCAAATTGGTAATTATCTTACTAAACCAGGAGGTTGCATAAAAGTCTACGAAATTTGGGTCAGAGGTCATGTCACAGAGGAACATATTGAACAAGCTAAAAGAGGTATAGAGAGTGATAAACACGGTCTCCTAAAAGCCATTGTGGTTGAGAAACTAGGCACAGGTGGAGCTAAAACCAAGCTAAAAGTAGTTATAAATGAGGGTAAGAACAGGCACATTCGTCGTCTTTTTGGTGCAATGAACGATCCAAAGTTTCATACACCTTTAAAGGTCTTAGCGTTAAAACGTATTTGTATTGGTAATTTTAAACTTGACATTATTAGTAGTAAATGGCGTTTCCTAACAAAATCAGAAGAAAATATGCTCATAGGAAATTTTGCTCAACAATAAAAGATATATATAATATGCATATGACAACACAATATTTCTAGTTATTGGTCTAAAGTCAAAGTAATTTGAGTAAGATAAGTCCAAAAGTTTAATGGAGAGACAATGAATGGTGTGAGAATTGCAGAAGAAAAGATTGCCAAGTGTAAAGCAGAGAAAATAGACTACTTAAATATCAGCGATCTTGAACTAGATGTCCTACCCTCATCCATCGGTGAACTAACTTGGCTAGGTGCACTTTCAGTATCACGCAACAACCTAAGTAACATTGATGCATTAGCTCCACTCACAAACCTACATAAACTTGCTTTCTCCAACAATGAAATTGAAAACATAGCTGTACTTAAAAAACTATCAAAAATACGACATATTTTTATGAAACACAATAAATTGAGTGACATATCTGTACTAGAAACACTCAAAAAACTTAAAAAAATAGAAGCAAATCATAACCTCATAACAAATATCGAGAGTATTACTACACTGAAGAACCTAGTATTTTTAGACCTTGCCCATAACCGCATAGAAAATCTAAAACCCATTAGCAACATAAAGTCCTTAGTATGGCTCTGTATTGAGAACAATACCACAAAAGAAGAAGTGCATCAAACATTAAAAGCTTCTTTAGATAAATTAGCACACTTTACCTACTAGGTATCATGTATAGTTGTTTTACTTTATAATATGGACATATTTTGCTATACTCACTCAAATTATAAAAAGATTGTTAAGGATTAAAATGACATACAATGACTGGTATGAATCACATGCCAAAAAGCATGCAGTTATTATGAAAAAGCTTGAAGGTCTTGATGAATTTGATGTGGTTCAGTACTTCATCTTTGAGAATATGGTAAAAAATGAGCCAGACTTTTGTGAACTTTATGCTACTAACACCAAATGCCACGAAATGTACGAACTCAACTGCTATATGTGTGGCTGCCCGCACTTTAGATTTAACAAATCACCTGTCATGGATGGGGAACTTGAGTTTCATTCTGTGTGCTCCATTAACTCACGACAAGGAAAACGTTCTATAAGAGAAGAAAATCAAGTGCACCAAGACTGTACAGGTTGTAAAGTGCCTCATGGTGAAGATTATATCTTTAGTAAATTTGATAGAGATTGGCTTACAATGATGGAGAAGGTTCAAAATTAGAAAATATTTAAAAACCTAATATTTCTTGTTCTTATATACCAACACATCATCTTCGCTCAAATTATCTAACAGCGAAGACAGGTCTTTACTAGATAACAGTACCACTTCCTTCTCTTTTAAGGTTTCTACTTCTGGAGTAAATCCATTTTTAGAAAAGAGCACATAGTCAGCTATCTCTAGTTCTGCTTTTGTACATTTTTCTATAAGGGTCTGCATCATGTTACTCTTTGCAGGTTCTTTAGAGTATTTACATGCTCCTGCTATCATAACACCTGACTTTCTCTTAGCTAGTATATCTATCTCTAGTTTCTTATCGTAGTAGCTACCTATTTTGACTATGGGGTCACTTTCACATTTAGCGTTAAATGTTTCTTTGACCAACTCCAAGAGTAAAAGGTTAGAAAGTAAAATAGAAAAGTTTTCTCTTGTTTTGTGCCACTTCTTAGCAAACTCATCATAGTCACCCTCCATGATACTTTGATAGTTCGGAGAAATCATAGCAAACCAAAAACGCATAAAAGGCAAGTCAAACAAAATCCTGTCTGATTTACTACTACCATCATGTAAAGGTTTTTCCACAGACAAATCAAACTTGATTAGACTTTTACTAACCAAATAGTCTATGGCTTCTTCGCCCTTGTCTTTACCT
Organism: Sulfurovum sp.; assembly: GCA_021647715.1. Classification (GTDB taxonomy): domain Bacteria; phylum Campylobacterota; class Campylobacteria; order Campylobacterales; family Sulfurovaceae; genus Sulfurovum. The sequence continues at coordinate 11,859 of JAKIUE010000005.1, forward strand.
ACCTTGGCTTTTTTGAACACATCATTTTCATAGTTCACACCCAAAGCGATGATGCTTAGCATCATATGGTACAATCCATTGTTGTGGGTGTAGCGTGTCATGCTTTCATGCAATGCCTCGTAGTTAGCAAGTATTTTCTCTTCTATGAGGGTAGCCACACGTTGTGAGACATCCACATCCCAGCCCGTACCACCAAAAACGGTAAAGTACTCCAATGCCGTGTCAAAATCTTTGATGTTGTTTTGGTAAGCAAAAGAGCGAAAGTGTTGTAGTAGTGTGGGATGTTTTGCCATAAAGTAGCCTTATTTTAGATGGCTAATTATAGCTTAACATTCACTCAAATATACTGTGACACCCACTTTTGTATCTGTTTACTACTGCGTGCACCAGTAAATCTATCTATCTCTTTTCCCTCTTTGAAAATAAGTACCGCTGGTATATTGATGATGAGATGTTTAGAACCTAAAGTTTGATTGTCGTCATTGTTTATTTTTAAAAATTGTGCTTCTAATGACATATCCATGGAAGCTACATCAAAATGTGGCTCCATAGATATACATGGCCCACACCAAGGTGCCCAAAAATCCACAACTATCGGTAAGTCCGATTTTTTAAGAAAGTACTCCAAGATGACTCCATTCGCTTTAAATGGCTTAGCGTCCAAGAGTGAGTCCCCACACGCTGCACATTTCTCAGACACGTATGACTCTTTTTTCTCTACACTACTTACTTCAAGACAATGATGACAAATAACATTTACATGCATAAGTGAAGACTCCATATTTTATATTATTTCAATTAAGTGTTTATTTGATGATAATGTATCTTAAAGCTCTAACTTATGCATAAAGTTTTCTGCAATATCTGCACTTTTTTGTTTAAATAATTCTCCTGTATTCTTATCGTAGATTTCATCTACTGTTTCATAAAAAAGTGTAATCCAACGCTCAAATGCCTCACGGCTTAACCCTACAATGTCAAAATGTGGTTTTAGTGGATGTCCTGTATACGCGTCATCATAAAGAGCTACAAACTTCCAAAACTGTGTTAGTAAAACCAAATGTTCTTCCCATGTATCACTTTTTATGTCATTTCCAAGTTTCTCTATGAAGAAAGGGCCTATCATTTCATCTTTTATGACTTCAGGGTAAAATGTTCTTACCAATTTCTCTATGTTTTCATCATCAATACTCTTTGCCAATGTTACCATTATTCCCTCTCTACTTTTCCACGTAACTTTTTTTGAATGCTCTGTTTTTTCTTAGAGTCGAGTCGTCTACCTACTGAACCTTTGGTAGGTCTGGTAGGTACACGTCTTTTTTGCACGACATTTACGCTTTTAACCAGCTCTACCAGCCGCTCCATAGCCTCATCTCTGTTTTGCTCTTGGCTTCGGTGCTGTTGGGATTTTATGACTATGATACCCTCTTTGGTAATGCGTTTGTCTTTGTGTTCAAGTAGCTTCTCTTTGTAATATTCTGGCAAAGACGAAGCCTCTATGTCAAAACGCAGATGTATTGCAGCAGAGACTTTATTAACCTTCTGCCCACCAGAACCACTGGCGCGTATGGCAGAAATCTCTACTTCGTTTTCATCTATGGTGACGGTGTTTGATATTTTTAGGGTTGGCATGTTTTTTCTTCATGGTATTTTTAGACATTCTAGTCCAATAAAACACTCTTGTCAAATCAAACCTCTATTTATCTCTCCACCCAAGTAAAATCTTATATAACGAGTGAGCATCATCTGCACCTGCTAGTTCACGTATAGAGTGCATTGCATAGGTAGGTAGGCCAATGTCTAGTGTTTCTAAGCCTAGTCTAGTTGCAGTAATAGGGCCAATGGTTGAGCCACAACCCATGTCTGAACGTGTAACAAAATGTTGGTACGGTTCACCCACACTTTTTGCCACATGCATAAACTTCGAAATACCTGTGGTACTTGATGCATACTTTTGGTTGGCATTTACCTTAATTACTGTGCCTTTGTTTATGTAGGGACTGTGGTCTTTGTCGTGTTTGTCTGCATAGTTTGGGTGTATGGCATGTGCATTGTCTGCGCTTATCATGATGGAGGTACGTATCATCTGCATATAGGCATCATAATCAGGGTACATTCTAGTCAGTGTATTTTCCAAAAAGCTTCCCCCCGCTCCAACACTAGAACGACTACCTACCTCTTCATGGTCACTGGCGATTAGAAGCATAGGGACATCAGCCTCTACTGCACACAATGCCACCAGACCTACATAACAAGACAAGAGGTTATCTAACCTTGCTGAGGCTATAAAGTCATCATTTAAGCCTACATAGGATGCTTTTTGTGTGTCATATAAGCTCAACTCTGAAGCGTAAAGTTCTTTCACATCTTTTATCTTATTTTGTGCAAGTTGCGTACGTATAAAGTCTTCAAAGTTAAAGTCATCATTGGTTGAGAGTATGGGTGAGATATGTGTTTGTTTGTTAACAGAACGTTCTGTATTTGCTTGTTTGTCTAAGTGTATGGCAAGTGAGGGGATGATGGCTATAGACTTACGTACATCAATGAGTGTTTCTTTTATCTCATTTTTGGCATTGAGGTAGGAAACTTTTCCTGCTAAGGATAAATCTCTGTCAAACCAAGGGTTCAGTAGTAGTCCGCCATAAGGCTGTACTGCAAACTTTACTACACCATGTTCTTTTATGATAGGATGTGGTTTAAGTTTTAAATTAGGTGAGTCTGTATGACAGCCTAGCATCATATAATCAGAGGATTTAGGGTAAGTAAATGCTATGAGTGAAGAGTCATTGCGTGTTACATAGTATTTACCTCCCTCTTTTAGCTTCCATTTGTTCTCTTCAAGCAGCCTTACAAAGCCAGTATTTTCAAGCACTGAAGCCATATTTTGTGTGGCATGAAAAGGTGTGGGGGAGGCATCTAAAAAATCTAAAAGACCTTTATTAAATTTTTTCTTGTTCATTTATTTCCTTGGTTTGACTGTACATTTTATGGGGTATATTATAGCAGATAATGTAGAAAATCAGTTCTCTATTATCAAATAATCGTCATAATCCTACTCAAAATAAGGTCTAATAGTATGTTTGAACATTTAAAATCTATGGTTACAGAAGGTAAAGATAAAACGGTTTCTTATGCTATCAAGAAAATCATCCGTTTCAAAACAGAAAAACTAGGTGTCATCATCCAGGACTTTAGCATTGACTCCATACATAAAACGATGGAGATTACTGTTTTGCTTCACGAAGAAGATACACCTTTGAACTTAAAAGCTATAGATTATCACATAACCACTAAAAATGAAAAACATTTTTTAGAAGTAAAAGAGATTCAAAAGTCCAGAGAGTGGAAAAATCCTTATATTGATGGAAAACGATATAAAATTCCTCCTGAGATTTTAAAAGTTTCAGAACTTATCTTATAAATTATAGATATTTATACTTCATTAACACAGAAGGTATATCATTTGTACACCAAATTATTATTTAAGGACATAAATTGAAAAGAAGAACAGCACTAAAACTATCTCTTGTGGCACTTGCTACTAGCTATGCGCAAGCATTTGAAAAAAGTAAAGTTGTCAATACGATAAAAATGAAAATCAAAGACCCTAAAAATCCAACCCAGGCTGAACTCAAACACACACCAGAGATAAAATTAGGAGATGTTGATGCAAATGGTTATGTATCAGTAGATGTATCTATAGGGCAACAAGGGATTATTCATCCTAGTACGGCTGATCATTGGATATACAAAATAGAACTTTTTGCAAATGGTAGTAAAGTGGCCAAAGTGGATCTAGAACCACTTATATCAGGAGGTTACCTTTCTTGCAAAGTTAAAAAAGAAGGTCTCAAAGAGCTCAAAGCTATCGCATGCTGTAATCTGCATGGTGACTGGGAAGAGACACTAAAAGTGTAAAGTTTTGGCTATAGAAGCCAAAACTTTATACCTGAACATTATTTGTAAAGAAAGAGTGGATTACTCAATACTTCCTTCCATTCTCCACAATTTATAAACAAGTTTTTCAAGTGCATATTGACTCTTTTGTGTAAGAAGTCTCTTCTCTTCATCGTTTAGGTTAAACTTTTCAAATATATCAAATATTTCATCTTCAACTAAACCAAAACATACATTTTTTGTAGATGGTGAATAAGGGAATTTTTCAATAGTTTCATTTAAAACTTCACCATTATCTAATTTAAACTCACAATGAAGATCAACAAAGGCATTCTCGCCAGTACTTCCTTCAAAATCACCAGAAATCTCTACTGTTTTTACTTTCATTTTCTACCCTTTTATTTGTTGTATAGACACATAATATTTAGTAGCTGTTGAGTGTTATTTAGCTTCATCAGCATTGTAGTTATTTATCTGTACTTTCAGGTAATTATAGTAAAATTGTTTGCTTTATTTATTGACAAATATCAACAAGCTAATTTTAAAATATCCAATGCCCCAGCAACACATTCACCACAGTCTCAGTGCGTAAAATCCTTTCCCCTAAACTCACAGAGGTACAACCATGTTTGCAAAGTAAGTCCACCTCATAGTCTATCCAACCACCTTCTGCTCCAACACATAGTACTTTTGGCATGGCATAATCATTGTCACCCTTAGACTTTAGAAGATATGATTTGAAAGATTGTGAAGCATAAGGATGGGCTATCACTGCATTAGCTTGTGCTTCATCCCCCTTTTTATCTACCAATAAAGCAGGAAATTCATCTTCTACAAATGGCTTAAAACGTTTTTGAAGTTCAACCTCTAACGGCACGGTATCTATGGCTTGCTGTAACCCCTCAAAGACAAACTCATCTATGCGGCCCAGCAATGGGCTTTGCCAGTAACTTTTTTGCGTCCTATAACTATTGACGATGATGAGTTTATTGACACCTAGAGATGTCATATCCATAATCAATCTACGCAGTACTTTTGGACGTGGCAGGGCAAGCACAACGGTTAAGTCAAGCTTCGCTGGTGGCTTTTTATCTAGTGTGATATCAGTGAGAAGTACTTCATTCCTATGTATCTCGGCAATAGTAGCCGTACCTATGTTTCCACCCATCTCTCCTATGGTTAGCCTATCTCCTACCTTAGATTTTAGTACCTCTTTTATATGTCTAATTTGTTCTTTGTCGCTAATGCTTGTGGCATTTTTGGGTAGTATTATACAGTTCAAATGAGGTTCCCTTTAGGTATATTCATGTTCTTATAACTCAAAAGCCAGATTGGCAAATGCACCTTCTGCACTGAGTGCATTCTTGTAGCGGGTAGCAAGTACTCTTACCTTTTTGGTCTGCATGTCACATATGGCTATACGCAAGCTTGCACCCATTTGTGGCTCGACTATACAGATGATTTTACCTTCATATTCTCGTGTGGCGTGTATGGTACCTTGTAATGTTGAGAAAAAGTATTTCGGGTAACTCAGCGGTGTAATCTCTACAATCTTTATCTGCTCTTCTCTATCAAGGCAATCAAGTATAAGCTCTGCATCTTCCATACTCTCAAACTGCACACACCAATCATCAAAAATCTTATTGAAGTTTTTCAGATCTTCATCTAAAAACCCTCCAGCAAGTGATTGCAAAGCAAAAATTTTCATGTGTGTTGTCCTCTACTTTGAAAGTAGAATATTAGCATAATATTTTCTATTGCTTTATTTATTATACTTCCCTTAACTTCTCCAACACCCGCACCATCGCCAAAGTATCCAACTTACAGTACGCTAGTAGTGCCTCTCTCATCTTCTCTTTCTCTCTGTCTTATAGCTTAGACATATTGTCCTTTTTTTTTACGTATTTTTTGTGCAATTTTCTACTTGGTATAATATTTTCAAAAATATATCATCTCCAGAATACACATAAGGTACATAGTGCACATACCCTCCAAGCTCAACAACATAGAGGTATTGTATTACGCTATCTTACTCTTGTCTACTAACTGCCCGGTAATGTACTTATGCAGTACAGAGTTTAGCAGTGTTTGGTACGGCATACCCTCTTCAAGTGCTTTTGATTTTAGCTTCTCTAGGTCACTCTCTAGCACTTTGATGTTGATGGCTTTTCGTTTCGTGTACTTCTTTGTGACAGCAGACTTTATCTTGTCCATCTTACTAGCTACATCTTGTACAGACTTTGGGTTTTCATTTTCTACATAGTCTACTATCTCTAGTTCATCTTTGTCATACATAGGCTACTCCTCACTATATTTTTTATGATACTTACGACTAGGAATGATATTTTTCAAAAATACCTCCTCATCATTCATTACAAACGGCACATAGTATGTATAGTTGTGTATCCACACTATCATCAACTCTTGATGGGAAAGATTCTCTTGGTTATGATGAGGGATGATATCTAGTATCTTATCATTCATAATAGCATTCTCTACATCTTCAAAACTCACATTTCGTGTCTGTTTTAAAATGCTATTCTTCTCATCACTCCATCTTATTTCCATCATGTGCCTTTGTTACTTCATGTCTATTGTAGCATATATTATTAATATCTTTAGTGTATACTTAATATATACTATATTTTATCAAACTTCTCTCAACTTCTCCAATACACTCACCATCGCCAAAGTATCAAGCCTACAGTACGCTAGTAGTGCCTCTCTTATCTTCTCTTTCTTGCTGTCTTCTAGCTTAGATATATTGTCTTTTTAATACGATTACGTTCATCTGACACCTTTTATTTTATCACCACGTATAATACAAATGTAGCATTTTAGCTACCCAGTAGTCAAAGTATCCAAACGCTCTTTTAGCTTCCCTTTTCAAAAGGGTTATCCATCGTTATAGTCCCATCTGGGAGTTGAAAGTAAAGTACGCCATTTTTACTATAAACATTAGGTATACCGTTTTCTAAGCTTTTACTCTGTGCCTCTCTTACTACATCGTTACCTATCTTCTGTATGGTGTCTGATATGTCTATTTTAGATAACCGTGACATACTACTTTTCATTCCTAAGCCGCAACAGGCTTAAGTATATAAACCTTACCATATTTCTTAGCTTCTGCTATGTTCTCTTCTCGCAATAATTCACGCACAGTATCAAGCTTCAATGTATCATCCAAACTGATATAAGGAGACCAAGCATTTTCATTATCTATAATCTCAATCTCAACCTCTGCAACATATTTACCTTCATGTAGTAGCTTGGTATGTTTTCTATTTAACATCTCTTCTCCTCGTAAAATCTTCTGTCCATCTTTCTAAACTAGGACGATATGCTGTAATGAGCACAGCAGGTCTTTGCATTCCAAAAGAAATGCCCCATACTGCATGTATAGGTTTATTCTCTCTATCTTGTTGCAGTACAAGACAACACGGACCTTTGCCAAAATCTGGATAATCTTCTAAAACAATGGCTTGATTAATACTGTGAATAATCTCTTTAACCAGTATCCCATCTTCTGCTAATTCATCATATCCATGACTTGAAATAAGCACATCAGACTTTTCGATAAGGCTTTTCACTTTTTCAAAAGTACTACTAACTACCATGAAAAAGCCTTCTGTGTTATTTTAACACTATTATAACATAAGTCAAACATCTCCCTAGCCTTACTCAATATCTTGTCCTCTATTCTCCTCATCAAACCTAGCCTTCATAGTAGGATTTCCATGCGTCAGCTTTTTGATGGTCAAATCATCCGCTTTATTGTTAGCCAAACGTAAGTTATTTTCCGATGACAGCAGAGCATCTTTTGTTTTTTGAAGATGGGTGATGGTTTTATCTATCTCATCTATGGCAGTTTTAAATTTACGACTTGCCAAGTCATAGTTACGTGCGAAACCTGTCTTAAATGCATTTATCTTCTCTTCAAAGTTGGTGATGTCTATATTTTGATTTCGCATCATATTGAGTTCTGCTTTGTACTGCATGGAGTTCATGGCAGCATTTCTAAGCAGTGTGATAATAGGGATGAAGAACTGAGGACGCACCACGTACATTTTTTCAAACTTGTGCGAGACATCGACTATGCCTGTGTTGTAGAGTTCATTGTCTGTCTCAAGCAGAGAGACTAGCACTGCATACTCACACCCTTTGGCTTTACGGTCTTTGTCTAGCTTTGCTAAGAAATCATCATTTTTCTTTTTGGTGGCTGTCTCATCATTTTCATTTTTCATTTCAAACATGATGGAGATGACTTCATTGCCCTCATCATCCACTTCTTTGTAGATGTAGTCTCCCTTTGTGCCTCCTGTACTGTCATTGTCCTTTTCAAAATAAGCATTTTGAAAGCCTGTAGCCCTCAGTTTATTAAACTCATATTCACAATGCTGTTCTAAAGTCTCACCCACCATCTTGGTAGAAAGCTTCTGTTTAAAGTCTCTAAGACGTTCTATCTCATCTTCTTTCATTCTAATAGTGTCATCTTTTACAACAAGTTGTTGGCTAAACTTTTCTTCAATAGTTTTTTCTAATAGCTTTTTTTCTCTCTCTTCTATTTCTAAATCATGAATAAGTTTATCTCGCTCTTTCTCTAACTCTTTCGTAGCTTCAAAGAGTTCAAGCTGCTTTTCAATCTCTTTATTTTTCAAGCTATTGAGAAGCTCATCACGCTCTTTTTCTATTTGACTCACAGCCTTTGATATCTCTAACTCTTTCTGTGTCTGGGCACTCTTTATTCTCGATTCCATTTCAGAAAGCTCTATCTCTTTTTGTGCTAATTTTTCAGCAAGTTCAGCATCATTTTTGGCTTTTAGTTCGGCTAGCTCTTTATCTTTTTGGGCAAGTTCATCTTGTATTGAATTTTTAATATGGGCAACAGCTAGCTCAACAGCACTCTGTTTTTCTTTCTCGGCAAGAGCCAGTCTATTGTCTAACTCTTTATCAAACTCACGGTCACGAACCTGTTTAAGTATATCAGCAAACCCAGCTTCATCTACTTTAAAAGCTGTTTTACAATTGGGACAAATAATTTCATTCATTTTTATTCCTATTCTTTATTACTACTATTTTATCTAAAAAGATTGAGGTATGGTAAAATTATGTCATATTGCCATATTTATGAAGCGTCTTTTATACTCAGCCCCACCTTCCCCTTCTCTCTATCAATAGAGATGATTTCTATACTAGGCAGATACTGATTGACACTCAACACCTCTAACGGATGCCCTATACGCTTCTCACTCATCTGAGAGATATGTATCATCCCGTCATTTTTGAGTCCTATGTCTACAAAGGCTCCAAAGTCTGTAATGTTTCGTACTACGCCAGAGACTATACTACCCTCTCTTAAGTTTTCTATCTCTGTGAGTCCATGCTTAAATGGGATACTTGGTAACTCTTCTCTAGGGTCAAACCCTGGTTTGGCTAGCTCTTTGATGATATCTTTGAGGGTGGGTTCTCCTACGCCTAGTTCCTGTGCTATCGTTTTGGTGTCACTTAGGTCAGTGTATTTTTCTAGTGCCTTGGCTACGGCATAGCTCTCTGGGTGTATGCCTGTGTTATCAAAGAGACTCTTGCCCTCTCGTATACGCATAAAGCCTGCGGCTTGTTCATAGGCTTTAGCTCCTAAGCCTTTGACTTTAAGTACAGCCTTTTTAGAGTCAAATACCCCTACACTCTCACGATGTTTTACGATGTTCTCTGCTACCTTCATACCTACACCTGCCACATAGCTCAGCAGTGACGCAGAAGCGGAGTTTACATCTACGCCTACTGCGTTGACCAGACTCTCTACACCCTCATGCAGTTTACGCTCCAAGAGCTTTTGGTCTACATCGTGTTGGTACTGCCCTATGCCTAAACTTTTGGGGTCTATCTTCACGAGCGTCGCCATAGGGTCACGTAAACGTCCTGCTATAGAGATAGCCCCTCGTATCGTCACGTCTAAGTCTGGGTACTCCTGCGATGCTATGCTAGAAGCCGAGTATACCGATGCCCCTGCTTCGGAGACTACAGTATATGGTAGATTTAGCCCGTCGGTATTTAGCTTGGCGAAAAAGGCTTGGGTTTCATTGGACGCTGTGCCGTTACCTATGGCTACGCCTTGGATGTTGTACTTTTTGACTAGCTTGGCTACCACATCACGTGATTTCTCATACTCATCACGTGGTGGCACAGGATAGATAACGGCATGGTCTAGGTACTTACCCTGTTCATCTATGACAGCCAGCTTACACCCCGTACGAAAGGCAGGGTCAGCACCCAAAAGCACCTTGCCTACCACGGGAGGAGTCATAAAAAGCTGTGTCATGTTCTTACCAAAGATACCTATGGCAATAGTATCTGCTTTCTCTTTTAGGAGTGCAAAAACCTCACGTTCTATGGACGGATAGAGTAACCTTTTGAACCCATCTTTATACGCATCAAAGAGTAACTCTTTAGAACTTCCCATCCACTCTTTGAGCTTATAACGCTTCAGTGTCTCCATGTATCGGTCTACATCGATGTTTATCTTCACAGAGAGCTGTTTCTCTTTCTCTCCACGCTTGATGGCCAAATAACGATGGCTAGGTACATAGGCGACCTTTTCACTGTGAGCCTTGTAGTTTTTAAAACTACCGTTTTCTTCGAATTTCTTCGTAGCTTTTACCTCTAGCATCCCATGACGCATCAGAGACTCACGTAACACCTCACGCTCTTTAGCTACATCGGCATACCGCTCTGCGATGATGTCTTGTGCCCCTTTAATGGCATGGGTTACATCTAGCACCTCTCCCCGCACAAAGCTCTTTGCCTTAGACATAAACTCTTGCTTACTTAGCTTAGCAGATTGTAACACATTTGCCAAAGGCTCTAGCCCTTGCTTGATGGCTGTGGCTGCTCGTGTGTTCTTCTTCTCTTTGTAGGGTCTATAGATGTCTTCTAGGGCTGTCATGGTAGCTGCTTGGTCTACTTGGGCTTGTAGCTTACTATCTAACATCTCACGCTCTTTAAGTATGTGTAGTATCTCCTCTTTACGCTCTAGCAGTCTACGTGCACACATATACACATCATAAAACACCCGTAACTGCTCATCATCTGCCCCACCAGTAAGCTCTTTACGGTAGCGTGCGATGAAAGGTATGGTATCTCCCTTGTCTAGGAGAGTTAATATGTTTTTGATTTGGTTTTCGTTGAGGGTGGTTTTTTGTGCTAGGACTTGGGTGAGGGTTTGCATAGGATATCCATAAGTTTTTGGATATTCTATCGGATGTAACTAAAATAATCAAAAACATTTAGCTATAATCTTATAAATTAAACCAAGGTCTACCACCATGTCTAAACACCCTACTATCCTTCAACAGTTTCGTTCTTTTTGTTATCATAATAATGCTACAAACCTAGATCTTGCCTTAGAGTATTTCTGTGTTTTTGGTGGTATGGGTTGGCATGTTGATATGCGTATTCCTTTGGATGAACTCATAGAAGAAAAAATTTTAGACAACTACCGTTATATTCATGGAGATATTACCAAAATAACCAAAAGCCAAGAGATTCATCATAAAATCTTAACTGCACTGGCATTAGGTGATAGACGTGAACATTCTGCATTTAAAAAAGCACAAGTGGACAGGAACTATGGTGAGGATTCTATAGATTTTCTTGTAGATGAAGGACTTTTGATGGTAGATAAATCGGTGGAGAAACCTTTGAAAAAAGATGAAGAGGTTTCAAATAAACTTCTCTTTACTCAACCTTTTATGCGTTTTTGGTTTGCTCTTGTCTCTCCTATGTACAAAAGTATAAAAGCTGGGGAATATGAGGAAGTACAAAATCGTTGGATGGACATGAAATCTGAGTTTATACATCTTATTTACCAACAACTCTTTTTAGAACTAATCCAAATAAGTTTTAATGAAGAGAGTACAGACCCTATTGTGAAGATAGGTTCTTATTGGGATGCCAAAGTAGAGATAGATATTTTGGCTAAAACCAAATCTGGAAAATTTTTGGCAGGAGCTTGTAAATTTTCAAAAGCTAAAGCCAAAAAAAGTGAATTTACAAAACTCAAAGAGTCTTGTAAAAAAGCAGAACTTAAAATTGAACATTATGTTCTTTTTTCTAAAAATAAATTTTCTACAGAACTTAAAAAAGAAAAAGGCGAACATTTGCAACTCTTTTCTTTAAAAAGTTTAGGACACTTACTCATTGACCTCGATGAAAATGATTTGCTTGTGAATACAAATAAGAAGTATTAAAGAACTCTGTTTAATTAGCTTGAATTTCAGGTTCTCCACAGTTATTTATAGTACTTTGGGTCTTACCATCTGAGCCTTTATGGTACGTATTTGCATACGTACAACTATACTGATAGCTATCAATAGAAAGTACTTTTTGATAGGCATTTAAATAAGGGTTTAATTTTCCTACTCCTTCTAGTGCAACAGCATGATGTGTATCACTCTGCATGTTAAAGGTATATTCTATAAGTGCATCTAGTGGTTTGAGCATACCTTGCATTTTAGTTATATCTTGCCTTGTTGGATACATATGATCGTTATCATCTGCTAAGACTATATAGTTTTTATCTATACCTTCTCCTATTAGTAAACTATAGTTGGTCAATACCATTCTAGGGTCAGTACTGTTTCCACTAGGTCCAAACTGTAAAAAAACCATATTGGTATTATTTAAATCATGCATATTACTCTTGTCCATATTTACAGCGAAATAAGGATCCATTGCAAATAAAAATCTTCCATTCTCGCCGTATGATTTTGCTATCATGTGTTCTAGTATCTTAAATGTAAATCCTCCACCTGATGAATGTCCTATCACCCCAATTTTACTAGTGTCTAATTTATCTATATATTCATTTATAATATTATCAAACTTTATTCTTTGAGAATAATAAGAGCCGTCATCAGGCACATATATGACACTATAGCCATGACTTGCTATAAATTCTAAAAGTTTCTTATACTGATTGTGATCTGTGTTTTTCCATCCTGTAGCAAAGAATACTATAGGTGTAGGTAAAGTCTCCCATAAATAAGGATGATAAACAACTGCTCTTGAATCTTGATTATATTCACTTATTTCTACTTTGTGTGTACCCATTTTTCCGTATATATAAGGTACTTTACCGACTATCCAGTCTTTAGGTACATCACATGGCGTAGCATAATCTTTTTCTTCAAGTGTTTCAGGATGATATGCATGTGTAATGACTTGTATACACTCTGCTTCTGTTGTCAAGTTTTCTTCCATACTGGATGAATTTTCTACTACTGAAGTTGCATTAGAACCACAAGCACTAAAGAGGAATAAACTTAAAACTATAAATAAAGATTTAATATCATATGCCATAAATAAACTCTTTACTTTTTATTTATATTTTGCATAGATTTATCTATCTCACCTACAAAACCCTCCACAAGTTTTCCTAGATTTGACATAAAATCTTTTGTCTTTTCTAAATCAATATTGATATTTTCCTTGTCTATTTTTATGCCAACATTTTCGGACATATCTACTTTACCATCAGCCATATCTTTTTTTAGATTTTCTGCTGCACTCTCAAACATACTCTGTAATGAATTGAAAAACGCTTTTGTTTGGTTTATATCTATATTAATTTTACCATCACCTACATCTACCCCTAGTTTTGAAAACAGGTCGTTGTCATTTTTTGCTTCCATTATTTATCCTTTTTTTGTTTTATACATTATATCATATTCAAAGAAAGGCTAAAAGTGAAGCTGTGACTGCAACATTAAGTGATTCAACACCTCTTTGCATCGGGATGCTTATACTTTTATCACACATACGTTCTACTTCCTTACTCACGCCTTCACTCTCATTACCCAAAACAAAGATTGTTTTCTTAGGATAAGTTTCGTCTTTATAACTTGATTTAGCATGCGAAGAAAGCGTATAAATCTCTGTATCGTTTTCTCTAAATGATTTCAGTGTCTCTTGAAGATTGCTTGTTTTGATGATGGGCATCTTAAATAGTGTCCCCACACTGGCTTTGATGACCAGTGGACTTATCTGTGCAGCCCCTTTTGTAGGAAGGATAATGGCATCTATATTACCCGCTGCACAAGAGCGTATAATCATGCCTAAATTTTGAGGATTAGTGATACCATCTAATGCTATGATACGGTATGTTTTATGCTTGTTTTTAAAACTTTTTTCATCACCAAAATGCTCTAGTACAATGTCAAGTGCCACCCCTTGGTCTTGTTTGGCATTTTTAGAAATGCGTGAGAGAGACTGTTTGTCATGGTATGCTACCTCTATGCCTCGCCTTTTGGCTATGGCTTTCATCTCTTCAAGTACCTTGGCATCTTTGTTGGACTTGGAGAGGTGTAATTTATGAATAACTACCACTTCATCTTCAAGTGCTTCTTTAACAGCATTGCGTCCATAGATTGTCAGTACCTTATCAAAAAATGCTTTTTTAGCCAAATAATCTGGAGAGTCATTAAAAGAAGTTTTTTGCATCATTATGCCTTGTTTTCTCGTATTTTAACACAATTAATGGTTACAATAACACTATGATAAAAGTATTGTTTAAAACATTTATACTCATAGTTGTGATACTCAGTGGTACTCTCCTCTACCAAAAACACACCTATGCTTACCATACACTAGCTCAGATTGACCCCTTACCACAGACAAAAGCACTCATAAAAGCGTCTCACTATGCAGATGCACATGTGTATCTACAATACTTTATGGCATTTGACTATGTCAAAAAGAATCCTGATGCTATCAGACTACTTCATCAGATAAAAAGCAAACGTGACTCCATATCCTATCAATCAGACAAAGTTTTAGAGGGTATTGCTACAGGTAAAAGTGATGAAGTTCTGGGTCAAGCTTCTGCGATAGGTTCAGACTTTTTTCTTATAGGAGATCTAAGAGATTTAGCCATAGAAGCGACACACTACTTTAAAGATGAAGAGGTAGATTCTTTTTTAGTGGCACTCTCAAGTGTAGGACTTGTAGCCACTGCAGGCACACTTTTTTCTGGGGGAAGTACTGGTGTGGTCAAAGCAGGGGTATCGGTACTTAAATTGGCACAAAAAAGTAAGTGTATTCCTCCTTGGCTTCATGGCTTTATAGTCAAACAAAGCAAGCAGATACGTAAGCATCACACTATAGCTTCCCTCACCCCACTCTTTAACACACTTCAAACGCTACAAAAACAGACAGGACTCAGACAAACACTGAAACTACTCTCAACAAGCACATCACTTAAGGGTCTTCAAAAACTGATTAAACTTAGCCATCATTATGGTAAAGATACAGCCATGCTCCTGAAACTTTCAGATAAACAAATACTTAAACACGCAAACAGATTTAAACAGGTAAATACCAAGACCATTAAGCTAGCATCTTCTTATGGGAGTAATGGATTTACACATCTTTTAAAAGGAGGAGAAAAAAACTTCTTAAAGACAACACTACGTCTTAAATCTTATAGTAAAGTCGGCTATAAAGGTGACGCATGGAAAATCTTTCTTACGCTTATGAAGTCTCTTAATGACAAACTATTACTACTTGTGATGTCAGTGGGGTTTCTTTTTCTTTTGCCTTGGAGAGGTATCATTAATTACTCCCACGACGAATAGTCCGAATCTTTGATGCTGTGATTTTGCTCATAGACAAGGCAGATTTTCGTAGGACTAGCCGTAGCTAATTCAAGAAAATCTAACGAAGCTCTATGGGCAAAAGCACTGCACCCTTCGGGGAGAACGATAAGAGGCAATCTACAAGCAGATAAATATTTGAATTCCCTACGGGGAGTCCTACATATTTCTCTACTCACATCTTACCTCTTCTCGTTCTCTCAAAGTTTCGGACTATTTGCCGTGGGAGTAATAAATACCTCTAAAACTTTCATAGCTATTTGGGTAAAATAATCTTTATGAACACTATGAAAAAAATATGTATTATTAACACAGGTGGTACTTTTAACAAGATATATAATCCTATAAATGGCTCTCTAGAGATAGATACAGAATATAGGGCTCTTAAAAGTATTGCCAAGAGATGGATGTGTCATTTTGATATCAAAAGTATTATAAACAAAGATAGTCTAGAGATGACAGATGAAGACAGAGATATACTGTTAGAAACCACAAAAGAGACTTCTGCTTCACATATCATCATCATCCATGGCACAGATACAATGCATGTAAGTGCATCCTACCTAGCCCAAGCAAAACTTGAAAAGTACATCATCTTTACAGGTGCTATGGTACCATACAGCATTGACCCCACAGAAGCCACGGCAAATCTCGCTTCTGCTTATGGATATCTGATGGCTTTAGACAAAGATGGTGTTTATATTGCTATGAATGGAGTGTTTGGTTCTTTTAATAAAGTCAAAAAAGACAGAGTAAAAGGCTATTTTACTCACTAGATTTTATCTATGATTCTCCACAGTAGGTGGTACATTCTCTCCTGAAGCCTGCAATTTTAAAGCTTCTGGAAACTCCTTGTAGTGTGTACGCACGGCATTAGCCAAACGTTTTTTGACTGTGGGCGTTACATTGACTATCTTCCCTTCTGGTAAAGCATCAAGGATACGTAGTAGAAGTCTCTCTTGGGGGTGAGGCATTAAATCTAGCCAGCTGTAAAGTAGTGGTTTATTGATGTGTGAGGGGATAGACCCCATAATCCCTACATCATTTTGATCATGAACGAGCAGACCTGATGTGGTACCCCTATCAAGGGTAAGTACTTGAAAAAGATAGAGTGTATGATAGTCTATTTGTGTCATTTTTTCTTCTTCTGTGTAGGTGTTCTCTTTTTCTAACATACTGCTTACTATAGATATATAGCTATCTATAATAGTGCTACCCATCTTTTGTGCATAAGTGCTATCTTCATAGAAATCATCTCTGTTGAAATTTTCAAGATAGAAGTGGCTTACCCCTCGTGTTCGATTTAACACAGGGATATTAAAATATCTCTCTCCTTGTGCTTTGGCCTCTTCATAAAAATCACCAGATGCGTTCTGAAGTGCAGTGTCAAATTGATTTTGCAAATCATCATTTTGTAGACTTGGGTTCAAGTCGCCCATAATACGCCAATATCCTTTACCCTCACGCATCTGTGTCCATGAAATATGCATATGCATAGAAGGAGCATGTGGGTTTTGTGGATGAATAATAGTAGATATGGCTGTAGCTGAAGAGAGTTTTTTACTCTTATCTTCATCGTAATGCACTTGAGATACATTGACTGAAGCACTATTAAAGAGACTTTCATCTGTGGATTCATAGCGTACGCCTCCGCCATGTAAACCCTCATCTCGTTCCCACTCTACTGCTTCAAAGTGACCTGCTTTGCCAAAGCTATCACTTAAAGTATTTAGTTTCTCTACAAAATACGCTTGCAATGTTTCTACCAAATGCAAAGCTTCTTTCGCTTCTTTTGATTGAGCAGGAATTCTCATCTTTTTTCCTTATATTTGTCTAAAAAAGTATAGCATATCAAAGTAATATTTATACTATGTTAGATACAATGATATTTATAAATAGAAAAAGGCAAATGATGAAATATAAAATATTATTGGCGATGTTCGCAGCCCTCATCTACACAGGTTGTAGTTCTAAAAATACACCAAAAGTTGACCAAGTTATCTATGAGCAACCAACTCCAGCAAAAGAAGCAAGATTTCATCCTACTATGGTAAAAGTTGCTATGAGTACTAAAGATAATGCAAACTACAACAGAATGTCACTCGATACCCCAGAAAAAAAGACATGGTTTAAAGGTTTAATGTATAGACTGTGGGACAGACAAATTACACGTAGTCAGTTTATTGCTGAAGGTCTAAGTAAATATCCTAAACATCGCTATGAATTTCAGTATATTGCTAATGGGTTTCAAAGGTTTTAATCACTTTTTATAAGGAAGTGGATCTATACTCCCTGCTTCTTCAAACCCTTTAAGCCTCAACCTACAAGAATCACATACCCCACAAGCCTTCTCTTCTTCTTTATAACAAGACCAAGTATGTTCAAGTGGCACACCTAATTCCAATGATTTTTGTACTATCTCACTCTTTTTCAAAGCAACCAATGGCATCTTTATTTCTAAGCTTGTTTCATCTTTAGTTCCAAGATTTATAGCCTTTTGCATTTGTAGTATATAACTCTCACGACAATCAGGATAGCCAGAACTATCTTCTTCTACCACACCTATAAACAAAGCCTCTGCCTCATATTTCTCGGCGATAGCCGCTGCAATAGAGAGAAATATACCATTTCTAAAAGGTACATAGGTCACAGGCACACCCTCTTCTATGCCATCAGTAGGGACTTCTATGCTTTTGTCTGTAAGTGCAGATGCACCTATGTGTTCAAAAAATGGTAAATCAATCTCATAGTTTTTGACTGCACCCACTGAACTAGCTACTTGACGAAAGCATGAGAGTTCTTTTGTCTGTGTTCTTTGCCCATAGTTAAAATGTACTGCTATAATTCCATACCCTTGATTTTCTGCTATTTTAGCACTCAAAGCACTATCCATACCTCCAGAGATAATACATACAGCTTTTTTCATAATGATCCTTTACTTTACTGCCATTTTACCAATATTTGGGTAAACTTCGTGCATGATAGATTTAGATAATCAAACAGACTTAGAGGTGAACCTCTCTGCTTTAGAAAAAATTTATGCTTCACTCACCACAGCAGAAGTAGAACTTCTCATTGTCAGCGATGATACGATGCAAAGTATGAATAAAAAGCATAGAGATAAACTCTGTAGTACAGATGTACTCTCTTTTCCTATGGATAGTTCTTTTACACCAGAAAGTATATTGGGTTTTCCCTTAGGCAGTATTGTCATCTCTGCATCGTTTGTAAAAGAGAAAGCAAAAACCTTAGAGCATAACATACAAGATGAGCTCTCACTACTCTTTATTCACGGTATGTTGCACCTACTTGGCTTTGACCATGAAAAAGACTCTGGAGAGATGCGAGAAAAGGAAGAAGCACTCATAAAAAAGTTTGATTTACCTAAAAGTCTAATTGTAAGAACAGGAGAATAAAAAAATGGATTTCATCATATTTATCGTTGCTATGGGTGTACTCATCTGGGGTGCAGATGTACTTATAAACCAAAGTGAGCGTATTGCCTTGGAGTTTAAAATTCCAGAGTTTATTATAGGGGCAACACTGATTGCCTTAGGTACATCACTACCAGAGATGGCAGCGAGTATCGCTGCATCATATAATGGTAGTCCAGAAATTGCTGTGGCAAATGTCATAGGGAGTAATATACTCAATATCACACTTGTACTTGCCACAGTCTTTCTTATAGCCAAACAGATAAACCCTAACCGTGATTTTTTTTCTAAAGACAGTACCTGGGCACTGATACCTGTCTTTGTTTTTATTCTTATGAGTATTGATGGTGTTATCTCACGCTTTGATGCGATGCTACTTCTTTTACTCATGGGAGCTTACCTCATGTTCTTACTAAACGATGCGAGAAGTATGCTTGAAGATGAGATAGAAGCAGAAGAGAGTGAGCCTTTTTCTTGGTCAACAATTGCCCCAATGCTTTTGCTAGGCTTGATACTGGTCATAGTAGGAGCACACTTTACTATAGAGAGTGCATCTTCTATAGCAAAAAGTTTTGGTATCTCTGAATGGGTGATTGGTATTATTATGATCTCTTTAGGTACTTCTTTACCAGAACTAACTGTTAGTGTAACAGCAGCACTTAAAGGCAAAGTAGACATGGCTATAGGAAATATCATAGGCTCAAACATGGCAAATACCACTGTTGTCCTTGGTGCAGCTGCACTGGTTCAGCCCATAACTTTCAATCCTACATCTTACATTTTTGATATTGCTACTATGCTTGTAGCAACACTTATCTTAGTATTTATCACTGCAAATAAGCTTTACAGTAAACCAGCAGGTATCAGCCTTATTATTATATTAGGCCTCTTTTTGAATAATACTTTACAGCAAATGTAGTTACTTCTGTGTAATATTCATCTTTAGTTTACTTTTCTTTTTTTCCTTTATTCTAGGAAAATAATTGTTTTTGTAAAGCCATTTATAGATATCTGCAGCAATAGGACCTGCTGTACTTCCTCCATGCCCACCATGTTCTACAAGTACAGTGACTACATACTTTGGATCATCATATGGTGCATACGTTGTAATCCACGCATGTGAACGATGATAATACGCTAATTCATGTTCTTTGAGTCTTACTTTTGTAGACTGAGGTATGGAAGTTACTTGTGAAGTTCCTGTCTTTCCTGCTACTTTTATAGGAAGTTTATGCATGGTCCTATATCCCGTACCCCCTCTGACATTACATACATCATACATACCTAGCTGAACATCTGACAAATGTTTTTTATTGAAAGGAATATGCTTTATCATTCTTGGTGTATGTTTACCATCAATGACACGTGCAACATGAGGAGTAACAAGCTTAGATGTTGCCATAAGTACAGTATACCTCGCAACTTGCAATGGTGTTACAGAGGTATAGCCTTGTCCAATAGCAGAAATAACTGTTTCTCCCATGTACCATGGTTGTTTATAACGTTTCATTTTCCACTGTTTATCAGGTATAATTCCATTGTATTCTCTAGGTAAATCTACCCCAGTTTTCACACCTAATCCAAAAGAACGTAAATGTTTAGCCATAGCATCAATACCTACTTTTAAACTTTTATTATAATAATAGACATCACAGCTTTCTCGTATTGACTTACGTAGTCTTACTTTCCCATGTCCCCACCTTGACCAACATCTAAATTTGTGTTTACTTCTACCTAAGGTAATATGACCATTACAGACCTCTTTTGTATCTAGGACACCTTCTAGTGAATTTGAAAATGCTAATGCCATACCCATTTTTATCGTTGAACCTGGGGGATAAGTACCATGTATTATTTTATTAGAGAATGGTTTGTCTACATCATCTTGTAGCGCTTTCCAATCTTTTTGACTAATCCCACCAACAAAAAGGTTGGGATCATACGCGGGATAACTTACAGCGGAGAGAATCTCTCCATTGGTACGCATTACTACCACAACCCCTGTTTGATTTGCTTCTTTAAAACGCTCATAAATTATTTGCTGCAGATCTATATCAATATTGAGTTGTAAGTTTTTATTATCTACTGGTAATTTTTTTTCTATCATATCTATCGCTTTGTTTCTTGCATTCACTTTTGATACTTGGTATCCTAAATCTCCTTTAAGCACCTCATTATAGTATTTTTCTAAACCCGTTTTACCAATGCTACCTACAGTATTCACTACTTTATCATTTGCATTTTCTTTTGCATTTGAACGTCCTGTATAGCCTACAATATGTGCTATATACTTACCATAAGGATAGTATCTTTTAGTCTCCGCATCAATTTTAAGTTCTTTATGTAAACTCAATTCTGAATATTCACTCATCATCTGTGCATAATGAATGAAATCTACAACTTTAATATAATTATGATTATAGGGTGAATTGAATTTCTTATATACCTTAAGCATAATTGACTTATTTAAATCTGGAAATTTTACTACAAGCCTATCGATGATAGTATTTAATTTTTGACTCGTAGACTTTAAATGTGGTTGGATAGATACAGAAAAACCTATTTGATTCATTGCAAGTAACTGTCCATTGATATCAGAAATCTCTCCTCTTACTGGTTTGATAAACTGTTTTCTCTCTATATTTTCTTTTGCTAATTCTTCATAATAAAAATTTGATTTAATACTTACATGATACAGTCGTCCTATCATACCTATCCAGAAGAGTATAAATATAAGAATAATCAGTCTATATCTCATAAAACCATCACTACTAACATATCGATAATAAGAGAATAAGCCAATATTTTATCTAACATGATACTGCTTGATTGAAAAATAAAATCATAACCAATAAGAGATCCTAAGTAGACTAAATCTAAAAGAAGTACAAGCATCATTTTTATACATATTTTACACCTCTTCACTTGTGCTAGTTTAGTATAAAATACTGCATAGACTACAAGAGAAGAAAGTAACATCAGAAAAAAAGGTAAAGATAGATTTACTTCTAGGTTTATCAAATAAACCATTGATAACAGTACATAATGCCATTTACCTTGCTCTACCCCTAAAATAAATACATAACCTACAATACCAATAAAAAGTGGTAAAAACACATAAATAGAAATAAGCATAGGATAAAAGAGTGTAAATGTACCTATGAGAAACCATATAAAAATAGGATATATAAGTCTTATAGATGTGTTCATTGTTAGCATGTTTTTTATGCCACTTTATAGACTAAAGCAATTTCATTACATACTGGAAAATGGATACATTTAATACAGTCTGCCCATATTTTATGTTCAGGTATCTCTTCCTTGTTCATCGCAATAAAACCTAACTTTTCAAAAAAGAGAGGTAAATATGTTAAAACAAGTACATCTTCTTCTACCCCTAATTCATTAGCCTCATTAAGGGTAAACTTTACTATAGATTCACCTATTTTCTTACCTCTGTATTCTGAATCTACAATAAGACTTCTTATCTCTGCCAATCTATTTGAGTGAACATGTAAGGCAGCATAACCAACAATTTTTTCATTCTCTTTTGCCAGGACATAAGAGCGAATATTTGTTGCAACTTCATCATCTGT
Source organism: Sulfurovum sp. (assembly GCA_021647715.1). GTDB lineage: Bacteria > Campylobacterota > Campylobacteria > Campylobacterales > Sulfurovaceae > Sulfurovum. Next base: position 34,434 of record JAKIUE010000005.1, read on the forward strand.
ACGATCTAAAATAATTCCATCTTTTATTTCCTGTTTTACAAGTACCTGCATTTGAGGTATATCCTCTAACACAGCTTTTACAAGTTTTATCACTTCTCCCCCTCACTATTCTTCTGCGATCCTTCATTTATAGCAAAAATAGACTCTAGTATTTCAAAGTGTACTCGGTCATGTCCATTTCTTTTAGAATTAGACACAGTTATAGAACCAGGGAAATCACGTTTGAGTTTATTACGTTCTTTTTGATTGAGTTTATCTATTTTTGTAAAAACAGTTAAGTATTTTTGATCAGGTCTTATAAATTCACTAATATACGTTTCTACATCATCATCAATTTTAGCATAAGGATGGCGTGCATCACGAAGATGTATAAAAAGACGAATTGATACACGATGTTGGATGAATTCTACTAAATTTTTTTGCCATACTTCTTTAAGCGTTTTTGAGACCTTTGCATAACCAAAACCTGGTAAATCTACAAAACGAACAGGATAACTCTGTTCATCATACAAATATCGTGTTTCAAAAAAATTAATAAGTTGTGTTTTTCCTGGAGTTGCCGAAGATTTTGCTAAGTTTTTCCTATCTGTGAGCGCATTTAAGGTAGAACTTTTACCTACATTTGATCGACCGAGAAAAACAACTTCACTCATATCCTCTTGTAAAGAATCAGCAATACTTTGTGCTGATTTAATAAAATTTGCTTCTACTACTCGAGGTGAAGTCATTTTGCACTCTCCATATCAAAGATGAATTTCACAGGTTTCTTTTTATTACCATGTACTTTAGCATTTCCACTGATCATGTCTAATATAATGATGTCACCATTTATATGACGTTTATTCTCTATGTCATCAATGATAGATTTACCTGTTAATGTGTACTTAGATTTAATTGGCAAATATATTAAAGAATCTGTACTACCTTTATAATGATTCTTCATATCCTTGAATTCAAACTTTACGTTTTCTAAGGCTTCATATTTGTTGGTTTCATTGTTTTCATTAAAATATACAATCACTTTATCTGCGTGTATCCAGTTTTTGTCTTGTTTTATTTTGACATTACCCATAAAATGTACTTCTTTTTTAATATTTTGAGCATACATATCATCTGAAACTATTTCAACTTTTTCAGCATGGTTTAGTATAGAAAACACTAAAAATACAAATATATAATGAGATATCACGTTAAATAATTTCAATCAAAAACCTTTATGAAAAATAAACTAGATTATAACATTAGTTTACTTTTTGGTCGTATAAATAATTGCATCTATGTTTGTAGCATTCATCTCTTTTTTTAAGCTATCATAATATAGAGATAACCCATGAATAATGTTTATCCCGTTATCAGCAGTAAATTTTGAAGGTACCGTCAATACAGCAGTTTTTTGATTATACTCCGCATTATCTGCATGGTATGAATAGCCTTTATTTTCTTTTAAATATATATTTCCATCTAAATGTAATATATTTTGATAATATCTTGCTTTGTCTGCAACCAACGAAGTGATGTTTTTAGTACTATACTTTAAATACTCTAAATTCAAGACACCTTCAACTCTTATGCCTTTTTCAACAAAAGATTTAGAATGCATTTTATATCTATCTACTTCGATAAAAGTTGTTTTATAAAACTCCAACTCTTTGGCATTGGATTTTTGTCCGTCAATAGTATTTGTAAGTTTGACCATGGTTGTTATACCTACGGTTAACACTATAAGTAAAATGACTAACCACTCTAACTTTAGTCCCATAATGCTAGATATTTCTCCTCAAGACCTTCTTTGATAATAAGATATTCAATCATCTCTCTTACTGCACCATCACCACCTTTTTTAGTTAAAATAACATTTGCTATTTTATCTACATAGACAGAGGAATCTCTTGGAACAAAAGAAATTTCTGCTGCTTTTAACATTTGTAAATCATTTAAATCATCACCAATTGCAGCTACATTTTCCATACTTAAATCTAATTTCTCTAGTAAGTTTTCTAAAACTTCTTTTTTGTTGTGTATACCTTGATAAAAATGTTCAATGTGCAATTCTTTTGCACGACGTGCCACAATCTCAGATGATCTACCTGTAATGATAGCAACCTGCCTGCCTAGTTTTCTCCAAGAAGCAATGGCCAAGCCATCTTTCACATTAAAAGATTTAATCTCATCACCTTTTTGACTGTATGTGATACGTGAGTCCGTCATCGTACCATCAACATCTAAAACAATGAGTTCTATACTCATATCACGCCCTTTGTACTTGGTATTCCAGCATTTTCATTTATAGTTACTGCACGACGGAGTGCAACTGCTAACGCTTTAAATGCACCTTCTATAATATGATGTTTATTCTTACCGCGGTTGTATACAAGATGTAAAGTAAGAGGTAAGTTAAAAGCAAAAGCCTTAAAGAACTCTTCAACCAACTCTACGTCAAAGTCTCCTACTTTTCCACCTATTGGCAGTTCAAAAACCAAAAAACCACGATTTGAAAGGTCGATATCACATGTCACAGATGCTTCATCCATGACAACTGTGGCATTACCAAAACGTTCTATGCTCTTTACTGGATAAATAGCTTTTTTAAGTGCTTGCCCAATAACAATAGCCACATCTTCAACCGTATGATGATCATCAATATGTGTATCCCCTACACACTTCACTTCTAAATCAATATGCGCATGTTTAGTAAATGCCTCCAACATATGGTCGTAAAATCCTACACCTGTATCTATGGTAGCCTTGCCTCTTCCATAAAGATTTAGTTTTACAGTAATTTGTGTCTCTTTTGTTTCTCTAGTTACTTCAATCATTTTATCACTTCCTCGTTACTTAAGTTCTAACAATAAATGCACTGTAGATATCATTGTTTTCTTTGAAATCCCTTGCTTCTTGTTCTGAGTAAAACCCCATGAGCCAAACTCTATAAGAGATTATACCTTCATTATCAGGTATAGACTTAATGATAGGTTTATAGTTTAAATATTTATCACTGTAATAGTTTTTATTCTTTGTCGCACCTGAATAACTACCAAATGAGCCAACTTGCAAACCAAAAGCTGATGATTTTTTACGTACAGCTATAGGAGTATGTGACTTCTTCTGTTTAGCCATATGTACTTTTGGTCGCTGATTACCTGCAAACCCTAATACTTCTACCTTTACTTTTGCTATACCCATCTTATCAAGACCTATCTCTTTGCCTGCCTTGTAAGAACAATCAATGATACGTCCTTTAACAAATGGACCTCTATCATTTATACGTACAACCGTACTTTTTCCATTTTCAACATTACTTACACGTACCATTGTATCCATTGGCCATGTTTTATGTGCAGCTGTACGTGCATACATGTCATAAATCTCACCATTACTTGTATACTTACCATGAAAGTTTGGACCATACCATGAAGAAATTCCTCTTTGAACTTGTCCTTTTGAAACATGTCCAGGATGGTACCTTTTACCCATCACATTATATGACCTCATAGTAGCTTTATGTCTGGCTGCACTTGTATATTTTGTTTTACCTAAACCCATTCTTTTTTGTGAACAAGCAGTCAATGAAACTATAATTATAATAGCACAAAGATAGAGAGAAGTAAGTTTTTTCATGAAACCTCAATTATATATTTTTAAATATTATCTAATATTATCTCTATATTTATCCTTAAATATACTTTTATCTACAGGAACAACTAATAGTTGGTCAAGCATTATATTTTCATTTGTTAACTTATTGACACTTAAGATTTCTTCTATATTTGCATTATATATTTTTGAAATACTCTCTATGGTTTCTCCCAGTTGCACTTCATGTGAAATATAATGCGTCTTAAAAATCTTTTTCTCTTTTTTAAATTTGTACTTTAGATAAAAGGAAAATACTTTTGAAATAGGAATTCTTATTTTGTACATTTTCATTGGCATCTCTCTTTTTTCTATCAGTACATTTTCATTTAATTTTTCAAGTAACTCCACTTTAATGTTTATAAGTTTTGCTATATCTTTTAAATTGGATTTAGATGAGATTTCAACTTGAATAAAACCATTTTCAAGAGAGTCACTATTTTGATCAAAATCTAAAGTCATATTCTCACCTATCATAGCAACTAATAATATTTTTTTTATATATTCTCGTGTTTCAAAAGGCAAATAACCTAAGTCTGAATCTAATAAAACTGTTAATTCATCTGTTCCAGCCTTAGTTATAGCACGTTGCATACATCCTTCCCCACAGTTATATGCCATGGCAGCTAGATACCATTTACCAAACTGTGTTTGAAGTTTATTAAGATACTTAATCGCAGCACTAGTAGCACTTTGCGTGTCATATCGTTCATCATAACCATAAGATACATTTAGGTTATATGCTTGTGCTGTTTTAGGGATAAACTGCCATAAACCTACAGCTTTCTTCGGTGATATTGCGGAAGTTGAGAGTCCAGATTCAACCATAGAGAGGTAGATAAACAAGTCACTCACACCATCAATAACCAACAAGTCTTTCATTGTAGGTAAAACATCCTTACCTCTTTCTAAGGAGCGTTTATAAAATATTTTTAGTGATGTCTCATTTTTAAGTACAAACTCATTAAAGTCATTATCATATATATATTCTTTCTCTATATCAAATTCATTAAAAACATACGCATAACTTGGGTATTTCTTGCTTAATTCTTCAGCATAAATATATGAGATGAAGAGAGAAAACAAAATAAAAATTTTAAAGTATTTATACATTAAATAAGTATCTCTTAAAATGAAAACAATCTATGTGCATTATTTGTACTCAGTTGAGAAATATGTTCTAAAGTACTATGAGAGAGTTCTGCCATTTTTTGGGCAACTAACCTTGTATAACTTGGTTCATTTCTCTCCCCTCTATGTGGGTGAGGCGTTAAATAAGGAGCATCAGTCTCAATGAGTAACTTATCCTCTGGTATTTTAGTATACACATTTATAAGTTTTTTTGCATTTTTAAATGTCAAGACTCCTCCTATACCAAAATAAAAATTCTTCTGTGCTAGTTTTAACAATGATTCATCAGCATTATAACAATGCAACACTCCACCTTCTTCTCCAGCATGTTCTTCGAGCAATGCTAAACAATCTACACTCGATTCTCTCACATGTACTATCAGTGGCTTTTGTAATTCTTTCGCCCAAAGTATTTGGTTGAGGAAAACTTTTTTTTGTGCTTCTTTTTCTTTACGTATATCATCCTCATGTTCAGGTAATCTAAAGTAGTCTAAACCACACTCACCAATAGCCACACACTTAGGATGATGTACAAACTTTTCTAAAAAATTTCTATCATACCCCTCTATATCATAAGGGTGCACACCTACAGAAAAGTATACTTCTTTATATTTTTCTGATATTTCAACTGCTCGATGTAATGTCTTTACATCTGCACCTGGTATAATAAACTTCACTACGCCATTGTCTTTCGCATTTTGAAGTACCTCTTCTAAATCATCTTTATAACGTGTATCATCTAAATGGCAATGGGTATCTACAATCATCACTTTCCTATTCTTAATCAAACTTTTGTAATTTCTCTTTAGTATATCAAAATATTTATATTCTTCTTTAATGTTTATAGATTATTAGAGTATAATGACCTATAAAATATTATCAGGGATTTTACATGATTACTTCTATTTTAGTCATATTTGTTTTAATTATTATTCTTATTGTATATAAAGAATATAAAAATGACAAAGTATATAAAAAGAAACGAAACGAAAAGACTAGTTCAGAAGATTATGAGTCATCTTATAAAAGCCAATCTGTATCAAGTGAAGATACAAGCACCCTAGCAAAGAAAAAAAATGAAATATCTCAAAATAATGATAATTTGGCATCAAGTATTAATACTGATGCAAACATAAAATATCCTGAGTTCACACATAAACGTCTTTTAGATATGGGGTTTACTACTAATGAAGCAAAAGAGTTTGTTTCAGAACTTATTACCCAAATTGAAACACAAATACCACTTATAGAAGAAGCCATTCATCTTTCAAATTTATCTCAGATAGAAAGATTAACACATCATATAAAAGGCTCAGCAAGCAACATTGGAACAGGTGGAGTGTCTGATCTACTAGTAGCCTATAATATATATCTTAAAAAAGGAACAGATATTTCGATTGTCCAATCCTACTTTCAAGACCTTATTCATTATACCAATAAACTTAAATCACAATATGCTTAAGATCTCAATTTCTTAGCAAACTCTATGGCTTCACTATGAGGATTTTCTCCTGCAATAATACGTGATATTTCATGTATTCTTCCCTCTTCACTCAGTTCAATTACTTGACTTTTATTCTCATCTTTTGTGATGACTATGTGTTGATTTGATTGAGCAGAAAGATGGGGTTGATGGGAAATTGCAAATATTTGGTACACTTTAGAGAGCTTTTTAACCATATCAGCAATGGCTATAGATTCATCTCCACTTACATTGGCATCTATCTCATCAAGTATGAGAACACCTTCTGATTTTTCGTCTATTGTGGATGCCATAAGTGCTAAACGAAGACGGTTAAACTCACCTCCACTTAATGTTGTTGTCTTGGACTCACCTAGTGTTATATCTAAGCTATCCGTACCATCAGATGACAAGGTTTGTACTTCAAAAACAAACTTAAGTTTGGGTAGTTTAAGTGTTAGTAAATAGCTGTCTATCGCACTCTCTAAAATGATAGCCTCTTTTTTGCGCTTGGTTGTTATCTGTCTTGCAAGCGTGGAAAGTTCTGTATATTCCATAGCTAAAAAGCTTTCCAATATACTTTTGTCTTGTGCTATATTTTGAAAACCTTCTAGCTCTTTTTTCTTCATTTCTTTGTATTGTATTGCCTCGTCTATAGAACCATAACGTTGTTCTAAAGAAGTAATATCTGAGAGTCTATCAAGTATATTTTCTACATCCATCTCTTCAAGTTCTGCAGCTAAATGTTCTGTCTCTTCAAAATCTGCACGCACGGTATTCATCGCTTCTACAAATACAGATACATCTTTATCTAATAACTTATACACCTCTTGTACCGCACTCTCTGCAGAAAATATATCCATGGCTGTAGCCAGTGAAGCTTTTATCTTATCTATGCGTGAAAGTTGTTTTTTAACTTGCAACAACTCTTTGTCTTCCCCTATTTTAGGATTGATTTTTTCTATCTTATCGACTTCATACTTAGCAAACTCTATAAGTTCTGTAAGTTTGGTTTCATCTTCTTTTATCTTGGATAATTCTTGTGCTTTTTGCTTATAATTAGTGTAACGTTTTTTATATTCTTTGAAGAGTTTCTTGAAGCTTTTATCATGAGTAAGTAACGAGCTATCTAACATAGAGATAAGCGTACTAGATTCAAAACCACTTTTATCACGTACAGATAGGTATTGTACATAAGGGGAAAAAAGTGCATTTAAACCTTTTTTAGAAATATTTTGTCCTTCTATAAAATAACGTAATTTCTCTTTTTTAAGTGTTTTTATAGTGAGTTCATCCTCAAGTTCGTATAGTTCACTTTCAAGTTTAGAAGGCTTCTTTAGTCTCACTTCACAAAGGGTTGCTGCTCCTTGTGTACTGTATCCAAAACTAGAAAGTATGGCAGACATGAGTACAGACTTTCCTGCTCCTGAAGGGCCAGTAAAAACAACTAGTCCCTTATTAAATGCTAATTCCACTTCATCAAAAGTCACTAAGTTACGCAAATACAAGCGTTCAATCAAAGTTTGTCTCCCCAATGTAGCTTTTCTCTAAGAACAGAAAAGTAATTACGATCTTTTCTATGTAAAAGTTTAGCCCCTATTTTAGCCCCTTCTATATAAAGTGTATCACCTTCTAGAAGTTCATAGACCTCTTGACCATCTATGGTTGCTATGGCTTCATACTGTTCTGCATCAAACTCTATACTAAAGTCTGAAGGTACCACTAAAGGACGCTGGTTCCCTAATGCATGTGCCAATACAGGCGTAATAATAAATGCCTTTGTCAAAGGATAAAGTACAGGACCTCCGGCTGCAAGATTATATGCCGTTGAACCTGTAGGTGTAGAGATAATAACCCCATCACCTCTATAAGAGTTAAACCTCTCACCAAGTATAGATGCATTTACTCTTACCATTTTCGATGGTTTAGGGGATGTGATGACTACATCATTAAAAGCAAAAAATTCATGTTTGGTGCCATCGTTTTTCTTGATATATCCTTCTATCATCATCCTGTCATCTATACGGTATTCATCTGAAAAAAGTTGTTCTAAAAATGTCTCTACTTCTTCTATGGTCACATCTGCTAAAAAACCTAAAGTGCCTGCATTTATTCCCACTACTGGCTTCTTATGTGCATTAGAACGACGTACTAAAGAAAGTAGTGTACCGTCACCTCCTAATGAAACTAAAAAGTCTGACTGTTCACACATTGTGTCAAAATCAACACCTTTAACCCCTATCATTTCAGCTGATTGATCTCCCAGGAGTACAGTAATACCCTTCGTTTCAAACTGCACTTTAATACGCTCATAGAGTGTACGTATCTCAGGATCAGTAGGTTTCAGTATAAACCCTGCTGTTTTGATTTGTTTTAGTTTTTCATTACTCATATATCACTTCCATTGTCTCTTTATCGTTAGATATTTAATGGTGTTAGAGTAGCATAAAATTACTTTGTAGGTGAAAAATATTACAAATTGACATACTTTTTACATATATATCCTAAGATACGGATATGAAAATACTTACTTTCATTTTGGAATAGCTGCCACAACCAATATCGCAATAATAACAATCACAAATATGACTTCAATCACAGTAAAAGCTCGTTTAGTACCTGACATATTGCACTCCATTTTAATATATTAACACACTTTAAACATCTTCAGTTTTAAATAATATTTTGTTAAATTATATGTTAATATAGTCAAAAATAGTCAAAAGAAAACTAAGCATCTATTTTAAACAACATTTAGCTATAATCGCGACCATAATAAATAAGAGGAAAACGTACATGAGAACACATTATTGTGCAGAAATAAACGAAGAACACATAGGACAACAAGTAACCATTGCTGGTTGGGTGTCTAGCCGTAGAGACCATGGTGGATTGATATTTATAGACCTTAGAGACAAAGATGAAGTGATTCAGCTTGTCTGTGACCCTGCTGACAATGCAGAAGTACATAAACTGGCTGAAGAGGTACGTGACCAGTTCGTACTTGTAGCCACTGGTAAGATGAGAGCACGTGGTGAAGGGCTAGAAAACCCTAAACTCAAAACGGGTAAAGTAGAGATGGTAGTAGATAAGCTTGTTATCGAAAATCGCTCTAAGCCTATGCCATTTGACCTAAATGATGACAAGGTAAATGAAGAGATTAAAC
>JAKIUE010000091.1 GCA_021647715.1 Sulfurovum sp.
ATATGCTTTATTTGCAGATTCTATGGTTTTAAAATCCGTCAAACCTGCATAAACTAAAAGATGTGTACTTAATAAAAATAAAATTATTTTTTTCATACTTCTCTCCTTTTAGGTAAAGAACTAAAGGCAATCAATAACACTAGCAACGAAAGCCCTAGCGGATAATAAAAATACTCTACTCTCTCTTTAATAGTTACTTCACCTTGTTCTTGGTTTTTATATCTATTTTTAATCACTGTGGCAAGTTTAGAAATATCTTTTTTTCCTGTACTTGCCACCACAGAGATACCTCCAGTACTTTTGGCTACATCTGCTAATGTATCATTCCTTTGGGTAATGGCGATGTTACCTTTTTTATCTTTGAAAGGGTTACCATTTTCATCTAAAACGGGAGCACCTTTTTGTGTACCTACAAGTACAACATAGAGATCAATATTGCTCTCTTTTAAAATATCTTCAAACCCTTCAATAGCCTCTTTGTCTCCACCATCAGTAAAAAGTACAAGTATCTTTGGTTTTTTCTCTTCAAGCAATGCAGAGACTTGCTCTCCTAAGGCAGAAAAGTCTGTAGACCCCATGTTGATATAGCTATCATCGACACCTTCTACCATCATTTTTAAGGTCTCTTTATCTGAAGTAAAAGGAGCCAAAACAAACGGGCTATGCGCAAATGCAACTACCCCTATCTCATCACTTGGCATCGCATCAAAAAGAGTGTTCATCTTTTTTTTGGCAAACTCCAAGCGATTAGGATATACGTCATTACTACGCATTGAGCCAGAGATGTCTAACGCCGTAAGCAGAGTAATACCTTCAACTTCAACCTTTTTATCCCCTTTTTCCATGACAGGTCTAGCCATAGCAACTATCATAAGAAATATCGAAAAAAATATCAGCACATTACGTACCATCATAGGCATACTTTCATCTGTTGCACTTAGTCGCTTGAGTACTTTCTCATCAAACACACGTGAAAGTCTCTGCTTGTTTGTCGTGATAAGAAATGTCAAAATAACAAATGGTACTATCATCACCCAGAAAAATTGAGGATTTACAAAACTCATCTCTATACCCCCTTCACATTTCTAAAATAGACAAACCCTAACAGAGCCAATATCGCTAAAAAAAGCGGATAGATATAAAGGTATGTATGTTGCACTATCTTTTTATCATCTATTTTCGTGGCTTCTAATTTGTCTATCTCATCATAGATTTTTTCCAATGTACTGGCATCACGGGCACCATATGCTTCGCCTTTACCTGCAGTAGCTAGTGCCTTTAGGTAGGCACCATTATAGTCACGCGCATCCCCTATGCCAATGGTATAGAGTTTAATATCTCTTTTTTCTATAAGGTTTATGACATCATCAAAAGGTATTTTGGACATATTATCTACACCATCGGTAAGCAATATGGCTATTTTTGATTTTGCCTTACTCTTAGAAAGCAGGTTATAACTTTGTACGATAGCATCATTAATTGCTGTACGTTTCCCTGCTACACCCATCTTTTGCATACGTGTAATATCTGTTAAGAACTTCTTCTCAAAGGTAAGTGGTGCCGCGATAAAAGCAATGTCTGCAAAGGTCACCATACCGATACGGTCACTTTTACGACGCTCTATGAAGTCACCTACAACTTCTTTAACCACATCAAACTTGTTACGCCATAAATCTTTAGGGTCAAAACCACGTTGACGCATTGAATCTGATGAATCAATAATTAGCACAATGTCTCGTCCCTCTTTTTTACTATTACTATAGGTTTTAGTGATGACTGGCGATGCTAGTGCTATCACAGCAGAGACTATGCCTATCCATTTGAGTATATTTAGCCATGAAGTGCTTTTAGCACTTTTTACCATAAGCGATTTTACATGAGGGAAGAAGATTGCCCTGCTTCGTTCTTTACAAAACTTTGCACATATAACAAAAAGTAAAATGACTAACAATAAGTATGGATATTCAAAATTAAATTGATTCATCTGCCACCTGCACATAAAGATTAAATTGTTTTTGTGTCGCTTCGTCTATTTCATCTACTACTTTTTTATATTTATATTTCTCAAGCATAGGTTCTAGCTGAGAAAAAAGCTCTTTTTTTCTCTCGTCTGTTGCTAAAAGTCTTGCATAGTGTGTCGCGTCATAAGCTGATTTTTTACTCTCCTTCCAGTCTATGTTTTTCAACGCTTCTAGATAACCCTTCGCAAGATTTATTTTTCTATTTTCCCAAAGTTTTTTAGCTACAAAAAACAAGATACCAAACAGTAGTAAGCTACCAAAAGTAATTAACCCCCAATAGATATAATAAGAGCTATCAGGTATCTCAAGCAGTGGTTTAATATCACGTAGCTGTGCTGTTAAATTTTCTTCATTCATACTGTTACCTCATTTTCTTCATAAGCTTTAACGTTGGCTCTTCATCAGTATATATCTTCGTAAAACGTACACCCTGCTTTTTAAACTGTTTATAAAGCTTTTCATCATTGTCATGGAGTGCTTTTTTATAGCTTTTTAGTGTAGCACTGTCAATATCACCTTCAAAACTCTTTTTAGTCTCCATATCTATGAGCCTTAAGTAACCTAGTTCACTTGGATCTTCTTCAAATTTATCTCGTACAATCACAGCAAAAATATCATGTTTTTTAGCCAAAAGTTTGAGGTCTATGTCCCCTACAAAATCAGAAACTATAAAAAGCAGTGCTTTTTTCTTTAGTCTGTTTACTAGTGTTTCTACAAGTGCTGTATAGTCTGCTTCTTTTCCTAAAGAATCAAATGCTATAACATCTTCTACTGCTTTATGTACAGAAAAGAGTTTTTTACTAGGCTTTGAGAAATCATACATTTTATCTGCAAATATCATATGGCTAAACAAATCACTGTTTTTCACAGCAGAAAATCCTAGTGTTGCCACAACTTCTGCTATGACATCAGACTTTTGCTTTACTGTTCCAAAATAGGTAGAACCTGCGAGTAATGAAACTACTACAACGTTCAGTTCACGCTCTTCTTTATAGACTTTTACAAAGGGTTTACCCAGTTTTGCAGTGGTTTTCCAGTCTATCTTTCGTATGTCATCACCATAAACATATTCTCTTAATTCTGCAAATTCAAACCCTTCACCTTGAAAAAGTGAAGCATTGTTTCCAAGCATATCTCCATAGACTTGTTTTTTGGTTTTTAAAATGATTTTTTTTACAGCCTTATTCACACTCTATGTCCCATACAATTAAAGCAGAGCCACTGCACTGCATACATTAATTCCTCATTCCTCATTCTTAATTCCTCATTCAATGCTATGGAATTGGCACAGCTGCTAAAATTTTACTAATGATTTCATCTGTAGTCACCTCTTCTGCTTGTGCCTCATACGATAAAATAATACGATGCCTAAGTATCTCTTTAGCGATATATGCTACCTCTATAGGAGAGACATAGTCTTGTCCTTTTAGGTATGCTATAGCACGGCTAGCTTTGTACATATCTATACTCGCTCTAGGACTTGCCCCAAATTCTATATAGGTTTCTAACTCTTCTAATCCATATGCTTTAGGATCACGTGTTGCAGAGACTAGTTCTATGATATATTTTTCTATCTCTTCATCCATGTGTACAGCTAAAGCCTCTTCACGGATTTTATTGAGGTCTTCTATGGTAGCTACTTGTTGTATGACACCAAAGCTATTATTAGCTACGCGACGAGCAATTTCAAGCTCTTCTTCTTTGGTGTTATACCCTACAACAATTTTCATCATAAACCTATCTAGCTGTGCTTCAGGAAGTTCATACGCACCCTCTTGCTCTACTGGGTTTTGTGTTGCCATAACTAGAAAAGGTAAGTCAATTTTAAAGGTTTCATCACCAATGGTCACTTGTCTTTCTTGCATCACTTCAAGCAGTGCAGACTGTACTTTTGCAGGTGCACGGTTGATTTCATCTGCAAGTAAAAGGTTTGTAAAGATGGGCCCTTGTTTGATTTTAAAAGCGTTATTGGAAGGGTCATAAATTTCTGTTCCTATGATATCTGAAGGTAGTAAGTCAGGAGTAAATTGTACACGTTTAAAGTCAAGCCCTAGTGTCTTAGCTAGTGCATTAACAGCCGTCGTTTTGGCAAGCCCAGGTACACCCTCTAAAAGTATATGTCCACGACAAAGAAGTCCTGCTAAAAGACCCTCTACCATTTTGTCTTGTCCGACTAGCACTTTTGAAATTTCTGTTTTAATATTGATAATAATTTGATTTTGTTCGCTCAAGTTTTTCTCCTAAGTTGTTGTTAGAAGAAGTATACTTGAGTGAGGTTAATTGAAGTTTAATATAGGTATGTGACTAAAAGTTGTACGTCACCCCAAGGTTAATAATACTGTCTACTTTTATAGCAAATGTACCCTCTGGTTTTGTCTCAGATTCATCTATAAGACGCACAGCATCTAAGTAAACAGACCATGCATCCATCACCTTATAATCTACCCCTGCACCAAATGATACACCACTTTGTTCCGTATAGTTATTGGTATTGCCATTAAATGCAGCTTCATTTTCAAAACTTATTTTGGTTTGTGCGTACCCTAGTAGTCCATAAACACCCCATGTTTGTGTGATAGGGTATTGTGGTTTAAGGTAGAGTCCATAGGAGTAGTCATGACTTAGTTTATCACCCTCTGTAAAACCATACATTCCTCTGGCTTCTACACCTATGTACTTATTATAGTTATATCCTAAACGAAGTACCCCACTATAGACCGTATCTGGGCCATAAAGAAAGCTACTGACATTGTCCATCCCTATACCTCCACCTATATAAAATGGTGTGGTTTTAGGTTTTTGTTGTTCCATTATAGGGGCAATACTTGCCTCTACAGGGGCTACTTCTTTGCTTCCCCCTGCATACAGTAATGTACCCAACAGTGTTGTTGCACACATAGTTAATATGGTCTTTTTCATGATTTCTCTCCTGCTACTTTTGGCTCTTCTATACTTGCTTGTCCTTGTAGTGTACAGACATACTCTTCTGAGTTTTGAAAGTGCCATACCCGTACTTGGGTATCACTTGTCAACGGAGTGACTACCCCTCCTGATTTTACCAAGCTTGCATCACCTAAGTCACAACGGTACTTCCCGTCTGACTGTAGTGGACCATGTGCTACTTCTTGGGTACCTTTACCATCTATACCCCAGTTACTCTCTCCTCCACACCCTAAGAGTGTGAAAGCTACTACACTTACTGCTGCAAGTGTTTGGATAGGTTTATGTATGTATAGTGTTTTCATTACTTTTCTCCAAATGTTGTGGCTTCGTTTAGTTGGGCATCTATGATGATAACCATATTACCTTTTTCTGTACTCTCTTCTAGACGTGCTTTTGTTCCTGGTACAAATTTCAATCTTGTCCCTTTATAGAGTGTTGCATCACCTATACCATTACATGCAGGGTTTGCATATTGGTATCCTGTAGAGACTTTTCCATCTTCTTTATAGAGTTTGATAAACGCGCCATAGCTTTGTGCATCACACCCTGCTGGTGCTGGTGCTACTACTGCTGGTACTGGTGCAGTTGTTGGTGCACTGATGTCTAGTTCTATATCACCTTCATTTGTCTCAGTCATATTCACAGTGAATGTAGAACCTATTTGTATGGTGGTTTTATCTTTCGTATCTGTCTTGTCATTACCGTAACTATAGGTAGTTCCATTGCTGTCTTCATTTACACTGTACCATGTCTCAAATCCATCATTACTTGGTTTTGAAATATTTCCTGCTGCGTCTGTTGCCGTGACTACGACTTCACCATCTTCTCTTTGTGGTTTATCTGAAGTGGCTGTATAAGTTCCTTTATCATCTGCTGTTACCGTTTTAACTGTCCCATCAGGGAAAGTCACTTTTACTGTAGCTCCTGGTTCTGTTTTACCTGTGATGGTAAGTGTTCCGTTATTCTCTACAGTACTCACTACTGTTGGTTTCTCTGGTGGTGTGGTATCTACTTTAACCACTATTGCTGGTGTTGGCCCTTGTGGGCTTGTGTTATTACCTTCATCTGTCTCTGTGATAGTAATGTTATGTTCACCTTCACTAAGTCCTGGAGCTTCTGGTGTGATACTGAATGTTCCATTCTCATCACATACTGCTGTTGGGTCTATGGCAACACCATCTACATACACAGTCACTACATTTGGTGTTGTACACGTTCCTGTAATCTCTGGTGTAGTGCTATTAACATCTGGTCCACCTGTTACCACTGGTGGATTTGTTGGTGTCTCTGGTGGTGTGGTATCTACTGTCACGTTTGTTTTAGGACTTGCAGGTGTGGTGTTACCTGCTGGGTCTTTAGCTTTGACTGTAATCTCATGCTCACCTTCACCTAGTGGTGTCTCTGGGGTGATACTATATTTTCCATCTGTACATGTTGCTGTTGGAGTGATATCTGCACCACCTATTTGTGCGGTAATCACATCACCATCTGTACACGTCCCTGTAATCTCTGGTGTGGTGTCATTGGTTTTTGGTGCACCTTTTACTTCTGGTGCTATAAGTGTTGTTGGTGGTGTGGTATCTACTACATTTGGTCCAAATGGCCCTGCGTTTGCTGGACCATTTCCATGTTCATCTTTACACGCAAGGCTAATCTGCCATGAACCATCTTTCCACGCTGGATTTGCAATGTTAAATTTCCCAGAAGCATCTAATGTGATATCTGTATCATACTTATTTGTAAATCCATTTGCTGCAAGGGTAGTTACTTTTACTGTACCGTTTTTATATCCTGCTCCACATGTTCCGTTGAGCGTTTCATTTGCATTATTTGTTGGTGTTGTGGGTACAGTAACATTTGAATCTGTAACTGGAGGTAGCGTATCATCATCTGTTATCGTATAGGTATGTGTAGATACACCCGTAATTTTTACCCCTTCTTTTGGT
>JAKIUE010000092.1 GCA_021647715.1 Sulfurovum sp.
TTTGGTGTTGATAAGGTCTTCAACTTCTAGATATTCCAAGAGGGCAGGGTTAATAGTAGGTTCATCTCTACCATAAGAGATAAGTTTTTCAATATCTGCTAATAATTTTTCTTTCTCATTCATTCTGATATACTACCCAAAAAGAAATAATAAAGGATACTACTATGTTAGAAATAGGAAACAAAGTACCAGACTTTTGTCTGCCAAATCAAGATGATGAAGAGATATGTTTTAGAGATATCAAAGGTAAGTGGATAGTGCTCTACTTCTACCCAAAAGACAACACTCCAGGTTGTACGACACAAGCTTGTGATTTTACAGCTGCAGAACCAGATTTCTCTAAGTTAGAGGCTATTATCTTGGGAGTAAGTCCAGATTCTCCAGAAAAACATAGAAAATTTATAGAGAAAAAAAAGCTAGGCATTACACTCCTTGCTGATGAAGAAAAAGAATTATGTAATCTTTTTGGTATATGGCAACTTAAAAAATTTATGGGTAAAGAGTACATGGGAGTGATACGTTCTACGTTTATCATCAACCCTGAAGGCAAAATAGCAGCATCATGGACTAAAGTACGTGTGAAAGAACATGTGCAAAAAGTAAAAGAAAAACTAGAAGAGTTACAGGCATGATTTGACATTTTTTGACAAATTCTTAGTATAGTGCGTTATCTAATTTATACGAGAAAGGTAGATAATGGCATATCAAGGTATTTGGGCAGACAGAAGAACAGCAAAGGGGAAAATTAAACCTTTTCTTTTTGCAGCACTTGAGATAGCTGTATTACTAATGTGTATTTGGGTGATTACTAGCTTTGATATTTTAATGCTTGCAGCACTCTCTTATATGGGTGCAATGTTTTATATAGTCACTACTGTAATTCCTCGATATAAAAATGCAATAGAGCGTCAAAAATATGCACGCTCTTTGAAATAAATAATTAAGGAACAGAGAAATGAAACAAATTATTTTAATAAATGCATTGGCTTTTATCTTATCTAGTAGCTTGTATGCTAAAGGAAACTTCCAAGACATTGAACCTATTATAGATATACCTGTTGTCGATCTTCAAGAGAAGAGAGATTATAATATGGCAGTAAAGTTTGGTACTTTAGGTATTGGCTTTGATGTATCTACGACTATTTTGGAAAATTTAGCAGTAAGATTTAATGTTAACGGATTGCAGTATAATCATACAGAAGAGATTGATGATATTAGTTATGCTGGAACACTTAATCTTTTAACGGCCGGGGCGTTAGTAGATTATTTTCCATTAGGAAGTGCCTTTAGGGTAACAGGAGGTGCATATTATAACGGTAATAAATTTACAGGAATTGCTGTACCCACAGCTACAATTCCTCTAGAAATCAATGGTATAACCTACGGTATGAATGATATCGGTCAATTAGATACGGAGATCACTTTTACTAATATAGCTCCATATGTAGGTTTAGGTTGGGGAAATGACGTACGCACTGAAGGTTGGGGCTTTAGTTTAGATGTGGGTGCTATGTATCATGATAGTGCTCAGGTAGATTTGGATGTTACGGTTAATAATGCTATATTAGAATCTCAAATACGTAATGACGTTGCCCATGAGAAACAAAAACTTTTAAATGAAATTGAAAAATATAAAATCTATCCTGTAATTATGATGGGTGTGAATTATACATTTTAAAAAAATTATTTAATTACTAACATTACATTATAAACTACATGTGCAATGTAATGCTCTCCTTTTATCCAATATTTAAACACTTTTCGGTATAATCGCGTTCCTTAACTCGTTTTGAGTAATGGAAAATACACATGTAGTTATTCCTTGCACGGTTGTGTGGCTCTATTTTGAAGCTAACATTGAGGACTACAGCGGATTAAACCTAGTGATGAAGCAAAATATGTGCTTTTAACGAAATTTTTATTATTGAAAATTTTATTATGATTATATGTCAAGGAGACAAAATGGTAACAATGAAAGACTTACTCGAATGTGGTGTACACTTCGGACACCAAACAAGAAGATGGAATCCAAAAATGAAGAAATTTATTTTTGGAGCTAGAAAAAACATCTATATTATCGACCTTCAAAAAACACTTAGATATTTTAAGTATACATATAATGTTGTAAGAGATGCAGCAGCTGAAGGGCAGACAGTACTTTTTGTAGGAACTAAAAAACAAGCACGTTCAGCTGTAAAAGAACACGCAGAGAGATGTGGTATGCCTTATGTAGCTACAAGATGGCTAGGTGGAATGTTAACTAACTATCCAACAATGAAAAAGTCTATAAGAAAACTTGAAATCATTGAACAAATGGAAGAAAATGGCCAACTAGATATGTTGACTAAAAAAGAAGCATTAATGCTTTTAAGAAAGAAAGAGAAGCTTACTTCATACCTTGAAGGTTTCAGACATATGAAAAAACTTCCAGATATGATGTTTGTTATTGATTCTGTTAAAGAACATATTGCAGTAAAAGAAGCAAAACGTATGGGTATGAAAGTTATCGCTCCACTTGATACTAACTGTGACCCAGATGTGATTGACTACCCGATTCCTGGTAATGATGATGCTATTCGTTCTATCAACCTTTTCTGTAAAGAAATGGCTGAAGCTATCATCGAAGGTAAAGCAGCTTATGCAGAAGCAAATGGTGAAGATGTAGAAGAAGTATCTGAGAATGATGAAATGGTAGCTGCGATGACTGCTGAAGTGAAAAAAGAAGCAGCAGCTGCATCAGATGCAGATGTAGCAAAGCTTGTGGAAGAGAAAGCAGCACCAAAAGTAGAAACAACACCGAAAAAAGAAGTAGCTCCTAAAACAGAAGCCAAAGTAGCTTCAGATAAAAAAGGTGATGACCTTACTAAAATTGCTGGTGTTGGTAAAGTGTATCAAGGAAAACTCAATGATGAAGGTTTTCATACATTCAATGATGTAGCAAATATGTCAGCTGAACAAATCAAAGTTATGGAAGACAAATATTCTTTTAAAGGTGACTTTAAAGACGCTGTAGCATCTGCTTCAGAATTGGCAAAGGCGTAATTATGGCAAACTTCGGACCTAAAGATATTAAAAAACTCAGAGAGATGACTGAGGCAGGGATGATGGATTGTAAAAAAGCACTTGCAGAGTCTGATGGAGACATGGACAAAGCTGTAGCTTGGCTACGTGATAAAGGTATGGGAGCAGCTGCAAAGAAAGCTGGTAAAGTGGCAGCAGAAGGTGCTATCGGTGTGAAAGTCGATGGCAAAAAAGCAGTCATTGTTGAAATTAACTCACAAACTGACTTTGTTGCACAAAATGATAAGTTTATTGCTCTTATGGATGAAGTATTATCTCATACATTTGATAATGCGCTTACAGATGCAGAAGCTATTAATGCTTCTACTATAGGTGGAGAGTCTTTTGAAGAGTATATTTCTCAAAAAACAGCTACTATTGGTGAAAAGCTTGTTGTAAGAAGATCAGCACTTATTGATGCAGACACAAATACAGCAGTAAACGCCTATGTACACTCAAATAAGCAAAATGGTGTGATTATCGAAGCAAAATGTGATTCAGAAGATGTAGCAGAAGCAATGACTCCTGTACTTAAAGAAATTGCAATGCACGCAGCAGCAATGAGTCCATCTACACTTTCTTATAAAGATTTTGATGCTACATACGTAGAAGAAGAAACAAAAGGTAGAATTGTTGCTATTGAAAAAGAGAATGAAGAGCTTGTAAGACTCGGTAAAACACTTAAAAACGTGCCATCGTATATTTCAATGAGTCAACTTAATGATACTGTAATGAAAGAAGTAGAAGAAAAACTCAAAGCAGAACTTGCAGCTGAAGGTAAACCAGAAAAAATTTGGGATAAGATTCTCCCAGGTAAACTAGCAAGATTTATCTCAGACAATACAACATTAGATCAAGAGCAGTGTCTTCTTGATCAAAAATTTGTCATGGATGACAGTAAAACAGTGGCTGAATATATAGAAGAAAAATCAGCGGGTAAATGTACAATTACAAACTTTGTTAGACTTGAAGTGGGTGAGGGTATAGAGGTAGAAGAAGAAGATTTCGCAGCCGAAGTAGCCGCACAAATGGGTTAATAGCTCTTCTTTTTTACTGCACCTTTTAAGGAGTTTGATTGGTCACATACCTATCGTATGTTCCCAATCAACAACCTTCAAATCTACAGCAAACTAGAAGGCTATTCTGCTTTTTCTATTTTTACTAAATAAATTTAACTTCTTAAATAATTCCCCCACTTACTTTATTATGATAAAATAACCCTAATTTATTACAAGGTTTAGTATGTCTCAAACTCTTTTAGAAGCTAGTGGTATTACCCATAGTTTTGATACACTTTTATTTTCCAATGTAAACCTAAGACTCAATGCGTATGAGAGTATGGCAATCATAGGTCGTAGTGGTTCTGGTAAATCTACATTACTGCATATATTTTCTACGTTTATAAAACCTAATGAGGGTTCAGTGAAACTTTTTGGGAACGAACTTTATATTCAGAAAGATAATGCCATAGAAGCACTTAGACGTTATGATATAGGGATCATTTTTCAGTTTCATTATCTATTTAAAGGCATGTCTGCGATGGAAAACATAGAAGTAGCTTCCATGCTTAGTGGAGAAGTCATTGATGCTGAAATCTTAGAAAAATTAGAGATAAAAGAGCTTATGGGACAACGTATTGGTGATCTCTCTGGTGGACAGCAGCAGCGTGTTTCTATTGCTAGAGTACTGAGTAAAAAACCTCGTATTATCTTTGCAGATGAGCCTACAGGAAATTTAGATAAAGAGACAGCAACATTAGTAATGAAAGTTCTTTTAGATTATATTAAACAGACTGGTGCTTGTTTATTATTGGTTACTCATGATGAACAAATGGCTGAACTTTGTGATTCAGTGTATAGATTAAAAGATAAGGTATTAGTATGATGAAAAAATATAAAAATATAATAAATTTAGGTTTGATACTCTTTGGACTAAGCGGATGTGTGGGTGTTTCACCTGGTGGACAAGGTTATGACATCACCGTACCTATGGGAATGATAAATTCTACTGTGGCACAGAATTTTCCTCAAAGTAGGCAAACCAACTATGGTACTTTAAATATAGATAAAGCAAATATATTAGGAAAGCAAGGTAGTGATAAACTAGGTGTCGGTACCACCTTTTCTTTTTCAAATATGTTGATACCAAATGGTGTTAAAGGCGAAGTGCATTTTTCTGGAGGTATCCGTTATAATACGAGAGATAGAGGTTTATACTTGACAAGTCCAATGGTTGATGAGCTTAAGTTTCTTAATTTTTCACTCTCTTCTTACATCACACCCCAAATGCGTAATATGATAGGAGATATCATTGCACAAGAACTTATGAAAAAACCTATCTACAATATGAATACTATGGGTGCTTCGTTTGTTAAGGGCATAGGTGTTGAGAATGGTAATGTCGTGGTGAGCGTAGGATTGTAAGTAAACCTTATATAAATTACTTCGCTTGTGCGATAAGTACACCTTCTAAGAGTTTGTCTATGTCTCCATCAAGTATGGCATCTACATTAGAGTAGGGTATGTTAGAACGTGTGTCTTTAACCTGTTGGTAAGGCTGTAAGACGTATGAACGTATTTGATGCCCCCATCCTATCTCAGACTTTTCTACCCCATCAATAGCAGCTTGCTTTTTTGCCATTTCATATTCAAAAAGACGTGATTTTAACATTTTAAGTGCTGAAGCTTTATTTTTATGTTGGCTTCTGTCATTTTGACACTGTACAATAATGTTAGTGGGTAAATGTGTGATACGTATAGCAGAATCTGTAGTGTTTACATGTTGCCCTCCAGCACCAGAGGCACGGTAAGTGTCTATACGAATATCTTTATCTTCTATAACAATGTCTATATCATCATCTATCTCTGGAGATACCATCACGGAGCTAAATGAAGTATGGCGTTTGGCATTAGAGTCAAAAGGGCTGATACGTACAAGTCTGTGGATACCGTTTTCTACTTTGAGGTAACCATAGGCATTTTCGCCTTTAACTATAAAAGAGACATCTTTGATACCTGCTTCTTCCCCAGGTTGGTAATCTAGTTGTTCTACTTTAAATCCACGACGTTCTGCCCAACGAAGATACATACGGTAAAGCATAGATGCCCAGTCTTGGCTCTCTGTGCCACCAGCACCTGGGTGTATAGATACGATGGCATTATTACCATCATGTTCACCAGAGAGCATCATTTGAACCTCTAGTGCATTGGTACTCTCTTTAAGAGAGTCTGCATCAGCATAGAGCATCTCTAGGGTTTCATCATCTTTTTCTGATTTTGCCATCTCAAAATATTCTAGTGCATCTTGTACTGCATTATTGGCATTATCAAAAGTGGCGAGTATGCGTTCTGTTTTGGTTTTCTCTTGAGAGATTTTTCCTGCATATTCCGCATCATTCCAAAAGTTTTGGTCTTGTTGCATTACTTCTATTTCGGAGAGTCTGGCTTTGAGCGTATCAGGTTTGACAATATTGCCGATATTCTCCATCTTGATAGAAAGAGATTTTAAAAGTTCACTGTATTCGTATGCGTCCATGGTGAAAAAGTTCCTTTTTCAAATTAGGAATTAAGAATTAGAAATTAGAAATGACAAGGATTTCTAAAACTAAAGTTCTTTCTTCACTATTATTTAGATAGAATTTTACCAAAATGTAGCAAAGTGAAGGATTAGAGATGGTTATGGTAAAAACGATAGAAGCATTACAAGAAGCAAAAAAATTACTGCAAGGCACTATAGGGTTTGTACCTACGATGGGTGCACT
>JAKIUE010000093.1 GCA_021647715.1 Sulfurovum sp.
TTTGTTCCCAAGTAAAGTCTGCATCTTCTCTACCAAAATGACCATACGCTGCTGTTTTTTTATAAATAGGTCTTAACAAGTCTAGCTCTTCCATAATACCTTTAGGGGTTAAATCAAAAAGTGCTGTCACACATTCTTGAATTTTCTCTTCTTCTACTTTTGCTGTATCATGTGTATCTACATAAATAGACACTGGTTTGGCCACACCAATTGCATAGGCTATTTGCAGTGTAACTTTGTCACAAGCCCCAGCTGCTACTAAATTTTTAGCTACATAACGTGCAGCATAAGCAGCAGATCGGTCAACTTTTGTCGGATCTTTCCCTGAAAATGCTCCTCCACCATGAGGACAAGCACCACCATAAGTATCGACAATAATTTTTCTACCAGTAAGTCCAGCATCACCTTGAGGTCCACCAATAACAAAACGTCCTGTTGGATTAATGTGATATGTAATATCATCATGCATAAGTTTACTTGGTATCACTGCTTTTATCACTTCTTCAAGCACCGCCTTCTGTACTTGCTCTAAAGAAACATTATCGTGATGTTGAGTTGAGACGACAATAGTATCAATAGAAACGGGTTTATCATCTACATATTTTACAGAGACTTGTGCTTTACCATCAGGACGTAAAAAAGGAACAGTTCCATTTTTACGTACTTGGGCAAGTTTAGCAGTGATTTTGTGTGCCAATGATATAGGTAACGGCATAAGTTCTGGTGTCTCTTTACACGCATACCCAAACATAAGCCCTTGATCACCTGCCCCTATCTCTCCATCTACTTGGTCAACCCCTTGGTTAATGTCAGGACTCTGTTCTCCTATACCGTTAAGTACACCTGCACTACGGTAATCAAACCCAAACTGTGCATCTGTGTATCCTATCTCTTTTATGACTTCTCTTGCTATCTCTTGCATGGGTGCATATGCTGTTGTTTTAAGTTCCCCTGCGATAACACAAAATCCATTACTCACTAAAGTTTCACAAGCTACTCTAGCTTGCGGATCTCGTTCAATAATATAATCGAGTATCGCATCTGAAATTTGGTCAGCCATTTTATCAGGATGTCCCTCTGTTACGGATTCACTTGTAAATATATAGTCTTTTGACATGATATATTCCTTTAACAAATTTGTTCTCTGTCACTGAACTTAAAAAAAAGATTCTTCTATCCCTTTCTTAAATTCAATTATAGTGTAGGGGTAAACCCATGTGTTTACCCTATTTTACATATCATTCATTCAAAGGGCAGACACGCAGGTCTGCCCCTACATAATACGTTGTGCCAATTGCTCAGGAAGAATTCCTAAACTCTCTTCTACTAATTTTGTATTTCCATGCGTGATAAAAGCATCATCATATTCAAAAGAAGTTAACTTCACATTTTGTATATAATTTTCACTCAAGCATTCAAGTATCGCTGAACCTACACCTGCACGTTTTGCAGAATCTGAAAAAACATACCATTTTTTATATGTTTTACTTAACTCTATAAGCATTTGCTCATCCAAAGGCTTCACAAAACGCAAATCTAGAATCCCTACCTCTTGCTCTAAAAGTTTTGCTGTTTGTTCTGCACGTCCTACACCATTCCCATACCCTATAAAAAGTATATCTTCGCCTTCTTGAAGTAAAACAGATTTTCCTAATTCATAAGGCTTACATTCTCTATCTTGAGCTAAGAATGCACCTCTTGGGTATCTAAATGCACAAGGGTGATTGTACTCTTTAGCAAACTCCATACATAGTTTCATCGTAGTTTCATTGTAGGGTGCGAACATTGTCATGTTTGGGATAGTTCTAAGATAGGCAATGTCAAATGCACCTTGATGTGTTTCTCCATCTTCTCCCACTATACCAGCTCTATCCATCGCAAATGCCACACCTAAATCCATCAATGCAATATCATGTATTACTTGGTCATATCCCCGTTGTAAAAAAGTAGAGTATATGGTACAAAAAGGTTTAAACCCTTCTTTGGCCAACGGACCCATAGAGGTCACTGCATGCTGCTCTGCAATCGCCACATCCCAAAAACGCTCAGGGTATTTTTCAATAACCGCTGTCATTCCAGTACCTGTAGGCATTGCAGCAGTAACACCCACAACCTTATCGTCTTTATCTGCAAGTGCTACTAAAGTCTCTGAAAAAATAGCTGTTGCTGCTTTAGCACCATTTTTTTTAGGTGCCATTCCAGTCTTTAAATCAAATGCACTCACACCATGCCAGTGTTCTTTTGTCCCTTCAGCAATTTCATAGCCTTTTCCTTTGGTCGTCTGTGCATGAATAATGACTGGTTTTTTTAAGGCTTTCGCTACTTCCATCGTCTCTACAAGTGACTCTATATCATGGCCATCTACTGGGCCAATATACTCTATACCCATCTCTTCAAAAAGAATACCAGGGGTGATGAGTTTAAAAGACTCTTCAAATCTTTTTGCCATATACGAAGCAGATTCAGGTAAATGTTCCAACACTTTTTCTACTTTTCCTTTAAATCGTTGATAAAAAGAACCCGCCATTGTTTGAGAAAGTAATTTTGAGATAGCACCTATAGGTTTTGCAATACTCATTTCATTATCGTTTAAAATAATCACTACAGGGTATTTTCTATCTCCTAATTCATTAAGCGCTTCATAGACCATACCTGCAGACATACTTCCATCACCTATAAATGCTACAGGTACTCTATCTTGCCCTTTGAGTCCAATGGCTTTTGCAGCCCCTACTGCTAGAGAAATAGAGGTTGAAGAGTGCCCAGCTACATAATAGTCATACTTTGATTCTGTGGGTTTGGTGTATCCACAAAGACCACCAAACGTACGTAAAGTATCAAAATTATCCCATCTCCCTGTTATTAACTTATGTGCATATGCCTGGTGACTGACATCAAAAATAAAAGGGTCTTTTTCGACATCAAAGACTTTATGCATGGCTACAATCAAATCAGTCGCACCCATCGTAGACGAAAGGTGTCCACCATTTTTACTGACAACCTCTAAAATTTTTTTTCTAATATCTTCAGCTAAAATATCGAGTTCTTCTATAGAGCAATTTTTCACATCAATCATTTTTCACTCATTTGTTTTAGGTATTCATTCAATAATTTTTTACAAAAAGAAATCTGAGCATCTTCATAAGGAAGACCTAGCGAGTCTGCTACATTCTTCAACTCTTTTTTAGTCACTTTTGTTATTGTAGTATGTTTTATAGTAGCAGGCATCTCTTTAGATTGGATGAAATTTCTCAAAACAAAAGGTTTCACTTCCACTTGAGTGTTTTTAACGACTTCCACCTTTTTCAAGCAATCACCTCAGTGAAATTTTTAAAGAAAATATCATTTTGTTTTTGGGTTCCAATCGTGATACGTATGGCATTCATTCCATAAGAAGTCAAATTACGAATAATGACACCCCGTTTTAATAACATATCCGATATATGGGTAGCATCTAAATGTTCAGGAAACAAATAGGTGATAAAATTTGTGTAACTTTCTATATAGGTAAACCCATTTTCATTTGCAAATCTTTCATAACGTTTTATCTGTTCTTGATGTAATGTAATAGACCCTTCTATAAAGCTATCATCTTTACATGCTTCTATAGCAGCTGCAAGTGAAAGTGTAGAGATATTAAATGGGGGACGCATTTTATAAAGTTCTTTAATCAACTCATATTGGGCGATGCCATACCCTACTCTCATGCCACCCATTCCATAGGCCTTAGAAAAAGTACCTAAGTAGATAACATTAGGGAATTCCATAATATCACTTGGTGTAATGGCATACTTTTTATCTTTTGCAGATGCGTATTCCATATACGCTCCATCTACTACTACAATAGTATCATCTGCTATGGCACGAATTATTTTAAGTACTTCATCTTTGCTGGTTGCATCACCTGTGGGATTGTTGGGCGTACAAATATACACAATTTTAGGCTTACGCATTTCATAGGCTTCCATAAATTCGTCATACTTATGCTCGTACGACATAGTACGAAGTACCTTTGCCCCCATTTGTTTGGCATATATTTCGTACATTGCAAAGGTTACTGCTGACATCAATACTGAAGCATTTTCATCTAAGACAGCACGTGAAATAAACTCTAAAACCTGATCAGACCCTGCTCCTATAATAATATTTTCATCTTTTACATCAAACTTATCTGCCAATGCATTTTTAAGTTCATACATAGAATCATCGGGATAGAGATGTGCTTTATTCGCATTGGCAATAATAGATTTTTCTACAGCTGGACTTGTACCTATAGGGTTTTCATTGGATGCGAGTTTCACTACATCCTTAGCATCTATACCAAATTCACGGACTACTAACTCTATGGGTTTTCCAGCTTCATAGGTTTTGATATCTCTTAGTACTTTGTTAAATCGTATCATATTTTATTTCTACTTTTTTATTATTATACATCATCGGTCTCTTTCACATAAGAACCCAATACTTTTATCTCATCTTTATGCATCTGTAAAATACCTTTAAGAACAGCATCATCTTTATGTCCATGACACTCAATAAAGAAAATAGACTCACCACCCACAATATGTGATTTAATTTTAGTTAAGTTCACTTTTGCTTCTTCAAAATGATTTAAGAAGTTTACTAAAGCTCCAGGAGTGTTTGAAAGTCTTACAAGCATAGATGTTTTGTCGTTACCCGAAATAGCATTATCAAAATTGGAAATAATGAAAAAGCGTGTTCTATTGTTACTGTTGTCTTCTACATTTTCAAAACGTATAGGAAGATTATAAAGCTTTCCTGCAATAGAGGGACATAGTGCCGCTGTAAATTTATCTTCTGAAGCCAATTTTGCTGCTTTTGCTGTAGATTCAACTGGTACTAACTCAGCACTATCTAAACCTAAGTCTTGTAAAAATTTACGACACTGCCCAAATGCAATATCTTTAGAGTACACTTTTGTTATTTTCTTATAGTCTTCACAAAGTGTAGCAAAAGCGAAATGTACATCTATCATTTCTTCGGCAATAATTTTTAAGTTATATTCATCAAGACAATGAATAGTATCACTCACTATTCCGTTGGAAGAGTTTTCTATAGGTATAACCCCAAATTTAGCTGCACCTTTTTGTACAGCTCTAAATACCCCTTCTATAGAAGAGACAGGGAGATACTCTGACATGGCACCAAACTTACTCTCAGCAGCTTGATGTGTAAAACTTGCCTCTGGGCCCAAAAATGCCACGCCTTCTGGTAACTCTAAGTTTCTTGAGACTGCAAACATCTCTAAAAAGAGTGCATCTATTGCTGTATCTGTAAGTTTTCCACCCATCTTTTTATTTTTTGTTTTTAGACGGTTTAAAATAGACTTTTCACGTTCAGGTCTATAGACTGGTGCACCCGTAGTATGTTTTAATGTACCAACTTGATGTACAAGCTCCATACGCTCATTATAGAGTTTTAAGAGTGTGTCGTCTATCGTGTCAATATTATTTCTTAAATCATCTAAAGTCATTATCTGTCCTTATTGCTTCAAGTACTCAAGTTCTAAGCGAACCTGGTCATCATAGGTTTCTCTTGCACGTATCAGCCTATCTTTAGTATTTTCTATAGCGACTTCAGCTGGTTTTGCTCGTGTATTGTAGTTACTTGCCATCGTAAAGCCATATGCACCTGCAGAGTGAATCACTAGCAAATCATTATGTTCTAATGGTGGTAAAGGTACATCTTTGCCAAAAAAGTCACCACTTTCACATACTGGACCCACCACATCTGCTGGTGTACTTTCTCCTTCAACATTTACTGCTTCTATTTTATGGTACGCATCATACAAACTGGGACGAATAAGATCATTCATCCCGCCATCTACAATGACAAAACGTTTGCCATCATTGTTTTTTTCATACAACACTTTGGTAAAAAATGCTCCTGCATTGGCTACCATATAACGTCCTGGTTCACAAAGTAGCGTCAAGTCAAGACCTTTAGTCGCTTGAAATATAACTTGTGTATATTCAGAAGCCTTTATAGTTACTTCATCATCATACACCACACCTATACCTCCACCCACATCAAAAAACTTGATGTCTATCTTAATGGCTTTAAGTGATCGCACTAAGTCTGCCACAATCTGTGCTGATTCACGAATAGGGTCTAGCTTCGTAAGCTGTGAACCTATATGAAAATGAATCCCTACAGGATTTAAAAATTCTGATTTATTTGCATAAATATACATACGTTTCGCCATGTCTATTTCTACACCAAATTTATTTTCATGTAATCCTGTTGAAATGTAAGGGTGTGTTTGTGGGTCAATGTTCGGATTAACACGTATTGAGATACGTGCTTCTTTACCAAGCTCACGTGCAACCAATTCTACACGTTTCATTTCTGCTTCAGATTCAAGATTAAGCATCAAAATATCTTTTTCTAATGCTTCACGTATTTCGTCATCACGTTTACCAACCCCTGAGAAGATAATTTTATATTTATCTACACCCGCGGTTAATGCACGATTGACTTCACCTATACTCACACAGTCTGCCCCCGCTCCAAGTTTTGCTAAATGTGCGATAACGGAGAGATTAGAATTTGCTTTAACAGCATAGTTGATGATGGATTTCTTCCCTGCAAAAGCATCTTTGAGTGTCGTGTATCTATTTTCTATATAATTAAAATCATACACATACAATGGCGTACCATACTTTTCTACTAATGCATGTGCGTCAATATTCATCTATTTTCCTGTCTATTATTGATTTAATTTTAAAGTAATCTTACCCAAAAATGACTAAGAGAGAGCTAGCCACCATACGTAAAAAT
>JAKIUE010000006.1 GCA_021647715.1 Sulfurovum sp.
TTAGGTGACATGGTTCCTCTTGATTTAAAGTTCATTAATGAAAAAGGGGAGAAAGTAACTTTAGAAAAATTGATGGATGGGAAACCAACTATGATTTCTTTAAATTACTTTCGTTGTGCAGGTATCTGCACCCCACAACTTAATGATATGGCAAAAATGCTAACACGATTAGACTTAGCAGAAAATATAGACTACAAAGTATTGACTATAGGTTTTGCAGAAGATGAAGGTTATGAGCTTGCTGCGGCAAAACGTAAAACAATGTTATCTGCTATTCAAAGACAGTTTGTACAGGATGCTTGGCATTTTGTTATTGGAGAGAACAATTCATCTGGGATACTTGCAGATAAGGTTGGCTTTACGTATTCTAAAACGCTATCTAAAGCAGGGGTAGTTGACTATATCCACCCTGCAGCACTTATTATGTTATCACCTAAAGGAAAAGTGACACGTTACCTTAATGGTATCGAACAACTACCTTTTGATGTGAAAATGGCATTAATAGAAGCAGGCGAGGGTAAAACAGGACCTACAATAGCAAAAAATCTATTGTATTGTTTCGCGTATGACCCTAAAGCAAAAACATACATTTTCAAATGGGAAAAAGTAGCAGGTGTTGTAATGACACTCATTATGATAGGCTTTTTTATCTATCTTGTAAAAACAAGCAGAAGAGAAGAAGACGAACCACAAAATAAAGGAGACAAATAGATGAGCAAATCTTATTTTGACGAAACACACACGGCCATAGGCCATCCAAAAAGTACATTCATGCAGTGGATGCTTACAGTTGACCATAAAAGGATAGGTCTTATGTATGCAGCTGTAATGTTTACATTCTTTTTTGTAGCAGTAGCTACTGCATTTTTAATGCGTTTAGAATTGTTTGCACCAGGCGCACAATTTATTGATGGAGATACATTTAACCAAGCATTTACACTGCATGGGGTTATTATGATTTTCCTCTTTATTGTTCCAGGAGTTCCTGCAGTACTTGGTAATATTGTTATGCCACTTATGATAGGGGCAAAAGATGTATCTTTTCCTAGATTGAATTGGTTTACCTTTTGGCTTTATATTTTAGGCTGTATAGTTGCACTTGCCTCACTCTTTACAGATGCAGGGTTTGCAGATACAGGATGGACATTTTATGCTCCATACTCACTCACTACAAGCACAAATGTTATCTTTACATTGGTTGCAGCGTTTATTCTTGGTATGGCTTCTATCCTTACTGGGCTTAACTTTCTTGTAACGATTCATAGACTTAGAGCACCAGGTATGACATTCTTTAAAATGCCACTTTTTGTATGGGGTATTTATGCTACAGCTTGGATTCAACTTCTTGCAACGCCTGTTGTAGGTATTACGCTTATTTTGGCTATTTTGGAAAAATATTTTGGCATTGGTATCTTTGATCCTGCTAAAGGTGGAGATCCAGTACTTTTTGAACACCTTTTCTGGATTTACTCTCACCCAGCGGTTTATCTTATGATTTTACCAGCATTTGGTATCATGTCTGAGATTATTCCAACATTCTCAAGAAGAGAAATTTTTGGATACCGGACCATTGCACTTTCATCAGCATCTATTGCAGGTATTGGTTATTTGGTATGGGGTCATCACCTTTATACATCGGGCATGGCAGATACTGCTAAAGTAATCTTTTCATTCTTAACTTTCTTTGTTGCTATTCCTACAGGGATTAAGTTTTACGATTGGGTAGCGACTATGTATAAAGGTAAGATTATTCTTTCAACACCTATGTTGTGGGCTTTAGGCACTATTATTACCTTTACTATTGGAGGACTTACAGGGGTAACTATTGCAATGATTGGTGTAGATATTCATCTTCAAGATACGTATTATACAGTGGCACATTTTCACTATGCGATGCTTGGTGGGGTAGTGTTCTTGTTTTTTGCAGGATTGCATTACTGGTTCCCACTTGTTAGTGGTAAAATGTATAATGAAACACATGCAAAAATTGCATTTTATTTACAATTTGTAGGATTTAACCTTCTTTGGTTCCCTATGTTTATCGCAGGGTATTATGGTATGCCAAGACGTTATTTTGACTACCTACCAGAGTTCCAAATTTATCACCAAGTTTCATTTTTTGGAGCAGTGATATTTATTACGGGGCTTATTTATATGTTTGTTGTTTTCTTTAAAGGTTGGAGAAATGGTAAACCATCAGGGACAAACCCTTGGAATGCCACAACACTTGAATGGCATATGCCATCATCACCACCACCACTTGAAAATCATTCTAAAGTGCCATATGTTGACTTTAACCCCTATGAGTATCACCATGGTGAGCCAGTGGTTAAGTTTGATTATGAAACGATGAAAAGGATAGATTAATGTCACATGAATATATACCAGAAATCGCGACTGATCGTGATGGCAATAAGCATGAGGTGCAAGGCTGGCAAGACGACTTTTACGGAGGTAAATTAGGTTTCTGGCTGTTCATGTTTACAGAAGTATTGATGTTTGGTGCCATGTTTATGGTACTGGCATATTATAATACATTACATCCAGAAGCATTTATAGAAGCATCAGCATCGTTAAATAGACTTCTTGGGGGCATTAACACAGTTATATTGTTGGTGTCTGCACTCACGATGGGACTTTCTTTACTCAAAATGAGAGTAGGGGATGTTAAGGGTGCGAAGTTAATGATATGGGCGACTATATTACTTGCTATTGCATTCCTTGTTATTAAAGGTTTTGAGTGGAGAGCTGAGTATAATCACGGTATCTTTTTGATGCATGGAGAAATGCTTCCTGAATCAGGTATGGCATTTGGTAAAAAACTCTTCTTTGGTATGTACTTTACAATGACAGGGATTCATGGTTTTCACATTATCATTGGTATTGGACTTATGATTTGGTTACTTAAACGTATTAATGCGGGGAAGGTAACACCTGCACATCACATATTACATTGGAATATAGCACTTTATTGGGACATCGTACACCTTATTTGGGTATTTGTATTTCCTTATTATTACATGATTGGGGCAGGAGGAGTTGCAGGTGGACACTAATAATACAACTATAGATTATAAAAAAGAAAGAGTAGCGTACTATAAAGTACTTGTAGGTTTACTTTTATTAACAGCGGTGACATTTATACAGCCACATTTGTTTATGACAGAGTCTACATTTTTAGCACAAATGACTATAGCTGTGATTAAAGCATGGTTGATTATTATGTATTACATGCATTTAAAGGGTGATAGTCTTATTGGGGTAATGGGCATATTTTCTTTAGTGATTGTTGCTACATTTATGGTTATCGTTATTGGCTTTGATGTTGCCAATTTCCAATTTGGAGCTGAGAGTCATATCACAGGTCCAGCAAGTGCAGGGGTTGAACATGCAACGCCTGTTCAACACTAAGGAGTAAAAGTATGGATGTAAACAACACCTTACAAGGATTTAACACAATGGCTGCGACGTTTGCAAAAGACGTTGATCAGGCATTTTGGATTAACTTTTGGATTTCAGTTATCTTGGGACTGTCTGTAATTATCCCTATGTTTTATTTTGCTTGGAAATATAGAGAAAAAAATGTAAAAGATGAAGATATAGAAAATGTCACACATAATACAGCACTTGAGATAGCATGGACACTTATTCCTACTGCAATGCTCATGGTACTTTTCTATTATGGGTATACTTCTATGCAAGTACTTAGAACAATGCCAGCAGAGAGTGAAAGTATTGTGGTACATGTAGAAGGTAAGAAATGGTCTTGGAAACATACATATGAAGCCAATAAAAATGGTTTTGTACATAAGTCTAAAGAGTTGTATGTACCAAAAGATACCAATATTATATTGAAAATGACTGCACCATTGAATGATGTAATACATGCATATTTTGTACCAGCATTTCGTATGAAAGAAGATGTTGTCCCTGGTCGTGTAACTAAACAGTGGTTTCATTCTGAAAAACTTGGAACCTATGATGTTGAATGTGCAGAGTACTGTGGCACAAGACATTCTGATATGTATACAAAAATAAATGTGATTCCTAAAGCTGAATATGAAGCTTGGTTTGAAGGTAACTCTAAAGTTGGCCCAGGTGAAAAAGAAGTTGAAAAATCTAAAGGTCAAGAGTTATATGATGACAACGGTTGTGCAGGATGTCACTCTATAGACACAGATGCTACACTTGTGGGTCCATCACTTAAAGGTATTGGCGCTAAACATGATGCTACATACCTAAAAGATGCGATTGTAACACCAGATAAAGATGTTCCTGAAGGATTTACAGCAGGTGTGATGCCACCATTTGCCTTACCAGATGCTGATGTTGATGCACTTGTCGATTATATGACAACAGGTAAATAATGATAAAAGATTTTTTTATTGTTACAAAATTTGTCCTCTCTTTTGCGGTGAGTCTTTCCGCACTCTTTGCTTATATTATGGCAAAGGGCGATGTGGGCTTTGATATGCTTCTTGCAACCTTCTCTGTACTAGTTGTAGCTATGGGTGTTTCTACACTGAACCAAGTTCAAGAGTATAAAGAAGATTCCAAGATGGAAAGAACGAAAAATCGCCCTATTGCTGCAGGACGTATGTCACCACGCACAGGGTATATAATTTCTGCTGTATTAATCATAATTTCTGCATTACTCATTTATAGTCTTCTTGGATTTACAGGGGTCAACATATTTATGTTTGCTTTTATTTGGTATAACATGATGTATACACCTTTAAAGAAAAAGTCTGCTTTAGCAGTAGTTCCTGGAGCTATTTTAGGGGTTATCCCTCCTGCTATAGGTTGGCTTGTGGCAGGACATTCATTGATGGAGTTAGAGTTTATAGCTTTGGCTCTTTATTTTTTCATTTGGCAGGTTCCACATTTTTGGTTGCTAGTAATGCTATTTCATGGTGATTATAAAGATGGTGGATATCCTACGGCTATGCGCTTATTTGGGCAAGCCTCTTTGCAGAGACTGACTTTTGTGTGGCTAGTATTTACGATACAAGCGGGGATATTTTTAGTCTCTATTTTTGAGCCATATACGATAACGATGGTTTTGAGTATATTTATTGGTCTTTGGGCATTTGTTTCTTCTCTAGAGCTTTTACGTGAAAGTTTTGAGCTTAAAAATGCACGTTCTGTATTTTGGAAAATAAATGCATCTTTTTTAGGTATTATCATACTTTTGAGTATAGATGAATACATTAAACATCATATATATTAAATAATATGTATAACTAAAAGAAAGTATTTACTTTAGCTGTATATACTTTAGTTTATTAGAATTTTGAAGGATCTTTAGATGCAAGAAGAGATATATCCACTGAAAACGATATTAGCTACATTTACAAAAATAAGAGACAATGTTGTAAAAAAGAGAATACTCTTTGACCAATCTCCCATAAAAGGGATTGGGGTGAAGTGGATTATAGCTTTTTTTATTTCACTGCCACTATTTTTATATGCAGGTATTTTTAATCCTGCTGTATTTGGTATGCTTGGTATTGCGCAAGCTATTATATTTTACGTCGTATTCTTATCGATGGTGATGATTATGATCATAGCACTTACATTTATCAATAACAATAAAGTAACACGTCAGATTACACCTTCTTGGAACCACTATTTCCCAAATGTTGATTTGAAGCTCGTACTTTCTTCGGGAGCTACACCCTATAAAGATTTTTTTAAATATTATAAAATTG
Organism: Sulfurovum sp.; assembly: GCA_021647715.1. Lineage (GTDB taxonomy): Bacteria > Campylobacterota > Campylobacteria > Campylobacterales > Sulfurovaceae > Sulfurovum. Next base: position 5,712 of record JAKIUE010000006.1, read on the forward strand.
CAGAAGAAGAAAATATTGCCAATGATGCACTCCATACGTATTTTGCAAATGCATTTCTAAAGATGGAAGAGGAAAATCAAGATTTTTTTGAGGCTGTGAATAGAGACAAAAGGGGATGAGATGCTTAGAAAAATAGTATTTATACAAGTGTTGATGATAAGTTTTATTTTTTCATTTGATAAAATGCAGTATGTTAAAGCATGCGAATCTAATGATGTATCAGCATGTTACACCCTTGCTAAACATTTGACAACAGGAAAAAATGCTGAAAATCAAGATAGCATGGAAGAAGGCAAAGGCTATATGAGAAGAGCTTGTGTTTATGGTGAAAAAAGAGCTTGTGATTATCTTGGCGTAAATTATTTGAAAGAAAAAAGTTACGGAGCAGCAAGACCTTATCTTGTAGATTCCTGTAGTAGGGGTATTAAAGTTGCATGTGAATCAGTTGGAACAATTTACCGTGATGGGCATGATGTAAAACAGAGCGATGTTAAAGCAAGAGAGTTTTATGATAGGGCATGTACACTTAAAAGTGCAGATGCATGTCATAATGTTGCTATTATGTATCGTGGTGGTTTTGGTGTAGAAAAGAGTAAAGTATTGGAGAAAAAGTATTATAATAAGGGTTGTAAATTAGGACTCAAGGTTTCTTGTGAACAATATAAAATATTGGATAATGTAGAAAAAGGTATAGAAACTGGGTTTTTGGAAAAAATAAAAAATTGGTTTCAATAGTATGCAAAAATATTTATTATTATAATAATTAGGATATTTTTACTCCTCTTTTCATTCATAAAATTGATGTATAAACACATATAATAAGTCATCAAAATAAAGATTATATGTTTAAATTATTTCTTTTTGCTTCCATTTTATCTATATTTCTCTTATCTTGATACAGATTAAGTTTTTCATTTCTAAAAAATCTTATAATAATTGTTGAATGTTGTATATATAACATCGTAGATTTATTCAAGGAGGTATGCATGCAATCAAATGCAGCATTAGAATATGATTATTCGTTAGCAAAAAAGTTTACGTTTTTAACTATTTTGTTTGGTATTCTAGGGATGATAGTTGGTACGCTTATAGCCGCACAACTTGCATTTCCAGAATTAAACTATTTACTTGGTGAGTATGGTACATTTTCAAGATTAAGACCGGTTCATACGAATACAGTAATTTTTGGGTTTACCGTATCGGGAATCTTTGCAACTTGGTATTATTTGGGGCAAAGGGTACTTAAAGTCTCTATGGCAGAATCCAAGTTCTTAATGGTACTGGGAAATATTCAGTTTTGGCTCTATTTTATAGGAGCACTTGCTGCTACTGTATCGCTACTTTTAGGTTTTACAACTGCAAAAGAGTATGCTCAGTATGAGTGGCCATTTGATATCGTTGTTGTACTTATTTGGGTACTTTGGGGTGTAAATATGATGGGACTTATCGGGATTAGACGTGAAAAAGCACTTTATATCTCTGTATGGTATTATCTTGCATGTTTCTTGGGTATTGCGATGCTTTATCTTTTTAATAACATGGAAATACCTACATACTTTACTTCTGGTGGACTGGGTAATCCTTTACACTCTGTTTCTATGTATGCTGGAACCAACGATGCACTCGTACAATGGTGGTATGGACATAATGCTGTTGCATTTGGGTTTACTGTGCCAATAGTTGGTATGATTTACTATTTTCTTCCAAAAGAGTCAGGTCAGGCGATTTATTCATATAAATTGTCACTTCTTTCTTTCTGGGGACTTATGTTTGTCTATCTTTGGGCGGGTTCACACCATCTATTATGGTCAACGGTTCCTGACTGGATGCAAACAATGGGTTCTGCATTTTCTGTAGTACTTATCTTGCCTTCTTGGGGATCTGCTATTAACATGCTTCTTACTATGAAAGGTGAATGGAATCAGCTTACTGATAATCCATTGATTAAGTTTATGGTATTAGCATCTACATTCTATATGCTTTCAACGATTGAGGGACCTATCCAAGCGATTAGATCTGTTAATGCGATTGCACACTTTACAGACTGGATTCCAGGGCATGTGCATGATGGTGTTCTTGGTTGGGTTGTGTTTATGATTATGGCAGGTATTTTCCATATGGCACCACGTATGTTTAAAAGAGAGATTTATTCTAAAAAGCTTATGGAAGCACAATTTTGGCTTCAAACAACAGCTGTTGTACTCTACTTTACATCTATGTGGATCGCAGGTATTACGCAAGGTATGATGTGGAGAGCTGTGGATGAGTATGGTAACTTAATGTATTCATTTATTGATACAGTAACTGTACTTCACCCTTACTATGCGATTAGAGCACTTTCAGGTGTGATGTACCTAACTGGCTTCTTAATGTTCGCTTACAATATATACAAAACTATGACTTCGGGTAGAGAACTAACCCAAGAGCCACAGTTTAGAACACCTATGGCATAAGGGAGGTAGTTTATTATGTTTTTTCATTGGTTAGAAAAAAACCCATTCTTTTTCGCTGCGGGGATATCACTAGTGATCTCTTTTGCAGGATTGATAGAGATTGTTCCAAATTTTGCAAAATCAGCACAGCCGTTGGTGGATATGAAGCCACGTACAGTGCTTGAAATTGCCGGTAAAAATGTTTACATGAAAGACAATTGTATGTCATGTCACTCACAAATGATTCGTCCATTTAAATCTGAGACAGATCGTTATGGTGATTACTCACTTTCTGGTGAGTATGCCTATGATAGACCATTTCTTTGGGGTTCAAAAAGAACTGGGCCAGACCTACACCGTATAGGTAACTATCGTACGACAGATTGGCATGAGGCGCATATGTTGAATCCTCCTAAGATTGTACCAGGCTCTATTATGCCAGCGTATGATCATCAGTTTGAAAATGAAGCAGACCTTGATACAGCCTATGCTGAAGTGGTAACTGTAAAAAATGTTTTCCATACACCGTACGGTCCTGAGATAAAAAAAGGACAAGCTGCATGGGATGCACATAAGCCAAAAGTTCTTGAAGATGCAAAAAAGATTGCAGCTGATATGAAAGATGAGAGAGTAAAATCTGCCATTGCTGAAGGTAAAGTACCTGAAGTTGTAGCACTTATTGCTTACTTAAATAGCTTAAAATAGGATAAGAGATGGACAGTACAGATATAGCAAATTTACAAGGATATGCAAGTTTTTTCATGACTGTATTTTTAGTGATTATGCTGTATGGGTACATCATATATCTTTATAGGTCAGAAAAAAAAGGTGAACGGGATTATGAAAAATATGGACGTATTGCACTCGATGATGAGATAGACTCTACGCCTGTTGAAGATAAACCTGCATCTCAAAGATACAAGGATGAGGAGAAATAATGAATAGTTTAATGATAAAATCATTGGTATTTTCAGCTGTACTCATGATAGCTACAGTTTATGTAGTAATGAGCTTAGATATTGATATTGCAGGTGACTCAGTAAATGCTATTACTATGGCAGGTGCCTTGGCGATTGCTGTACTTACAGGGGCAGTATCTGCGAAGTATATCAATCAAATGAAAACAGATACTGTTAGTGGTGAACTTGCAGATGAAAACTGGGATGGAATAGGTGAATATAAAAATGAACTTCCATCAGGTTGGGCATATACATTTTTAGCAGTATTTATATGGTCCATGTGGTATGGTTTTTTTGGATATCCCATTAACGCGTATAGTCAGATAGGTGAATACAACGAAGAAGTACTTGCTTATAAAGCAAAGTTTGAAGCAACACATAAAAATGCAGATGAAGCAACGTTAAAAGAGATGGGTGAGTCTATTTTCTTAGTACAGTGTCAGCAGTGTCATGGTGCAACAGGTGATGGACTTTCTGGTCGTGCACAAGACTTTACTGCACGTATGAGTAAAGAACAAGTACTAGATGTGATTAACAATGGCTCAAACCAACTTGGTTATGCAATGGGTGCTATGCCTCCAGGTATGGCATCTGGCAAAGATGCAGAAGATATCGCAGCATATATTGCTGGTGGTTTAAAAGGTGATGCACCTGCTTCATATGCTGCATGTACGTCATGTCATGGAGCAGACAGTAAAGGTAACAATGGTATGGCACCTAATTTGGTAGCCTATGATGATGCACTTATTAACCATACGTTACAAAATGGTAAAAAAGGTATCATTGGTAAAATGCCGTCATTTAAGACGCTTATTACCCCTGTACAAGAAAAAGCATTGACTGTATATATACAGTCATTGGCAAATTAAGGAGTTAAAATGGCTGAAAATACAAACAGATCAGTATTTGGATTTCATGGTGTTTTTGGGATTCTTATTTCGATTGTAGGACTACTTTTTATCTGGGCGGTTCTTATGTCTCAGGCAGTAGTTGTACAACAAGCAGCTGCTAAAAAACCATATGATCCAGCACCACTAAGAGATATTAAAAATCTTAAAATGAGATCAGTAGACAATAAAAACTTTGCATTTCAAAAAAAGGATAACTAATGATTAAATATATGGATAAAGTACTTATAGGTTGTTTAATTTTTGCGGCAGCTGCAGCAATATTTTTATCACTTAATAGTGAAAAATACCTTTTATACGTAGGTTAATATGCATAAAGTAAAGTTACGGGTAAGCCTTTATAAAAGGCTTTTTGCCTTACTTGCTTTTATGCTCGCTCCTCTTTTACTAGATGCTACACAACTCCTCAGAAATGATTTACTAAAACTCGAAGCAGTACACATCATAGATGAAATCGGTAAAGAACTTCAAAAAACTACAGGTATACATTCTTATGTTATTGCCACCAGTGAACATTTCCCTGAGAGATTTAACCTAGTAGAGTATAGTAAGCAGTATGAAGCTAATATGAGTAGACCCTATGTTATATATGTGTTTGCTCCCTATGCAACAATCACGAAAAAATCTGAAGTGCGAGGTAGGGTGGGAATTATCCCATCTTCTGATGAAGTTCGGGCGTTATATGATTATGATAATGTGAGAGATGCTGGTATTAATATAGTGGCGATAAAAGATTCAAATACAGATGAAGATAAGTTTAACATAGGTGTGTTACAAGCATATTCTGTACTTGCAGATCAAATTGCAGCTTCTAAAGATGTGAAGTTGACAAAAACCATACCTGATGAAATGGGTACGATGGTGATGATATTAAGAATACTAGTTTATAGTGGTACAGCAATATTACTTTGGATATTTGTATTAAGACCATTATGGTTGAGGAGAAAAAATGGAAACAAAGAGTAAAAAGACCTATTGGCCTCATATGATAGTGGGGTTTTTATTGTTGGCATTAACGCTTAGTTTTTGGACAGTAAAATCAGCCTCATCACTGCCAGTACAAGAAGTTAATGATTATATGATGAAATATCAGCAAGCTGATATACATATCAATGATATTTTAGAAAAAAAAGCTGCGTTTGACGCTTTGTATAACATAGAGATACTGGGTACACAAATGATGGTAATGACGGACAATATACACTCTAATTTACCACAGCCCAATGTGATTAAACTCTCGCAAGGTAAGAATACCTTTACATATACAGTAAAAAAAAATGAAGGCAAAATAGTAGAAGATGCAAACGTAAGTTTCTTGCTTACAAGACCACATTCACGTAAAGATGATGTGATGATAGAAAATATCTCTTTTAAAGATGGTGTCTATAGAACCAGTGTAGATATTCAAAAAGAAGGACGTTATACACTACAGTTTCGTGCTATTATGAATGAAAATACTATAGGTTATTTACAGCTTCCTGCATATTTAAAACTTTAATAACTGGGGGTGTGTCATCAAACACACCTTTTGAGTGATTATGTTATACTCTTTTTTATGAATCAACTCCACATCTACCCTACATCAAGAGCCCTGAGAACCATAAGCCAAAACCATAAAACCCAAGAGGGTTTCCTCCCTACACTCATGCGTATGGATGAGTTTGAACAACGTGCTATGCTACTAGAAAACAAAACGCAGATAGACCCTTTGCAACGTATCTTACTTTTACGTGAAGCTGCTACCTTTGATGCCTTTGAAGACCTAAAACTTGACCTCTCACTCGTGCGGTTTTTTACCAAGAGTGATGCACTGTTTAAGTTTTATGAAGAGTTAGCAGGAGAGGGGGTAGACTTTCATACTTTGGCAGAGGCAGATGCTTATGCAGAGTTTGGGAAACATCTTGAGATTTTAGAGCGCTTGTTGGAGAACTATCAGAGACTACTAGCCAAACATAGCCTGACAGATAAAGCATTCATCCCTCAAAATTATGTCATCAATGATGGGTTTGTAAAGTCGTATGAGAGTATAGAGATACACCTAGAGGGGTATTTGAGTCACTTTGAACTAGGACTGCTAGAAAACATAGCCAAGCTCGTACCACTAAGTATACACTACACCACCAGCAAGTTTAACATCAAGATGCAAGAGCGTTTTGAAGCGATGGGCATAAAACTTCCCAACCATAGTCACTGTCACTTTTCGCTAAGTGAGTCCAAACTCTTACAGTACGAAAAGAACAGTGAGACATTAGAAGCCAAAGTCTACGCCGTAGAAGAACGCCAAGAGCAGATAGCTTTAGCCTTTACGCATATAGAGCAGATGGTACAATCTGGCATCAACCCTGAAGAGATAGTCCTCATCTTGCCCGATGAAAGTTTTAAAGAACACTTCACACTCTTTGACACACACAACAACCTAAACTTCGCGATGGGGTACGACTACGCTAATGGGCGTGTCTATAAGTCTTTAGAGGCACTCTATAGGTACTGGCAGAGTAGGGATGATGAGAGTAAGAAGCTTTTAGAGAGATATGGATTTAATATTGAGGCATTAGATGCATTGGCTAGTGGTAAAAAGATAAGGGTAGCAGAGTTTTTTAAACGCATAGATGATTTGGGTTTACATGATAGTCCGCTCATAGAGGGTGATAAGAAAGAGAAGTTTAATGAGAGGGTACACGAGAGGTACTTGCACTTCACCAAAGTACTAGAAACCCAAGCACTCCCCACTACAGAGTGGCTCTTTTTGTGGTTAAAGTCTCTGAGTAAAGTCACGATGGATGACGTACGTGGTGGGAAGATAACCGTCATGGGAGTCCTAGAGACCAGAGGAGTACGCTTCGAGGGCGTGGTGATAGTAGACTTCAATGAAGGCGTAGTACCTGCAAGCTCTAGTAAAGACCAGTTTCTAAACTCCTCCGTGCGAGCTTTTGCAAACCTGCCTACCAAACACGACAGAGAAGCCCTACAAAAGCAGTACTATAAACGCCTACTAGAACAAGCCAAAGAGTCCGTGATACTCTATAGTTCTTCTGATAATAAGTTGCCCTCAAAGTTCCTCTACGAACTAGGCTTAGACAAAGCAGAGCAGGTACAAGCACAGTTTGATTTGTTGTACGCTCAACCATCACAGATAAGTGAACAGGAAGACCCTGTAGTGGAAGCCTTTGATGCTACTGCTATGACATGGTCTGCCTCACGCCTAAAGACCTACTTAGACTGTAAGCGAAAGTACTACTACCGCTACATCCAAAAGCTACAAGCTAAAAAAGATGATGAGATGAACGAGGGGGCATTTCTGCATTCACTGCTAGACCACTTGCATAGAGAGAAAGATAGCTTTACTAGTGTAGAAGAGATGCAAAAAAATATAGATGTATTACTAGACAGGCTCCTACCCTTTGATGACTCACAAACAGCGTACAAAAAACTACTATGGAAGAGTAAGCTCAAAGGCTTTGTTTCTAGCCAAGTAGAGCATTTTAAGCATGAATGGAGAGTGGTAGAGCGTGAAGCAGAGTTCCAAGGCAACATAGGTGGACTTAAGTTCAAAGGACGCATAGACCGCATAGACCAAAACCCCACCCACACCCTAGTGCTAGACTACAAAAGTGGTAGCACTAAAGAGGCACAAAAAACCAAAAACATAGACACACTCAATGACCTACAAATGAGTATCTACTATCAGATGCTACAAGACAAATACCAAAATATCAGCCTTGCCTTTGTCAAGCTCTTTGAGGGTGGAGAAGTAGAAGAGATAACAGCCCTTGAAGAGAAAAACGAACGTTTAGCAGATGTCATCATAGAACTCAAACAGACCAAGAGCTTTGTGGCTGAGAAAACTGAGGATTTGCAGAAGTGTAAATGGTGTGAGTTTGCTTTGATGTGTGGGAGAGGAGAGTATTTATGAGTTTTAAACCCTTCCTAGCCCTCTCAGCCGCCGCAGGTTCAGGTAAGACTTTTGCATTGTCTGTACGTTATATAGCACTACTTTTTATGGGAGAGTCACCGTCAAGCATACTTGCAGCCACCTTTACCAACAAGGCAGCTGCAGAGATGCGACAGCGGGTGGTGGATTCTTTGCGTAACTTGGGGGACAATGAAGCTTCACATAATAAGGCTTTCTTGGATGCAGTGCTAGAGCAGACGGGGCTTACGCGTGAGGAGTTGTTTGCTAGGCAGCCAGAGATATTGGCTAGGTTTTTGTCTCATAGCTCTTATATCGTGACGCTCGATAGCTTTTTTTCTGGCATCTTGCGTTCTGCTTCTTTAGAACTGGGGTTAGAGCCTGACTTTGTGACCAAGACAGAAGGCGAAGATGGGCTGGAGAAACACTTTTTAGATGAGGTGCAGGCAAATGGACTGCTCTCAAACCTAGTGAAGCTTGCTATGGATATAGAAGACAAACGCTTTGGGAAAATCTTTGATTTGATGCAGGACTTTTATAAGGTGGATCCTCTCTTGCCAAAGGTTAAAACCAAAGAGCATTCTTTGGCACAGTGTGAAGAGGCGTGTGAAGTGTTGCGTGTGAAGATGATAAAGGCTCTCATAGACGCAGGAGCAGCGGCACGTTGCATGAAGCAGTTTGAGACCAAGAGTGTGAAAGAGCTCTTTAGTAAGTCACTTTTTGAGAAAGAGACATTGGGGGAGCATAGCTGGTACAAAAAGGTAGCCAATGACGAGATAGAGGGACTCTATGCCTATCTGAAAGTAGAACTAGCCAAATGGGCAGAAGCCAAAGAGGCGATAGTCTTGCAAAATCTCTTTGGTATCTACGACTACTACCGCAATGCCAACATCACCAATGCCAAGAGTTCAGGGGTACTGAGCTTTGATGACTTGACGTATTTTACCTATAGGTTACTGCATGAGAGCATCAGCCGTGAGTTTTTGTACTTTAAGATAGATGCGAAGTTTAAGCACATACTGCTGGATGAGTTTCAAGACACTTCTACCTTGCAGTTTTTGCTCTTGCAACCGATGATAGACGAGATATTTGCAGGGTACGGGCAGAGTGAATTTAAGTCGTTTTTTTATGTGGGTGATACCAAGCAGTCGCTGTACCGTTTCCGTGGTGGGGTAGAAGAGCTGTTTGATAAGGTAGCCCAGAAGTACGGCGTAAAGATACTCCCTATGGATACCAACTATAGAAGCTCTAAAAACGTGGTAGAACAGGTAAACCGATGGTTCGAGCCAAATATGTTAGGTTATGTTCCACAAAAGAGCCGTGAGGGAGCAGAAGAGGGCTATGTTGAGGTGCTAGAGTCTGAAGAGCTCATAGATGAAGCAGTGGGACAAGCCAAAAGGCTGTTAGAGCTTGGGGTAGATGTGGATGACATCGCCTTTTTGGTCAGTACCAACAAAGATGGGCAGACCCTGCAAGAGGCGTGCCAGCATGAGGGCATAGAAACGCTACTAAAGACCTCTAGCTCACTCAAAAATATGCCAAAGATAGCCGCACTCGCAGCCATGACAGCGTACCTTTTCTTCGGAGAGAAGATAGACGCTCAGGCGATGTTGCTCAACGTGGGTAAAAAGCTAGAAGAGGTGGATACCTCTTGGTTCTCTGCGTTTATGTCTCCCTTGCAGGTGGTGGACAAGCTGGTGCGAGAGTTTGGGTACTTTGATGATGACTTGAATGTGCTGAAGCTCTTAGAGTTTGCCTCTAATTACACTGACATACCCACCTTTGTAGAGGAGTTTGAGAGCTCCAACATCGCCGTGGCATCCAATACGGTACATGGTGCGAAGATTATGACTATACACGGCTCTAAAGGACTAGAGTTTGAGTATGTGATACTGCTAGACAAGCTCACACGAAAGAATAGTGACAAATCAGCCTTGCTCTACCACTACGATGACAACCTCTACATAGACAAGATACTCTACCGTACCAAAGGCAGAGAGAATTTCGATGCTGAGTATGCACAGATAATCGAAGCACGTAAGGTCTCGGCAGCCAAAGACAGCATGAATGTACTCTATGTAGCACTCACCCGTGCAGTAGAGGGGATGATAGTCATACGCAAGCCTAAAGACTCACTCTTTGATGCACTCGCAATGTCTCCAATGAAATTGGGAACATTGGAAATGAGAAATGAGAAATTAGAAATGAGAAATGATAGTATGCTGGCTTTGCCTGCTACAGTGATAACAAACTACGGAACCCAAGAAACCCCAGAACATGAAGATGAAGAAGAGAAAGACTATGAAGCCATACTCTTTGGTACGGCATTACACTATGCCTTAGAGATGCTAGGTGGGTTTGATGAGGTGAGTTTAAAAGCCTCTATGACAGCACTGCAAAATAGATATGGACAGCAGTTGGATGATATACGGATAGCTGAGATAAAAAAGCGTGTGAGAAGTTTGATAGAAAATGCTGAGTTTCAAGCACTACTAGTAGGGGCTACTATCCGCAAGGAACAATCACTCTCTTACGAGGGAGAACTCAAGCAGATAGATTTGCTTTTGGAGTATGAGGAGCATAATCTAGTCATAGATTATAAGAGTTCTAAGAAGTATGGCTTGAAGCATCAGAGTCAAGTGGGGTATTATAAAAAAGCTATTAATAATATCACTGGAAAACGTACGGAGGGGATAGTGGTTTATTTGTTAAACGAGGAAATTGAGCTATTAAACTTAAAATAAACTGAATTTAAAAAAATATTAAGGTTATCTGGATACAATCCGTCCACAAAGAGTGAAAGCTCATATATAACAAGGAATAATCATGAAAATGACAACAGTATTAAAACCTGCTGACGTAACTCGTGACTGGGTTTTGATAGACGCTGAAGGTAAAACTTTTGGTCGTATCTTAACTGAAGTAGCGACACTTCTTAGAGGTAAACATAAACCATCATTTACACCAAATGTAGACTGTGGTGACTACGTAGTCATCATCAATGCTGAAAAAGCTAAATTTTCAGGTCGAAAACTAGAAGATAAAGAATACTTTACACATTCAGGTTACTTTGGTTCAACTAAAAGTAAAAAACTTGACGACATGTTAGAAAACCATACTGAAAAGCTTTTCAGATTGGCAGTACGTGGTATGCTTCCTAAAACGACTTTAGGTAGAGCAATGATCAAAAAACTTAAAGTGTATGCAGGTTCTGAGCATCCTCATACAGCACAAATCAATAAGGAAGCGTAATCATGGCTACTATTTATGCAACAGGAAAAAGAAAAGCGGCTATCGCAAAAGTTTGGATGACTCCAGGTAAAGGTGATATGCTTATCAATGGTAAAACACTTAATCAATGGCTAGGTGGACACGAAACACTTAAAATGAAAGTGAGACTTCCATTAGAAATCACTAAGCAATTAGACAGTATGAATATCAAAGCTACGACACTTGGTGGTGGTTATGCTGCTCAAGCAGATGCACTTAAGCATGGTATCACTAAAGCGTTGGTAGCTTACGAACCAACATTTAGAGCACTTCTTAAGCCAGAAGGTTTACTTACTCGTGACTCAAGAGTTGTTGAGCGTAAGAAACCAGGTAAGAGAAAAGCAAGAAGATCTAGACAATTCTCAAAACGTTAACATTTTTCCAAAACCTTTTTGGTTTTGGAACACTTATGACTATTTAGTACATTACTAAAATAAAACCCAATGATTTAGAAGATACAAAGCCCCTAAGTGCATACTTTTTATTAGTGCCATCGCAGTAGTATTCCCAATCTGGCATACCCCACAACGCTTCCCTTCATAAAGAGCTCTAATAAAATATATTCCTATGAGTACAGCTATACTGAGCATGAGATAGCTTTCAAATATTTTTAGATAGGGTATTAGGCTACTAAAGAACGTAACCACTAAGCCTATAAGCCCTAGTAAAAGAGCATATTTTATGAGGGTTAGTATCTTATCCGAGTAGGGAGATATGTTACATGTGGCTTTTGCATCTGTGTTACTTAGTCCTTTTAACTTGTTTTCAAAGATGACTTTTTCTTTAGGATTTAGCCTGGCTATGAAAGTAGAGCCTAACAGATAGTCATTTTTTCTTTGTATGAGTACTGCTAGGTCATCGTGTGCGGTAAGGTACTGCTGTTTTCCTTGGGCATCATCGTATGCTACTTTGATGGTCTTAGCACGCTGGGTTACTGCTGTAAGGTTAGGGTAGTAGGCTGTACTTTCAGTAGGGGTTAACTCACCTTCTTTTGTAAAGATACTAGGGTTCATTACCTCTAAGAAGCTGCCATCTTTTTGTTTGATGACGATGACGTTAAGTGGAGAACCTATTTGAAAGGCTGCTAGTCCTTCTAATGCGTTTGCATTGATGGTGTCTTTTAAGTCAGTGATGAGTATGTGTAGTGTCTCATCAAAATGGCGTACTGTGCCACCAAATTCAAATCCTGTTTGTGTGGGATATTGTATGATATTTCGTATCATGTTTGTAGGAGTAGCACCTTGAGAGGTGCTAACTTTTAGTGACTTTTGCTTACAACGATTAACATTTTGATATTAATCACTATAAATCTAAAAAATTGCCAGATTTTGCATGTACGCATTTTACGTGCAAAGCTCCCTGGAATCATAGTAAGGTTAAACTGTTCATTTAGAGCGAAATTTTCTTCTTCTTTTTTTTTCATTATTAATCCTTTTGTTTTATTTTTATTTCCATTTTGGCATCTATTCTGGGATAAAAGTCCAACCTGGTTTGAGTTTTGCTTTCCAGATAAACATGTGATGAAGAATATGTTTTATCCAGTGACCTGCTAGACCTATCTCTCCAAAGGTATAATCTGTATCTCTACCAGTTCCTGGGTATTTCTCAAAGTCAGGAACTACAGGATAGACTGTCATTGCTGCGGCACTTCCATCTAATATACCTTTACCAGCAGAGGCTACACAAGCAGCACCCATTTCTGCCATTGAGGCTTCATGTAAGTGAGCATCTTTACCTTTTTTGATCATATCACAAACTGAATGTGCTACTGCTTTACCTATGATACCAGCAGGCATACCTGTTCTTGGAGGTGTAGGGTTGATGGCTGTACCGTTTGGAGATGTCATGGGTTTAGAGATGAGATGTGGAGGTGCAAAAGCAATACCACATGCAAAGATATTTGAAAAACTTGGGTTCTGGTAGGTACTTGGCCAGTCAGATGCTTTCCAATTTTCGTATGCTCCTGCGTCATACTTGGCATCTACTTTCATAAATCCATTGGGAGCAAAAAGTACATCAGTAATATCTGATCCATCTTTATCATATGCTTTAAATCCGACACCAGAGAATGGAGGGATAAGCATCGCAAAGTCAAAAGTCTCTTCATGTTTTGTACCATCTAGTAGCTCATACTCTATTTTGCCATCTTCTACTTTAGAAGTATGTGCACCGATAATCCACTCTACATTACGTTCAGCATACAAAGACTCTGCAAAGAGTTTAGAAGACACAGCGTATCCTCCTACTTTCATGTGCAGTCCACCCATACCAAAGTCACCGAGGAAGGCTTCATTAGATATCCATTTGATATCTAACATATCTCTGACACCTGCTTTTTTAGCTTCATGTTCGATGTTGAAGATGTATTCAAAAGCAGCACCTTGACAGGTGCACATACCATGACCCGTACCTACAAGAATCTTTTGTTTTTCACCTGTGCCATTTTCTTTTGCTTTCTTGGCTTTTTCAAATACTTGTTTAAGCTCTAAATTAGCATGTATAGCATGTTCTGCAGTACAAACTGAGACTGTATTGGTTCCCATTTGTCCCTTCCCATTACCAAGTCCTGGTGTAGCATCGAAGTTTAGTTTAGGACCTGTTGCATTAATGAGATAGTCATATTCTAACTCTTCTGTTTGACCTAGTGAATCTTTTTTGGTTGATTCTATGACAATAAATGGTTTGTCACTGCTCTCTTTGCCATTTGGGTGTATGGCTTTTGCAAGTGCCTGTTTGTAGACAATACCAGCTTTTTCATACACTGGAGCCAAAGGAAAGACTACATCTTTCTTTTGCATTTGTCCCACACCTACCCAAATATTTGATGGAATCCAGTTCCATTGAGAGTTGGGGGTCACTACTACCACCTCATGTTCATCTCCCAGCCATTTTTTTGAAAAAGTCGCAGCGGTATGTCCTGAGACCCCACCACCCATGATTACAACACGTGCCATATTTATTCCTCCTTGATTAGGTTTTGATTACCATATATTCTATGGTAGTAATTGTTAAACTATTATTAAATAGTTAAAATAATCATTAATTGTTACTTTAATATATAAAATTGATTTATATTAATCATTTACATAAAGTATCTAATGGTTAGAGTAATCTTTTTCTTAATTAAAATATAGTTTATTAGGAAACCTACTAATAGTAAGGAGGTTTATATAATACAATCTAAAAGGATACTACTGAATGAATATTCATTTTATTGATTTATATCAATATATTTATTTTTAACTTTTGTTACACTTTGTCAAATTTGTGCAATATACAAAGGAAAATAAATGAATGATAGAATAAAAGATATAACGTATGATTCACTTTACAAGACATTTGAAGAGCGAATAGCTCAGCTTAAAAAACTGCCTAAAATGAGAGAAGATGACTCTATAGAAAGTACCATAGAAAAACATGGCTTTTCAAGACGTGATTTTATGACATGGGCAGGGGCGATGACTGCTATGTTATCTCTTCCTGCAACATTTACACCACTTATGGCAGAGGCTGTAAAAGTGGCTGACAGACTGCCTATTATATGGTTGCATATGGCAGAGTGTACAGGCTGTACTGAGTCCTTGCTCCGTTCTGCAAACCCCTCTATAGATAGTCTTATATTTGACTATATCTCTTTGGAATACCAAGAGACCATTATGACAGCTGTAGGATGGCAAGCCGAGCAAAACTTAGAACATGCGATGGAGAAATATAAAGGTCGATATATTTTGATGGTAGAAGGTGGCATACCTGTAGGCGACACTGAAAATTTTTTAACCATTGGTGGCCATGGACACTCAGGTAAACATACGGCTGAACTGGCTTCTGAAAATGCAGCAGCTATATTTGCCATAGGTACCTGTTCTGCTTTTGGTGGTGTACAAGCAGCAGCACCTAATCCATCTGGGGCTGTAGGACTTTCTGAAGTAACAGACAAGACGGTTATCAATGTACCTGGTTGTCCTCCAAGTGAGAAGAACATTGTGGGGACATTGATGCATTATCTACTCTATGGGACACTGCCTGCTTTGGATGTTTTTAACAGACCAAAATGGGCGTATAGACTAAGAATTCACGATTTATGTGAAAGAAGAGGACGTTTTGATGCAGGTGAGTTTGTGGAACATTTTGGTGATGAAGGTGCAAAAGATGGATACTGTCTTTATAAAGTGGGATGTAAAGGCCCTTATACTTTTAACAACTGTGGTAAACAAAAATTTAATCAGGGTACCTCATGGCCAGTACAGACAGGGTTTGGATGTATAGGTTGTTCTGAGCCAAATTTCTGGGACACGATGGGAACGGTGAATGAACCATTAAGAGACAGACTATATGCCACAACATTTAGTGGATTAGGAGCAGATGCAACTGCAGATAGGATAGGGGTAGGACTCCTTACAGCGACAGCCGTAGGTATAGCCGCACACGCAGCAATAGCAGCAGTTAAAAATCCAAAAAAGTAAAAAGGGAGTTAGGTAAATGAGTCAAAATAATGTAACAGAAGAAATGGCAGATACAGTAGAAACAAGTACGCAGGGACATGTCACACCTGCTAGTTCTGGACCTAAGAGAGTAGTAGTAGATCCTATTACAAGAATTGAAGGACATTTAAGAGCAGAAGTCATAGTTGGTGATGATGGTGTGGTTCAAGACGCTTTTGTCTCTTCCACACTTTTTAGAGGCTTAGAAATCATTGCCAGAAACAGAGACCCAAGGAATGTGCCATTGCTTATGCAAAGGATTTGTGGGGTATGTACGTATTCACATTACTTAAAAAGTACGATGTCCATGGAAGATGCATTGGGTATTACTATTCCTTACAATGCGGCACTTGTACGTTCATTGATGGATGCAACACTGTTTATGCATGATCATCCTGTACATTTTTATCAGTTACATGGACTTGACTGGGTAGATATCACTTCGGCACTGAAGGCTGATCCTGCAAAAGCGAGTAAGTTGGCATTTAAGTATTCTGATAATCCTGTAGCCACTGGTGAAAATGACCTTATTAAAGCACAAGAGACAGTAAAAAAGTTTGCTGAGCATCCTCAAGGACTTGGCCCATTTGCTAATGCATACTGGGGGCACTCTACGTATAAATTTACACCAGAACAAAACCTTATAGCACTTTCTCATTATTTAAAAGCACTAGAAATGCAAAGAAAAGTAGCACAAATGATGGCTATCTTTGGAGGGAAAAACCCTCATCCTCAATCTTTGGTTGTGGGAGGGGTAACATGTATCATGGATATGCTAGATCCTGCAAGAATGGCTGAATTTATGGTGAAGTATAAAGATATGGCAAATTTCATAAACAATGCATACTATGCAGATGTGGTGATGGCTGCTGAAATGTACAAAGATGAACCTTCGGTGATGCAGTCAATTCCTATAAAAAACTTTATGGCAGGAGATGGACTTCTTGTAGATAGAAATGAATATCTTTTAAGCAAGGGGATGATTTTAGATGGTGACTTAAGTACGGTTCATGAGATAAATGAAGATCTCATCACTGAAGAGGCAACACACTCATGGTACCAAATAGATGAGCCACTACACCCTTATGATGGTGACAGTGAACCAAAACATACAGGTTTTGTAAAAGGTGAGTCTGTGGGTCCTGATGGAAAAATGATACATTCTGAAAATATTGATCCAGAAGGTAAATATTCTTGGATTAAGTCACCACGTTATGATGGTAAACCTATGGAAGTAGGCCCTCTTGCATCTATCTTGATATCGTACGCTAGAGGGAACAAAAGAGTGGTACCTATAGTAGATGAATTTTTGAAAAAAACGGGGCTTCCTTTGACTGCACTTTATACAACATTGGGTAGAACAGCAGCAAGAATGTTACAGGCCAAAGTGATTGCAGATCATGGGCTTGAAGCGTTTGATAATCTTCTAGAAAATCTAAAAGTAGATGAAGAGTCCTGTACAAAATACACGATAGATAATGATAAAGAGTATAAAGGTAGAGGGATAGGAGAAGTACCAAGAGGTATGCTTTCTCACTGGACACGCATAAAAAATGGTGTGGTATCTAACTACCAAGCCACGGTGCCTTCTACTTGGAATGCAGGACCTATAGATGCTAAAGGTGTAAAAGGCCCATACGAGACTAACCTTATAGGATTGAAAATTGCAGACTTGTCACAACCTTTGGAGATTATACGGATTGTGCATTCATTTGATCCATGTATCGCATGTGCAGTACAAGTGATGGATGTAAGAGGAAATAAAATAAGTGAATATAAAGTAGACCCACTATATGGTGGCGTTTGTAGCGTATAAGGAGCAAATATGTCAAAAGAAAATAACGACAGTGACCACCATGGAAAGATTGTTGAAGTAGAAGAAGTAGTAGAGTTTACACCTGCATATAGATGGCAACATTGGATTAGGGCTTTAACCATTGTGGTATTAACAATCACAGGTTTTTATATCGCTTATCCTTTTATAGAACCTTCTGCCAATGTTGAACCTACAAACTTCTTATATGCAGATATGCGAGCGATACATATTGCATTTGGTTTTTTAATGATAGCGGCAGTACTTATTAAAACGTATTTAACGCTTTTTGGAAAAGCACATACCTACAAGTCTGAGCTAGTATCAATTAAAGATTTAATCAATCCAAAAATTTGGATTCAGCAGTTGGGATATTACCTATTCTTGAGTAAGCACCCACATTTACATGGTATTTATAATCCTTTGCAATTCATGGCTTATATGGGAATGTATGTACTTTTTTACCTTTTAACTATTACTGGACTGGTTTTACATATTCATGTATATCATGAAGGTCTAGGTGGAGTACTCTATGGTGTGGGAAGATGGTTTGAAACGCTTATGGGAGGATTGGCAAATGTAAGAGAAATACACCATATTTCTATGTGGGCACTTCTTATTATTATAGTCATACATATATACATGGCGGTATTCAATGCAGTCTTTGGAAAAAATGGATCAATGGATGCCATTTTCTCTGGTATGAAATGGAATAAAAACATTAAACAATAAGGAAGATACTTTAAGGGTATCTTCCCGTTACATATTAGTTAAGAGGGAATTTGATAAAATTCATTCTACTCTCCCTTGAATAAAGCATATCTTGTTCCCTCCTAAGTAATATGTAAAATTAAAAAGGACTTTAATTGAAAATTTTAATACTTGGTATAGGCAACGTTCTCTTTGGAGATGAAGGAGTTGGTGCACATCTCTCTAACTTGATAGAAGAAAAATATGATTTTATCTCAGATGAGCATCAGGTAGATGTGATTGATGGTGGTACATTAGCGCAAAGGCTTATACCTATTATTACAGATGGGTATGACAGAGTGCTTTTGATTGACTGCGTAAATGTAGATGATGGAGATATAGGAGATGTATACTGTTTTGATTTTGATAAGGTACCAGACTATATTACTTGGAATGGGTCTGCACATGAAGTAGAAATGTTGCAAACCTTACAAATGATAGAACTCATGGGAGATTTACCACCTGTAAAGATTGTAGGTGTTGTACCGTATGTCATAGGGGAAGATACAACATTTTCTATGACAGATGAAGTTGTAGCAGCTACATTAACCATGGAAAAAGCCATTATTGACTATATCAAAGATTTTGGCATTGATGTAAAAATAAAACAAGATATACAGATACGAGATGTGTCAGAAAACACCTATATTAAAGGGTTTGATGCATGTTATTAGAATGGAAGTTAGACTATCGCTCCTCTTCACAAATGTATGAAAAAATATTTTTAAGAGTATTAGAGGAGTTATCACTTCAAGGAAAAATACTACGAGAACATTTTATATTGAAACTTTATGTAGAAGCAGAAGATAGTGAGATACTGGAGAAGTTTATTGAAAAATTCTCTTTGGCATTGCCACATTCTATTTTCTTATATGCAAGTGAGGCCAAGATTATTGATGAAATGCCTTCTGATATCTACGAATTAAAAAAGAGAAAAAAATTACCTTTACCTTTTTGCCCTACTTGTTTAGATGAAGTGATGGATGAAAATCATGTTAATTATTATAATATTTTTACAGAATGTAATGCTTGTGGGTATAGTGTGCAAGGTGAGACTAAATCCTATAAAAAAGAGTTTGAAAATGCAGCAAAAGAGATAGCACAAGGGAAGATACTCAAACTCAATACTTTTTACGGTGCTTATTCAATAGGATTACCTACTGCTACATGTAATCTTATCTCCTATGACATGCTTTGCTATGACCTCGCGACCATTGAGAAATATACACATGTTGAAAAGTATGAAATTACATCATTGGGGGCAGTAGAAAAGCCTCTTATTACGTGTAAGAAAAAAATGAAGTTTATTATGGATTATGAAGATGTTGAAGCTGACCTTATACGGTTTAAACTGCCAGATGACTTTATACTACATTTATTGATGGAAGAGCTACATCGTTTAGGTATCGATATGGTTTTTATTTCTTCAGATAGTGTGAAAAATGATGCAATATTAATATTAAATGAGTTCAGAGATAATGTAACACCTATAGAAGTAGTAGCATCTGAAAAAGATTTAGTGGTTGTCAAAGGGAATAAGGGATTACCAAATTTAATGTTAGAGACAAAAAATCCTACATTAAGAGCTTTTTATTCTGTTATGAAAGAACATAAACTAGAAGATGAGGTCGTAGCCAGTATTAACCTGAGTAAAAAATATGATAACAATATTTTAATGTATGGAGAAAAATTTGGTGTTTTAGAATATATTTCGTTTAAATTTGAATTTGACTCCCTGAAAGAGATTTTTAACGAGATACAAGAAACCAATGATTCAGGAATGAAGATTGTCGAAAACTATCAGAAAAAATTCCCTGAACATTTTGAAAGAATTTCTCATATTGTCTTTGAAGAAAAAAGTTTTAATCTTTATACCTTATGGGGTATTGTTGCCATAGTATTGGATTTTACTAAAAGTACATCCCCATACGAAGCTGCAAAGGTTTTGGAAGAGAATGCCATATCATTTTTAGGAGACAAAGGGCCAAGGATTGACTATAAGTTGTTGAAAAAAGGCAATACCGTGAGCCTAGATGCCTTAATGACGATACGTACTGCAATGAGCTTTAAGCTAGCAGGGGTAGATCAGCTTGGTCTCTCCTATGGTGTGATAGAGAGTTTTTTAGAGTTTATAGCCAATGAAGTGGACGATATGAAAGAGAAAATGGAGGTCACTTCATTTGTTGCTACAGGTTCACTCTTAGAAAATAAACGTCTTTTTTCAAAAATGAGTAAAGAAATTTCTATCAATCATCCTCTTTATTTTAACAATCAAATTTCTATTGAAATGATTGAGAAAGAGGATTATGGGTATTAATAGGTTATATATAAAATGTATGAAATAAAGGAGCATTTATTGATTTGTATCAATAAAATAGTTTTATTGTTAGGATAAAATAAATTTATAATGAATGATTATTCATTTAATTTTAAAAAGGAGGGAAGATGAAAGAAAAGAGCACACTGAAAATAATTGCTATCATTGCATTTATTATCGCGGCTATCTTTTTTGTCTATATGGCGTACATTGCGAAAGCTTGGTCGTATTTGTTAAAAGATCCAAAAGCCTGTATTAACTGTCATGTGATGAACACGCAGTATGCTACGTGGCAACATAGTGCACATGGAGCTGCAGGGGTTACCTGTATTGAGTGTCACTTGCCTACAGATAGTTTTATCAACAAGTATAAAGCTAAAGCAATTGATGGATGGAACCATACATTGGCATTTACATTTAATACCTATGATCCTGCGATCAAGATAAGTGAAGATGGTGCAAGAAGGGTACAAGAAAATTGTATATCTTGTCATAGCAGTCTGACATCACAGATAGGAGCAAATGCTGACAAATATCATAATTTTGTTCAACCCTATGTTGAAAATGGACGTAAATGTTGGGATTGTCACAGGAGTACACCACATGGAAAAGTGAGAGGTGTTACAACTACACCGCATAACCTTGGTGTTAAAGAAGTAAAATAAAAAGGAGAAGAAGATGAAAATAAATTACAAATTTCTACTTGCAGGGTCAATACTTGCGATAGGGACAATGGCATTGTTAGCACAAAGTGTAAATAAAAGAGAAGCAGAGCGCGTAGCGTTAGCTACCTCACCTGTCGTAGCACAAGAGGTCAAGCATAAAAGTGAAGAGTGGGCACGTTACTACCCTAGACAATACAGCTCATGGAAAAAAACGAAAGAGAGTGATAAGCTAGAAGATGCATTAGCAGATAAACCACAGTTACCAGTATTATGGGCTGGATATGGATTTGCAAAAGATTACAATATGCCTCGTGGTCACTATTATGCATTGCAAGATAATGTAAATTCACTCAGAACAGGTGCTCCTGTAGATGGGAAAACTGGACCAATGCCAACAGCATGTTGGACGTGTAAATCTCCTGATGTTCCTAGAATACAAGAGAGAGATGGAGAGCTAGAGTACTTTACAGGTAAGTGGGCAAAGTATGGACATGAGATAGTAAATACAATTGGTTGTGCTAACTGTCATTCAAATGAAACAGGAGAGCTAACAGTAAGAGTTCCTCACCTAAATAGAGCATTAAAAGCAGCGGGTCTTCCTACCTTTGAAGAGTCTACACATCAAGAAAAAAGAAGTTTGGTTTGTGCACAGTGTCACAGTGAGTATTACTTTAAGAAAACAGAGTGGACAGATAAAAATGGAAAGAAAAAAGTTGCAAACGTGGTTACTTACCCATGGGCAAATGGATTGACTGTTGAAGGTGCTGAGAAGTATTATAATGATATAAACTTTACAGATTGGACAAATAAAATTTCTAAAACAAAAATGTTAAAAGCACAACACCCAGGATATGCTATCTTTAAAACTGGTATTCATGGACAAAAAGGTGTATCGTGTGCAGATTGTCACATGCCTTATACACAAGAGGGTTCAGTAAAATATTCTGATCACCAGCTACAAAGTCCACTAAATACAATGGATAGAAGCTGTATGCCATGTCACAGAGAGAGTGAGAAAAAACTTACAAGCATTGTGCATAGAAAATATGAAAGAAGAGAGCAACTAGATGAGTTAACTATGGATAACTTGGCGAAGGCTCACTTAGAAGTAGCTAAAGCGATGGAAGTTGGAGCCACTGATGAAGAGTTAGCACCAGTAAGAGCAGACATTCGTTCTGCACAATGGAAATGGGATTATGCAGTAGCATCACACCCAGCATTCTTCCATGCACCCGAAGAGTCATTAAGAATCTTATCCATGGCAAATGAAGGTGCAATGCAAGCAAGATTAAAAGTTGTAGGAGTATTGGCTAAACATGGTGTAATGAACTATGAAGCTCCAGACTTCTCTTCAAAAGATAAAGCACAGGCACTTGCAGGTGTTCCGTATGAAAAGCTAGTAGATGAAAAAATGAAGTTTAAAGCTACCCTTGAAAAAGAGTGGTATAAACAAGCAGAGAAAAATGGCAACTTAAATGCTGCTAAATCACGTGTTGGATTAGATAATACTGAAACTGCTTACTCTAAAGATGGTAAGAAAAAAGAGATGAAAAAAGAGGCAGCTCCTGCACCAGTAGCAGAAGCTCCAGTACAAACTGCAACTGATGCACCCGCATCGTACTAAGATTATTTTTTAATCTTTTACCTAAAGGGTTTATCCCCCTTGGGTAATGTAGTTTAAAGTAAAGTTACTTTTTAGTTATTTTATTTTGAACTTCTAAATATTTTTATTAGAAAGGTACTAGATGTTTTACAAGATGGTTTCTTCATATAAACTCATGATAGGGTTGTTTATGATTTTAGCTATAGGGGCATCTGTAGGTACGTTTATAGAAAATGACTATGGTTCAGCACGTGCAAAAGAGCTTGTTTATAATGCTTGGTGGTATCAGCTTAGTTTTTTTATAGCTTCTATTAACCTCATAGTAGTCATAGACAAAACAAAGATGTACCGTGTCAAAGCACGTACACTGTTTCATGGTGCATTTATCATCATCCTTTTTGGTGCAGCAGTGACGCATTACTTTGGGCTTGATGGCATGATGCATATCCGTGAAGGTGAAAAGTCAAATATCATTAAGATAGGGGATGAACAGGTAGAGACGCCTTTTTACATAGCACTAAAAGACTTTACGCTCACACGCTACCCAGGGAGTCGTTCTCCTTCAGAATTTAGCTCTGATGTCACTGTGATAGATGAAGAAAATGACAAAAAATTTGATGCGCAAATTTATATGAATAACACCCTAGTATATGGAGGGTATAAGTTTTTTCAAACATCGTATGATGATGATGAAAAGGGGACAAAACTCTCTGTCAATAAAGACCCAGGTGTGGAGATAACGTATATAGGGTATGCACTACTTTTTTTAGGGCTTATCTTAAATCTTTTCGATAAAAAATCAAGATTTCAATACCTGATAGCCAAAATGAGAAAAATGCCTATAGCTTCTATGCTTTTACCTTTACTTTTTATTGCTTTGCATACACCTTCAAATGCAGGGGGATATGGTGAGTACATAGATACTTATTTAGAAGAACATAGAGAAAATTCAAAGGTACTTTCTCAAGCCTTTGGTACTTTGGTTGTACAAGGACCTGTAGGGCGCATGAAACCTCTTGATACACAAAATAGAGAAGTGCTTTCAAAACTCACTGGTAGAACTTCATGGGAAGGTATGGATGCTAATCAGGTAGTGTTAGGGATGTTTTCACGTCCTGAATTATGGAAAAAAGTAAATATCATTAGGATAAAAACGCCAAGATTAAGAGAAAAATTAGGCGTAGATAAATATCAAAAACTTGTAAAATTTACAGATTTTTTTGACAATAATGGAAGCTACAAGCTCACAGCTGAAGTAGAACGTGCAAATCAGTTAGTACCCTCAAAAAGAGGTACATTTGAGAGAGACTTGATACAAGCAGATGAGAGACTCAACATCGCTTTTATGTCTTACCGCGGAGTGCTTCTCACCCTTTTCCCTTTACAAAATAATGAACGTAATAAGTGGGTAGATTTTAAAACCATGTTTGCTACTTCTGATAATTCAAAAATTAAAAGAAGCACAAGTAGATTGCTCGATGCTGCATACAATAGGCAATACGACAAAGGATTTTCTTATATAGAAGATATTAGTGCGTATCAAAAAGAGTTTGGTAAGCGTGTCTACCCTGATGAAAAAAAACTAGAGGTTGAAATATGGTTTAATAATATTTCTCTATTTTTTAGGCTCTCTATGGTCTATCTTATTTTTGGTTTGGTATTGTTAGTGTATGGCATCACTTCGATGTTTTACAATAGACTTATCTCTTCTAAAATAAAAGCACTGGTTAGTCTACTTGCTTTTGTACTGTTTGCTATACATACTTTTGGGATAGGTCTTAGATGGTATATAGGGGGCTATGCCCCTATCTCCAATACCTATGAGACGATGGTCTATATTGCCTATGCTTCTGTTTTGGCAGGGGTAGTGTTTCTACGAAAATCAACTATCGCATTGAGTGCCTCATTTATGATGGCAGGTATTTTCATATTTGCTGCATATTTAGGCGAGATAGACCCAGAGATAACCAATTTGGTACCTGTACTTAAATCGTATTGGCTCTCTGTACATGTCTCTGTGATTACAGCAAGTTATGGTTTCTTTGGGGTAGGTGCGATATTGGGACTCATCACTCTCATACTCTTTATGTTAAGGAGTGATACTCGTAAACACATAGATACACATATCAAAAACATACGACATATCAATGAGGTGGCGTTAACACTTGGGTTGACACTTTTAGTGATAGGTAACTTTTTAGGTGGTATCTGGGCAAATGAGTCTTGGGGTCGCTACTGGGGTTGGGATCCTAAAGAGACGTGGGCATATATCTCTATATTGGTTTATGTGATGGTACTTCATATACGATTGATAAAATCATGGTATTCTGTGTATCTCTTTTCAGTACTCTCAGTACTATCATTTTTTTCTATACTTATGACATACTTTGGGGTGAACTTTTACTTAGCAGGTATGCACTCTTATGCAACAGGTGACCCTGTACCTATACCAAACTGGGTATACATCATTTCAGGGATAGTCTTGCTGATGATGGCTTTAGCATATCCTAGAAGAAAATTAAACAAATAAAAGGAAAAATAATGAAAAAAATGAGTTTATTGATCGCAACGACATGTATGATTATGGCTACAGAGTCAGGCACACTAAAAGATATGGTACAAAGCATAGATGTAAATACCACACAAAAAGAGATGAAAGCAGTAAATCCACATAAAACACAAAATAATAACCCTTATTATGAAGGTGAAGTAGTGACTGTAGAACAAGCAGGTGCATATACCTACCTAGAAATCAAAGAAAAAACAGAAAAAACATTTTGGGTGGCTGTGAATTCGGCGGATGTTAAAGTAGGTGACTATGTACGTTTCCAAAAAGAACTTGTTACTCAAAATTTTAAAAGTAAAGCATTGAAAAAAACTTTTGATGAGTTGATGTTTGCTTCTAGCTTACAACAAAGAATCATCAAAGACATCAGTGATGAAAATAAAACGCAAGAAAATCCAAAAATTAAAACACACTAATCAAACATGAAATATGATAAAATCCTTTATGTTATTTAGATAAAGGATTTTATTGTTAGATATTATCATGACACCTATCCGTGCTTTGAGGGTACGGTACATTCCCTTACTTCTTATTTATTTTGCTTATGGTTCGTCAGTATTTGTAGGTATTGCAGGAAGTTTTTGGGTTAAAAAAGAACTATCCCTTTCTGCTGAAGACTTAGTGGCACTTGGTGTATGGCTCACAGTTCCTTGGACGATTAAGATGATATTTGGGCAGATGGTAGATTCTATAACAATATTTGGCTCTAATCGAAAAGTGTATGTATTTATAGGTGCTTTGTTAATGACACTTAGTACTGTTTTACTTATAGGAATTATAGGGGAACATGCTTGGATAGCAGACTATAGTAAAGAAAGTATTTATATCTTTGCTTCTGTATTGGGGGTAGTGGGGTATGTAATGCAGGATGTCGTAGCAGATACCATGACTACTGAAGTGGTAGACAAAACACAATCTCCTGAAGATATCAAAAAAGAGTTAGCTATCATACAGGTACTTGCACGTCTTTCGTTGGGCCTTGCAGTTTTTGTGATGGGATGGCTTGGAGGAGAACTTTCTAGTATTTATGATTATGAAACAGTCTATATACTCTCTTTATTTATCCCTATACTCTCTATAGTAGGTGTTTTAGCAGTAAAGTTGAATCCTGTAGATGTATCACCGTTAAATAAAAAAGTTTTTTTTGGAGGTATGCTCTTTGCTGTCTTTGTAGTACTTATAGGGTATAACGATATACCTTATTCACAAGAGATAGTATTTGTAGTATCTTTGGGAGTTGTACTTTATTTATTGAGCACATTGATTGAAGACTTGGATGCAAATACGATTAAACATATCAAAATGGCGATGATTGTTATCTTCGTCTATAGAGCCATGCCATCAGTGGGACCTGCTTTACAATGGTGGGAGATAGATGTACTCAGGTTTGATGAAGCATTTTTTGCCAAACTTGCTATGATAGGTGGGGGGATTGCTCTGGCAGGTATGTGGTTTGCTGCAAAGTTTATCGTTGACAGATCTATAGGTAAGGTACTTATTTTTCTTACCATCATTAGTACAATTCTTGCAATGCCTATTTTAGGAATGTATTATGATATACATACCATGCTTGGGCTAGATGCTAGAACAATTGCCGTGGTTGACACGGCGTTAGCCTCTCCTTTTGACTATATAGCAGGGGTACTTATGCTTACACTTGTGGCGATATACGCACCTGAAGGAAAGAAAGGCACATGGTTTGCGTTGATGGCATCGTTGATGAATATTGCATTAAGTGCCTCAGGACTTTTTAGTAAATATCTCAATAAGGTCTTTGTTCTTACACGAGAGATAAAAGAAAATGGTGTTGTAGTAACGCCTGCAAACTATGATGATTTGGGTATTTTACTTTGGATTGTGATAGGTGTAGGGTTTGTGGTTCCTATCGTAACGATATGGATGTTTAATCCAGACCCAACTCATAATAAATAATGATGATTATAGTACCACATAATAAGTTCAGCTTTATTTTTTAAAATTTAACTATAATATAAGACGTATAAATTATTGAATTAAGGGGTTAACATGAAAAAACTATTACTTATAGCACTGCTTAGTACATTTGCTATGTCAGAAGTAACACAGTCAAGATTAGGTAAATATACTCAAATATGTAAATCATATATTGATGAAGCTAAAGTATTTCAAGCCACTATGGGTGACGATGCACTTTCAAAACAAACGTTTGAATTTTATAAAGACAAGGTACGTATTCACTGTGGTACACTCGTAGCAAAACCTAAGTTTGAGAAAAAATCTTTTATAGAACTGATGGTAAAAAGTGAAGTAAAAGATAAAAAATCATGTAAATTAGCTATAGATATGGCATCAAAATATTCTAAAGGTCCTTCGCAGTCAAGTTTAATGATCGCGGCACATAAAGAGAATATAGCAGATAAATGTGGTTCAGTTATGGCGGCACATGTTTCTAACTATTGTCTTCATAAAGAAGTAAGATAGTAATATCACGTTTGTTACGAGATTTTAGTTAATTGAAATCTCGTAATTTTACACATTTTTCTAAACTTTAGTACTTCCTTCCCTTACTCATACTAAATCATTCATTTTATAGATATACTTACAATTATATTTTAAGGAATAACCATGCCATTATTAGACAGTTTTACAGTTGACCATACAAAGATGATAGCTCCAGCCGTACGTGTAGCAAAAAAAATGTCTACACCAAGTGGAGACGATATTACTGTATTTGACTTACGTTTTTGTGTTCCCAATGAAGAGATGCTCTCCGAGAGAGGCATACATACATTAGAACATCTTTTTGCAGGCTTTATGAGAGAACACCTAAATACTAAAAAAGTAGAGATTATAGATTTATCCCCTATGGGTTGCCGTACAGGGTTTTACATGTCTCTATTGGGTACGCCAAAAGCCAAAAAAGTAGCCAAAGCATGGAAGAAATCTATGGAAGATGTACTGGGTGTTAAAAGTGAATCTGACATCCCTGAACTTAACCTTTATCAGTGTGGTACATGTGACATGCATTCACTGGATGAGGCAAAAGAGATTGCTAAAACAGTAGTCAACAGAGGCATAGGTAAAATGAATAATGAAGCATTGAAGATGAGTAAAAAACAACTCAAAAATGCCAATAAATAGTCAAGTCTTAAATCAAAAAAAAGATTTAGTACTGTGTGAAGATGGGTCTTACACCCTTTTTTCGCATGATTTTAACGAACCCTATCACTCTACTAAAGATGGTGCTTTACATGAAAGCTTAGAAAAACATGTGAAGCCTGCATTATTGATTAAGTCTACACAAGACAAACTTATTATTTTAGATATTTGTTTTGGGATAGGGTATAACACTTTTGCTACACTCTACTATATTAAGAAATATGAGATACAAACCAAATTCCATATACTCTCTCCTGAGTTTGATGAGGGATTAGTACGCTCATTGAAAGATTTCTCTTTTCCTCCTGAATTTGATAACATTAAACATATTATTCAAACTGTTGCTGAAAATTTATATTATGAAGATAAACAATTCAAAATAGAAATACTACTAGGTGATGCCAGAGCAAGTATCATAAAGATACGAGAAAAAATAGATATCGTTTACCAAGATGCATTCAGCCCTGTACATAACCCCTTGCTCTGGACGAAAGAGTGGTTTTCTGATGTGAGAGCTATTTGTAATGATGATGCCATACTTACCACCTATTCAACTGCTGCTGCCATTCGTTTGGGGCTTTATGAAAATGGATTTTATATTTTTGTACACCGTGCAGAAATGATGCGTTACTCTACTGTGGCATCGTTACAGATGTTAGAAGGTTTAGAGTATATAGATATGGAGTTGAAGAAAATTCGTAATAAAGAGGCAAAAGCTATGCGCGATTGTGATTACTTAGAAGATGTGTACGGTTAGCCATACAGTGCCATGCACAGTTTTTAAAACAGTATGAGGAACTTTTGCAGGGATAAAAAGTGTATCACCTTTTTGAAGCTTTTTTTCTTCATTATTCAATAGCAGGGTAGCTTCACCTTCAAGTACTACCAGCCATTCATCCTCATCTTGTATATACTCTATAGGCTCAAGATGTGAAGCGCTTATGATACGGTTTATTTTGATGTTTTTGTGTGTAAGTAAAGTAGTGAAATCTTCACCATCTTTGGGTGTGATATACTCGAAAACATTCACTAATAACTCATCTGCATCTTATCTACATCATCCCATGACATACTTTTTTTACTGTTGCTTCTGTGGGATAGAATGTGGTCTATATACCTTGCAAAGACATCAGTTTCTATGTTGAGACTTGTGCCTACTTGATAGTCTCTCATCAATGTATTTTTTAAAGTATGTGGGATAATTGTAAGTCTGAAGGTGTCATCTGAGACGTCATTGACTGTAAGGCTTATGCCATCTATGGTAATAGAGCCTTTTGGGATGATGTGTGCGATGTACTTTTTGTCTACTTTTATAATGAAATCGGTGGCATTTTCTCTTTTGCGGATAGAACTCACTTTACCCAGACAGTCTACATGTCCTTGAACGATGTGCCCTTCAAAACGGTCGTTCATCATCATGGCAGGCTCCATATGTACTTTTCCTGAGATTTTACTTTCATCTATGATGCTACGTGTCTCATCTGCGAGTTCTAACTCAAAGCCATCTGTATGTACTTTTATGACGGTAAGACATACCCCATTGATGGCTATGGAGTCACCTAGTTTTGTAGGGTGTTTTGAGTGGATAGTTAGGATATTGTTTTGGTAGCTTTTAACAGTGGCGATTTCTCGGATAAGTCCTGTGAACATGGTACCTCAATATATTTGGTGGATTATTTTATTTATTATAGCAAAGTATTTGAAAGGAATTCATTGAGTGATAGTATTAGATAGAACCGGCTCTCCATGTGAGATATAGTAGAAGCTTCATATGGAAAATGATTTTATGCTATAATATTTTAATAATTAAGACAAGGTATAAGGCATGAAACGAGAGATAGCACTAGATATTTTACGTCAGTACAAGACAGATAACTTAGATAAATATGGTATTTTGTCTATGGGGATATTTGGTTCTGTGGCTAGAGATGAAGCTCAAAATAGTAGCGATGTGGATGTCTGTATACAAACTAAAGTGCCTAATATGTTTAATATTATACATATAAAAGATGAGTTGCAAACATTGTTCTCTACTAAAGTGGACATCATTAGAGTACGAGATAAAATGAATCCATTTTTGAAAAAACGTATTGAAAAAGATGCCATATATGTATGACAAAGAACTGGCAATTGAGATATTAACTCAAATATCAGATGCTGTAAATGTAGCACTACAAAGGTTTGAAGTCGTATCAGATGTTTCATATTTTACCGATACACCAAGTGGTAAAGAGAAGTTAGACAGTATTTGTATGCTACTTATAGCCATAGGTGAAAGCATAAAGAATATTGACAAAATATCAGGCAAAACTTTACTGATTAAGTATCCTCATATTGATTGGAAAGCAGCAAAAGGCATGAGGGATATAGTGGCGCATCATTATTTTGATATAGATGCTGGAGAGATTTATTTTGTGTGCGAGAATAAGCTAGAAGAACTAGGTGTAACGATAGATAAAATAAGAGATGATTTAAAGTAGATGGTAGATAAGTTTTAGTCTCAACTTCTGATATCTTTTTTGGATATAATTCGCACAATATATCATAAGGTTTAAAATGAATTACGACGTCATAGTCATCGGTGGTGGTCACGCAGGGATAGAAGCTTCTTTGGCATCTGCTCGCATGGGTGTAAAAACATTGCTCATTACCATACTGGCAGAGCAGATAGGTGCATCTTCGTGCAACCCTGCCATAGGCGGACTTGCCAAAGGGCATTTGGTACGTGAAGTCGATGCTCTTGGTGGTGAGATGGGAATATGTACGGACACTACGGGCATACAATTTCGTACACTTAACGCTTCAAAAGGCCCAGCAGTTCGAGGGACTAGGGCACAGATAGACATGGATGCGTATCGTATCTATATGCGTAACGTGGTGTTAAATACTAAAAACTTAGATGTGAAGCAAGAGATCGCTGATGGACTTGTGGTTGAAGATGCAGTAATTAAAAGTGTGACTACACAGCTGGGAAACACTTACACGGCTAAAAAAGTCATCATCACAGCGGGAACATTTCTCAATGGACTCATACACATAGGTGACAAAAAACAAACCGCAGGACGGCAAGGCGAGTTTGCTTCTGTGGAACTAGCGGAGTACATGAAAGGTCTAGGCATAGAGATAGGTAGACTAAAAACTGGCACCTGTGCTCGAATAGATGCAAAGTCTGTAGACACGTCTGTAATGGAAGAACAACCTGGCGATGTACCTCCACCACCATTTTCATTTCGTACAGACAAAAGCACGTTTAATCCTACACAGTTACCATGTTACATTACCTATACCAACGAAGAAACACATAAAATCATAGAGTCAAACTTTCACAGAGCACCAATGTTCTCCGGACAGATAGAAGGAGTAGGTCCTCGTTATTGTCCTAGTATAGAAGACAAGATAAGCCGCTTTCGTGACCGTCCTAGACATCAGATATTTGTAGAGCCACAGACGTTTGATGAGACGGAGTACTACATTAATGGTATGAGTACCTCACTGCCTATAGATGTACAACTTGAGATGATACAGTCAGTTGAAGGTATGGAAAATGCCAAAATAGTACGTTATGGTTATGCCATAGAGTATGATTATGTACAACCTACAGAACTTAAACATACTTTGGAAACTAAGAAGATAAAAGGACTTTATACTGCAGGACAGATAAACGGTACTACTGGCTATGAAGAAGCAGCGGCACAAGGGCTTATGGCAGGGATAAATGCGGCATTAAATGTACTAGATAAAGAGCCATTTATTTTACGTCGTGACGAAGCGTATATTGGGGTACTTATAGATGACCTTGTGACTAAGGGAACAAAAGAGCCGTACCGTATGTTTACAAGCCGAGCTGAGTATAGACTACTCTTACGTGAAGACAATGCGGACATGCGATTATCGAAATATGGCTATGATTTAGGGCTTTTAGATGATGAGTATATGACAGGGTTTGAAAAGAAAAAGGTTGATTTAGAGGAAGCCTTGGGCTTTTTACGTGAAAATTATGTGACACCTAACAAAGCATTTTTAGAAAAGTTAGAGGCTATTGGTGCAGTGAAGATAAGTGATAAAACATGCTGGCTTGATGTCATAGGACGTGGGGATTTTGATAGAACAAAACTTATTGCACTTTTACCTGATTTTGATGCATATGATGATGAGGTTATCGTGCAAATACTGGTCGAAGCGAAATATAGTCGCTATATAGAAAAGCAACAAGCACAAATTATGGATATGGATGAGATGTTAAGGATTAAAATCCCAGAAGGTTTTACTTATAGTAATATATCAGGATTGAGTAATGAAATTATAGAAAAGTTAGAAAAATTGACACCGCCAACACTTTTTTCTGCATCACAGATATCGGGTGTAACCCCTGCAGCGTTAGAAATCATACATGTGCATATAAAAATGAGACAACGACAAAAATAATGAATAGTAATTCATTTATTGTTAAGCGATAATTACTTATAATCTAAAAGAAATCATTTTACTTTACTATAGCATTCATGTTGGGTATTTTTCGCAAATGCTAGTATATAAGAGTGTTTATCTCTTAATTTACATAAGGTAACAATAGCCCTAAAATGTTATTTTTCCTAAGTCATTAGGATATCCTTTAATAACTACTATTCTACAATAAAGTGATTATGATTCTAAATATAGGAGGAATATACATAATGGAAAAAGAACGAAGAGATTTTATGGGGATAGGACTTGGTGTTTTTACCGCAGTAGGTGGCGTAGGAGCACTGTATGCGATGAAAAGATCTTGGGATCCTTTACCTTCAGTAAAAGCAGCAGGTTTTACTGAGATAGATTTAGCAGGAGCAAAAGACAATGTCTTAACGGTAGAAAAATGGAGAGGTAAACCAATCTTTGTTTTGAAAAAATCAGCAGATATGAAAGCAGATGATAGAGATATCGTTATAGGAAAAGATAGGTTTCATGTGACTATTGGTCTGTGTACGCACTTAGGATGTATTCCTGCATATAAAAAAGATGATAAAAAGTTTATGTGTGCCTGTCACGGGGGAGAGTTTGATGTAAGTGGAAACGATATCAAAGCACCAGCTCCAAGCCCACTGGTAATACCTCCATTTAAAATAAATGGAACCAAGCTTGTGCTTGGCGAAGAGGGACCTGAGTATCAAAAAATGAAAGACGCTGGTCTAACAGCATAAAGGGGAGAAAATGGCACATTTTGATGAAAACGCTAAACCTTTTGGTAACAAATGGTTAGATGAGCGTTTAGGTGTAAACACGTTGATGAAAGTACTCAATACTGAGTACTGGATTCCAAAAAATATAAACTTTTTATGGGCAATGGGTATGGTACTCGCTGCTACATTTGGGATACTTGTAATTTCTGGTATCTTCTTGATGATGTACTACAAACCAGATACAAATTTAGCATTTGACTCTGTAAACTACACTATTATGACAGAAGTGGGTTATGGTTGGTTATGGAGACACATACATGGTGTGGGTGCATCTCTTGTATTTCTTATCATATACATTCATATGTTTACGGGGATTTACTACTCTTCATATAAGCAAGGTAGAGAGCTTATCTGGTTATCTGGTATGGGGCTTTTTGTTGCATTTTCAGCTGAAGCTTTTTCAGGATATATGCTTCCATGGGGTCAAATGTCTTACTGGGCAGGTATGGTTATTACTGAGTTATTTGCAGGTGGATCACTAGAAGCTACAGGACTTGTTGAGTGGATACGTGGTGACTATGTACCAGGTGATGCGTATTTAACACGTTTCTTTATGTTGCATGTATTATTGATTCCTTTGGTGATTATTGGTCTTATTGTTTTACACTTTGGTACACTTAGATTACCACATGTAAACAACCAAGATGGTGAAAATTTTGATTATGATGAAGCAGCAAAACTCTACAAAGAAGGAAAAGTAAAAGAATCAAAAGTGATTCCATTTTCTCCAGTATTCTTAAGTAAAGATGTCTTTGTAATGGGTGTGTATTTTATACTCTTCTTTTACCTCGTATTCTACCACTTTAACTTTGCGATGGATCCAGTAAACTTTGACCCAGCAAATGGTCTTAGTACACCTGCTCACATCTACCCTGAGTGGTACTTCTTGTGGTCATATGAGATACTACGTCCATTCTCTAAAGACTTCGGGCTTATAGCGTTTGGTATTGCCCAAGCAGCATTGTTCTTTTTACCATTTATAGATAGAAGTCCAAATGTAGCTCCTGCACATAAAAGAGGGCTTTTCCAAATTTGGTTTTGGGCATTAATTGTGATTATGATTGCACTTACCGCCCTTGGTAAACTACCACCAACGGATCCATTGTATGCAACGTTAGGGTTTATATTTGCTGTAGCATTTTTATTTATGGGACCACTACTGTTTGTGATTACGAAATTTGAGAAACCACTAAAGAAAGGAGCATAACATGAGAGAGTTAAAAATATTAGCAGTTGTTGTTTTCTTTTCGCTATTGACATACTATTTGGTAGAGCCTTTTGCTCACCATGAAATGCATAAAAAAGTAGATGCAGAAGGTAATGAAATAGTTATTAACCATCGTGACTTTGTCTATGATGGTAAAGCAGATGTTGAAGAGGCAGAACGCGCAGGCAATAAAGAGCTTGCAACAAAGAAAAAAGCGTTTTGGTCTGATGTAAAAACAATCGCAGGACTTAAAGGAAATGCAACAGCTGGTGAAGCAGGGTTTGCTATGTGTATGGGCTGTCATATGGATGGTGCTGCAAACATGGGTGGCGTTATACCTCCAAGTCTTGAACATGCAGGTGCTATTTATGATAAAAACTATCTTATAGCACTCATCAAAGACCCTGCTATGGCAGGAAATGTTGATCATAAATATGCAGATACTATGACACACCCTATGGGTTCTGTGAGTAGTATGTTTGCAGATAATCAGTCTATCGCGGATGTCGTAGCATACTTGCAAGAGAAGAAAGCAGGAGAGGTTACACCTAAAGAGGCATTTAATGAAGCATGTGTACGCTGTCATGCAATGCGTTACGATAAAGTGACACAATTAGGAGATACACCTAAGTTCAAACATGAAAAAGATGCACTTGCACATAAGATAAAAGTAATTGATGAACAAGATGCTGTGAAAAAATACATGGGTAAACTTCCACCAGATTTATCTATGATAATACGTGCTAGAGGTGAACACTTTATGGAAACCTTTATAGAAAATCCTCAAGGTCAACTTGCAGGAACTTCCATGCCTAGAGTAGGACTCAATGCAGAGGGTTATGAAAAAGTGAAAGCCTATTTGACTGCTATAGGTGATCCATCTAAAGTGAAAAGAGAAGCGTTAGGACCATGGGTGATTGGGTTCTTTGTTATCTTTACAATACTAGCGTTCTTATGGAAAAAAGAAAAATGGAGAGGACATCACTAGTAGTACATGAATAGAGTAAAACTCTATTCATTACGTTGACACTAGGTCGACTGCTGAAGTCGGCTCTCGTAACTTGTTACTCTATGGGTTGACAGTTAGATATATTTATTTTTGAATAACCTTCAAACTTACAACAAATCATCACAAAATCTTTAACGATGCTAATGAGATAGTATGTTTTATCCTTATTTTATCAACATTTAGATACTCTAATACAATATATACAAACATTATGAAATGGATTTTAAATGCTTATAGATGGACACGGCCGAGAGGTCAATTACCTACGTATCTCAGTAACTGAACGTTGTAACTTTAGATGTCAGTACTGTATGCCTGAAAAACCTTTTTCTTGGGTACCTAAAGAAAATTTACTGACCTTTGAAGAACTCTTTTTATTTGTCAAAGTAGCCATTGATGGTGGAGTAAATAAAATACGCCTTACAGGTGGTGAACCACTACTGCGTGAAGATTTAGATAGCTTTATCAAAATGATTAATGATTACAAAGAAGGTCTTGATTTAGCCATTACAACAAATGCGTATTTACTTTCAGGTGCTGCACAGAGACTCAAAGATGCAGGACTTAAACGTCTTAATATCTCACTAGATTCCCTTAAGGCGGATGTGGCTGCTAAGATAGCAGGGAAAGATGTACTAAGAAAAGTTTTTGAAGGTATAGACAAAGCCCTTGAAGTAGGGCTTAAAGTCAAGATAAACATGGTGCCACTCAAAGGCATCAATGATTATGAGATCTTGGCTGTGATGGACTACTGCCGTGAAAAAAACATAAAAGTACGTTTCATAGAATACATGGAAAATGCACATGCAGACCAAGCACTCAAAGGTATGCATGGCAAAGAAATACTTGAAAAAGTAAAAGAGAAATATACTATTAAAGCTTTAGGGCGTGAAGGTGCGAGCCCTTCGTTTAACTATTTGATACAAGAAACAGGGTATGAGTTTGGTCTTATAGACCCACACAAACATGATTTCTGTGAAAACTGTAACCGTATACGTCTTACTGCCGAGGGTAACCTCATACCTTGTTTGTATTTTGATGAAGCACTTAGTATCGCAGAATCAGTGAAAAAAGGTGACATACAAGGTGCAGCTGATGTACTGGCAGC
>JAKIUE010000094.1 GCA_021647715.1 Sulfurovum sp.
GCACCATAAGGGATACGACACGCAGCTGAACGGTTTTGGCTAGAGTATGTCAAGATAGATGGTGCTTCATATCCAGGAACGAGTCTTTTGTATGAATTTGTGCTTGGGTTGGTAAATGATGCTACTGCACCTGAATGTTTAAATACACCACCTAAGTACTGAAGTGCTGTTTCACTGAGGTTTGCATACGCACCTTTATCATAGAATGTATTTTTGCCATTTTTCCAGATAGACTGGTGTACGTGCATACCGTTACCGTTATCACCATAAAGTGGTTTTGGCATAAAGGTTGCTGTTTTACCATTAAGGTGTGCTACCATTTTTACAATATATTTGTATTTTTGTACATTATCTGCGGCTTCAATCATGTTTCCATATTTGATACCAATCTCACCTTGAGCCATAGCCACTTCGTGGTGACCAAGCATCACTGTAAGTCCTACCTCTTCCATAAGTAGCATCATCTCGGCACGTAAATCTACCATAGTATCTGTAG
Source organism: Sulfurovum sp. (assembly GCA_021647715.1). Lineage (GTDB taxonomy): Bacteria > Campylobacterota > Campylobacteria > Campylobacterales > Sulfurovaceae > Sulfurovum. The sequence continues at coordinate 497 of JAKIUE010000094.1, forward strand.
GCATGACTGGGAAGTACCCACCTTTTACACCTGGTTGGTGGCCCATGTTACCCATTTCACCATAGTTAGTAGAGCGGTTCCATTCACCTTCTTCAGAATCAACTCTATATCCTGATTGGTTTACTCCTGACCAGATTCTTACATCATCAAAGATGAAAAATTCATTTTCAGGCCCAAAGAAAGCATCATCACCCACACCAGATTCTTCCATGTATTTGAGTGTTTTTTTAGCGATAGATCTTGGACATCTTTCGTAAAGTTCATTTTTATAAATGTCATAGACGTCACAGATTACAATGACTGTACTATCCGCTGTAAATGGATCCATAAATGTACTATTAACGTCAGGTTTAAGAAGCATATCTGACTTTTCAATCGGTTGCCAGTTTTCAATAGAAGAACCATCAAATGGAAGACCTGCCTCTATCATTGAAGCTTCAACTGCAGACATACGGTAAGAAATATGGTGCCATGTACCTTTAATATCTGTAAATCTAAAATCTACAAATTCAACCTCATTTTCTTCACAATATTTGTAAAACTCATCTGTATTGTTTACGAATTTACCCATGTTATAACGCTCCTAAATTTTATTTATCCTTTTATTATAGCGATTAAAAAATTAGTAACATCAATAATTGTGCTTAAAAAGTAATCAATTGTTTATCACGCCCTTGAAAAGTAACAGCTTGGGTATATCCTATATCTTTTGCTAGAGTAGTAGCTAGTTCATATCCTGCACCTATATGCTCTACTGCATGGGCATCAGAGGAAAATGTAATGGGTACATCTAGGGCATAAGCCTCTTCAATCAAAGCACGAGAAGGGTACATCTCTCCCACAGGTTTTCGTAGTCCTGCTGTGTTTATTTCCATAACCATATTAGACTTCTTGATAGCTTTGAGCACATTTTTTGCTAAGAGACGTACATCTTGTTTTGGCATAAATTTAAATACTTTTATGAGGTCTAAATGTCCTACGATGTCAAAGAGTCCAGATTTTGCCATCGCTTCAGTCGCTTCAAAGTAGGCTTTCCATATTTCATCTATATCTTTGTTCTTCCACCCACCTATAAACTCGGGATTGTCAAAACTCCACTTGTCTATGAAGTGAACAGAGCCTATGAGGTAGTCTACATCTGCATTTAAAATACTTTTATCCATATGACCTTGGAGCCAGTCTACTTCGTAACCTAGTAAGATGTTTATATCTTTTTTATATGTTTCTTTTGCATTGAGTATGTCTGAAGTGTAGGCGTCTATTTCTTCAAACGGTAAACGATAGTTCGGATCAAAGTCCATAGGTGCATGTTCTGAAAAACCGTAAATATCAATGCCTACTTCAATGGCTTTTTGAATGTATTCATCTACAGTACCAACTGCATGGTTACAACGTGAGGTGTGGTTATGTAAGTCTATTCGCATATGTAATGTTCTACTTTTTTTAATTTTATATAATTAATTGTAACAAAATTGTTTAAAATATATACAGGTATTTTCATTTTTGTAGTTTATTATGAGATATAATATTGACATGGTGAATAAAAAAGTTAATATGTTTTTCAAACATAAATAATTGCAGTTTAAATATATAATAAGGTAATATAATAGGTATGAAAACAACTCAAAACGATACTCAAATTATTAGAATCCAAGCTAAAAAGAATCTTGAAAAAAAATTATCTGTATTTCAAAAAGAAAATAAAAATATTGATGATGATATGGAACAGCAAATTGTGTCTTTTTTTGTATCTGAATTGATTTTGCATGGTAAGGATTCTAGTCAGATATATCAGATATCAAAAGTGAGTAAATTATTGGGAGTGACTTTAGATTTAGATTTGAATACATGTGATATATTAGAGGATGCAGCAAAGATATATGATGTTGGTAACCTTCTGATAGATAAAAATATCTATATAAAAGAAGAGAAGTTGACTTTTGAGGAGTTCAATATTGTTAAAACACATACAATGTTAGGTTATCAAATGTTAAAATTTAAAGGTTTTCCTTCGACAAACTTAGCGACAGTCATCTCTGCAGAACATCATGAATGGTGGGATGGGGGAGGATATCCAAATCAAAAGAAGAATACATCTATAAATATATCTTCAAGAATTGTAGCAGTAGCAGATGCTGTGGGTGCCTTATCTCGGAAGAGACCAGGAAGAGCAGTTTGGGATTATGAAAAGATTGTCAACTTTGTTAAAACACGAAGTGGCACTCAGTTTGATCCATCGGTAGTAGAAGTTTTCATTGCTAATGAAGAATCTATTTACGACATTTTATATTTGGATATAGAAAATATATCTTATGAATAGTTTGGGTGGGTAATATCTACTTTTTACTACTATTTAGGTAAGATAAGTCTTAAATCAATATAGATAGGCTTATACAAATATGCAAACAAAAGTAGAACTATTAGCTCCTGCGGGTAACTTAGAGAAGATGAAGATAGCTCTGAACTATGGTGCTGACGCAGTATATGGAGGGACGAGTACTTTTTCATTGCGTATACGTTCTGGTAAAGAGTTTGACATGGAAGCCTACGAGGCAGGTATAGAGTATGCACATGAACGTGGCAAAAAAGTCTACTCTACTGTAAACTCATTTCCTTTTAACTCACAGCTTAAACTCTATGAAAATCACATCGCTAAAATAGCAGAGCTTAAACCTGATGCCCTGATAGTCTCTAGTCCAGGTGTTGTGAAAATCGCACATAAAATTGCACCTGACATTCCTATACACCTTTCTACTCAAGCAAACGTGATGAACGCCATGGACGCAGAAGTGTACTATGACTTAGGCGTTAAACGTATCATCGTGGCTCGTGAGATAAGTCTGAAAGACTGTGAAGCCATAAAAAACCACATACCTGACCTTGAACTTGAAATCTTTGTACATGGTTCTATGTGTTTTGCGTACTCTGGGCGCTGTCTCATCTCTTCACTTCAAACGGGGCGTGTACCTAACCGTGGGTCTTGTGCGAATGATTGTCGTTTTCCTTATGAGATTTACGCACATAACCCTGAGTCGGGTACCACGTTTAGACTTGATGAAGAAGAGGGCATAGGTACATACATTATGAATGCAAAAGATATGAATATGGCATCACATGTAGACGAGATACTTAAATCAGGTGTCATAGACTCACTGAAAATAGAAGGACGTACCAAGTCTCCTTACTATGCAGGTGTAGTCACTAAGGCGTACCGTCATGCTATAGATGACCATTATCTTGGAGACTTTGATGAGGCACGTTACCAAAAAGAGTTAAACACCACACAAAACCGTGGTTTTTCTGATGCCTATTTACTCTCACGTCCTTTTGACAGAAATGACACAGAATCAAATGCGTTTTCTATACAGTATGGTACACACCAAGTCGCAGGTCTTGTGAGTGAAGATGGTTTAACATGGAAATGTAAAGACAAAACGTGCTTAGGAGACTCAGTAGAGATAGTAGTTCCCGTAGGGACTACTGTGGAACTGGTAGACAATGACATAGGTACCATCGAAGAGATAGCAGGGCATTATGTGATTACATTTAAGAAGATTGCTACTAAAGAGGGGAAAGAACTAGAGTGTGTGCATAGTGGAAATGTTAATGACATTTTGCTTCCTGCTAAACTTCCGGGTTATACCATCTTAAGAAGAGAGATTGCAGAAGCTTTGGAGAAAAAAGGGTTGACTAAAACATCTTCTCCTATGAAATTAGAAGTAAAGTCTTAAAGGAAAAATAATGAAATTTGTATCTATTATTATCGCATCTAAAAATGATTATGGCATCATGTCTGAGTGTGTAGAAAGCTTGAAAAAATTTGGCGTGCCTTTTGAACTCATAGTTTCATCTGCACATAAAAGTCCACAAAGAACACAAACATACATCAAAGAAGCAGAAGCCAAAGGTGCACAAGTGTTCATAGCCGCCTCAGGTATGGCAGCACACTTAGCAGGCTCCGTAGCAGCGATGACTACTAGACCCGTACTGGGTGTGCCTATAGATGCAGGTTCACTAAGAGGCGAAGACGCACTTTTAAGTACAGTGATGATGTCTGAGGGTATGCCAGTAGGCACACTGGCCATCGGTAAAGCAGGTGCAGTCAATGCTGCGTATTTAGCCATACAAATCATGGCACTTCAAGATGACGAACTAAGAGTAAAACTCCAAGAAGACCGCATAAGCAAAGCCAAAAAAGTAGAACTTGACTCTTCTGAGATTGAAACGATATTGTAAAATGTTTATTATGATAAAAGGGTAACCCATGAAACTCGAACTTAAAAATATTGGTATGATAAAAGAAGCGAATATCAAAATAGATGGGCTTACTGTGATTGCTGGGGAGAATGATACGGGGAAGAGTACGGTCGGGAAGGCTCTTTATCTAATGATTAAGAGTCGTAATAAAAGTTTTTTATCTAATTTAGTTACTGAGCATTCTTTAGATACATTGATTAGAATTAAAATTCGTCTTATGATGATACGTATTTTTAAATTTAATGCATTGCGAAAAGATGCATATATGGCAATAGGTGCAAATAGAATCTTTTCTAAAAAAATGTCTGAACATGTAGGTTGGTCGTATAAAGGTAAATCTACCTTAGAAGATGTAGATTCTATTTTTATAGAAACACCATTGGTTTGGAATTTTACAGATTTTTTTAGAGATATAGCTCAAGTTGAATCTCAAATGGATATAAAGCTAGACTATCCTTACCTAATGAAAGACTTAAACTTTAAACTTCATATAAAAAATGCATCTAATGGACTTGATATAAAAGATAAAATGACTAAGTTAATGGGTGGAGAGTTTAAAAAAGATGAAATGGGTCGTTACTATTTTGATAAAGATGGTCAAAAAATAGAACTTGTCAATACTGCAACAGGAATTAAATATTTTGGTATCTTTCAAGTACTTTCGCAGAATAACTATTTAAATGAAAACACAGTTTTAATTTTAGACGAACCAGAAGTCCACCTACACCCAAAATGGCAACTAGAAATGGCAAAAGTGATTGTGGAACTTGTCAAAAATGGTGTGAAAGTTTTAGTGAATTCTCATAGTCCTTATATGATAGAGGCATTAGAACGTTATGCAGAAAAAGAAGAAGTGGTAGCAGATTTTTATTTGGCAGAAGGTGGGATTATTGATAAAGTAGAAAATGATAACTCAAAAACTTTAGCGAAGATTTTTAATAAACTTTCTGCACCTTATGAAACTTTTAACCAAATGGATAGTGAGATTTTAAAAGGTGGCTGAGTTAAGCTATGTTCTTAAAGAAAGCTCTAAGTATAGTGAATGTGTAGAGAGCTTAAAGGAAACAAGTAAAGATACAAATAATAATGAGTATTTGTGTAAAAGTTCTATGGAAGTGTATGACTTTGATTGTATTGTTAAGAAACTTTATCCACTAAAGCAACCATCTTCTTATGACTCTCTAATTATTGATGAAGATAAAAAGATGGTCTATTGTATAGAGTTCAAAAATCAAATTCCATCACAAATTAATAATGCGAATATCAAAAAGAAACTAACCAATGGTAAAGAAGTTTTAGATAACATTTGCACAAATGAGAATGTTCAAAAAAAGGATTATAAATTTATCTATTGTGTGGTGCATAAACCAGTTCATAATAGATATGGCAATCCTCTTGTTGATAGAGAGACAAAGTTTGAGTTAAAAGTTTACAAAGGTACTCATTTTGATGAAATTGTAACCAATGATATAAACTTTTTTAAAAATGAGTTTAAAAAAGAATTTAAAAAAGAAGGATGTTAATGAATAAAAACGCCATGACATTTAGCGATATGTTACTAAAACTTCAACAATACTGGGCAGCACAAGGCTGTAACATAGTACAACCCTATGACATTCCAAGCGGTGCAGGGACATTTCATCCTGCTACTTTACTTAAGAGTCTTGACTCTAAGCCTTGGTCTGCTGCGTATGTAGCACCGTGTAGAAGACCAACTGACGGACGGTATGGAGAGAACCCTAACCGTCTTGGGTCTTACTACCAGTTTCAAGCACTCATAAAGCCTAGCCCTGACAACATTCAAGAGCTTTATTTGAAGTCGTTAGAGTTTTTAGGGCTTAACTTACAAGAGCATGACATACGTTTTGTCGAAGACAACTGGGAGTCACCTACACTTGGTGCTTGGGGTCTTGGCTGGGAAGTTTGGCTTGATGGTATGGAAGT
>JAKIUE010000095.1 GCA_021647715.1 Sulfurovum sp.
AAGCAGATAAGGTTAGGGTTGCAGCTTCAAAGGCACTGCTTAAAGGGTATGGCGCGAGTGAGAATATGATAGAAGACTTGTTTCAAAAGTTAGAAATGTCAAATACTATAAAAATTACTTCTAGTGTGGATGGTAGCATTATAGCATTGGGTGCAACGCCAGGTAAAAGTACGAATCCTTCAGATGCACTTTTTGTGATTAAACAAGAGGGTGCTCTTTGGCTTGAAGCCAACATTGAAGCAGATCGAACAAACAAACTACGTGAAGGTCAAAATGTTGAAATTACGTTAAATGATAAAATGTTCAAAACCAAAGTGTTACAAATTTCTCCTATCATTAATCCTAAAAATCAAACGAGACAAGTAAGATTTTTAGCCCCAGTACAAACAGATATTTCGGCTGGATACATAGGAAGTGCAACACTGACACTGTTTGGAGATGTTTTAAAAGTTAAGAAAAATTCTGTGATTAAAGAAGGCACGACACAAATAGTATTTGTGAAAAATAAAGATGGATTTATAGCGATACCTGTGAAAGTTTTGTCTGAAGATGACAGTTATTATTACTTACAAAGATCACCAAGACTTCAAAATGAAATTGCTACGAACTCTCTAGCAATCTTGAAAAACCTTTTAGGTGGCAGTGATGAATAAGATTATAGGATTTGCTCTTGCACAAAGGCTTTTCTTTTCTCTCTTGGCTGTAGTTATTTTGGGTTTTGGTATTAAAACCTATAATGAACTTCCTGTAGATGCTTTCCCAGATATCTCACCAACGCAAGTAAAGATTATTATGAAATCTAATGGTATGACGCCTGCAGAGGTAGAGTCTCGTATCACCGTACCGATAGAGACAAAAATGGTAGGTATCCCCTATGAGACAATGATGCGTTCTACTACGAAATATGGTCTAGTAGACATTACCATAGATTTTGAAGATGGCACAGATATCTACTGGGCTAGACAGCAAGTAGGAGAAAGACTAGCAGAGATTCAAGATGAGCTTCCTGCCAATGCTACAGGTGGACTGGCTCCTATCTCTACACCACTTAGTGATATTTTGATGTTTACTATTGAGTCTGATGTACTCTCTTTGGAAGAGAAGCGTACATTGCTTGATTGGATTATATCTCCGAAAATACGTGCTATTTCTGGTGTGGCTGAAGTCAATGCATTGGGTGGTAAAGTAAAGACCTACGAAGTAACACCTGATTTGAACAAAATGCGTGCGAAAGGTATCACGTTAGAACAAATATTTGAAGCTTTGGAAAAAAACAATAAAAACGACGGTGCAGGACGTGTTTCTGCAGGGGTAGAGAGTATTTTGGTTAGAAGTATAGGAAGGCTTAAAAATATCCGTGATATTGAGACTTTGCCGATTAAAAAGGTAGGGGATCATATTATTACTATCTCTGATGTGGCGAAGGTACATTTTGGGTACTTGACACGTGCAGGGTTTGTGAGTAAAAATGGTGAAGGTGAAGCTGTACAAGGTCTTGTACTTGGTCTCAAAGGTATCAATACAACCGAGGTTCTAGATAAAGTAAAAGAAGAGCTTGTTCGCATAGAAAAGATGCTCCCCTCAGGTACAAAGATTAATATATTTTATGACCGTTCAGTACTCGTAAACCATGCAACAGATACGGTAAAATCTGCCTTACTTGAAGCGATAGTCTTGATTATGGTAATCTTGCTTATTATGCTTGGAAACATAGCTTCAGCAGTGAGTGTGGCACTTATTTTACCTTTTGCCTTGCTGATGAGTTTTATGGCGATGCAGTACTTTGGTTTGACGGCTAACCTTATGAGTCTTGGAGGACTTGCCATTGCCATAGGAATACTGGTAGACTCAGCGGTCGTGGTGGTGGAGCACATTGTCTCCGAACTTGGTAATGCCAAGCATCAAAAGCATAGTAAACTACATATTATCTATAATGCAACAACGGAGATGGCACCTTCGGTGATTACGGGGGTACTTATCATTATTATTGTTTTTGTACCTATATTGACATTGGAAGGGCTTGAGGGGAAACTCTTTAAGCCTGTGGCACTGAGTATTATATTTGCTCTATTTAGTTCTTTGGTCTTGGCACTGACTCTCATACCTGTACTGAGTTCTTTTATTTTAAAGAAAAAACCCGACAGTGAGCCAAAGCTCATTACATATTTGACAAATAAATATAGACCTTTGCTTAACGGGGCGATTAAACATTTTAAGATAGTGATGATCTGCGTGCTTATACTTTTTGCAGGGTCGTTATATCTTGCAGATAAAACAGGTAAATCTTTTATGCCAACGATGGATGAAGGCAGTATTATTATTGGTGTGGAGATGCTACCATCTATCTCCCTTAAAGAGAGTCTTGCACTCAATTTAAAAATACAAAAAAAGCTTATCGCTTCAGTGCCAGAAATCAAAGACATTATTGCCAGAACAGGGAGTGATGAATTAGGGCTTGACCCTATGGGGCTAAATGATACAGATACCTTTTTGGTACTCAAACCCAAAGAGGAGTGGAGAGAGCCCTCTAAAGAGTTTGTCATCGAGGAGATTCGAAAAGTCTTAGACGAATTTGTAGGGATAGAGTATGGGTTTACACAGCCTATTGAGATGAGAGTCTCAGAGATGCTTACAGGTGTACGTGGTGACTTGGCGATAGCTATTTTTGGTAGCGATAATGCTGTCCTTGAAGAGATAGCCGTTAAAGTCAAAGCCCTACTAGAAAAAATACCAGGAAGTTCTGATGTGTACAAAAAAGCCAATGAAGGCGTAGGGTACTTTGAACTAGCGTTTGACAAAAAAGCGATGGCATACTATGAAATCACACAAGAAGAGCTCAATAACTTTTTAAAAGTGATGGTCACAGGAGTAGATATAGGTATTATTCAAGAAGAGATGAGACGTATACCACTGATGGTAAAAGGGGACAGCACACTACAAAACTCTCTTGATAAAATCAAAAAATTATACTATCCCTTGGCAGATGGAAAATCAGTACCATTGACCAATTTTGTCAAATTTGTATCAAGTAACGGACCTGTACAGATAGAACATGAAAAAGGCTATAGAAAAACCATCGTCCAGTCAAACGTAGAAGGACGTGATCTTGTAAGTTTTGTGGAAGAGGTACAAAAAACGATTGAAGATAAAGTGAAACTTCCTGCTGGGTATTATCTAGAGTATGGAGGAGAGTTTAAAAACCAACAAAGAGCAGCGGCTAGATTAGCTATTATTGTCCCTCTCGCACTCTTTATGGTGTTTATCTTACTTTTTGTTTCTTTTGGTTCATTACGACAAGCAGTCATGGTACTAGTCAATGTACCGTTGGCACTTATTGGTGGATTTATAGGGCTTTATTTGAGCGGAGAGTATATGTCTGTACCTGCTTCAGTTGGGTTTATCGCCTTGCTGGGAATAGCTGTGCTTAATGGCGTGGTGCTAGTCAATTACTTTAACTACTTGATAAAGCAGGGTTCTAGCTTGAAAGATGCAGTGGTTGAGGGTGCTACAAAAAGGTTACGTCCTGTACTGATGACAGCCATCATCGCTGCACTTGGGCTACTTCCTCTTCTTTTTGCAACAGGACCAGGCTCCGAGATACAAAGACCATTGGCGATTGTGGTGATTAATGGGCTTATTAGTTCTACTATTTTGACCTTGATTATATTGCCTATACTTTATTTGAAGTTTTCAAAAAAGGTTTCTTCTGATGTAGAATGATACATTTTAGAGGTTATAGCCTCTAAAATTGTATAAAAATTCTTTCATACTAAATGAAAAAAATAAGTAAAGGCTTAACACTCCCCTAACACTCCTATAACATATAGGTAATGCCTATCATGATATACTTCCTCACAACAAATTTAAAGGATAGATATGAAAACAACAGTATGGAAACTTTCGGCTTTTGCGTCTGCACTTATTTTGGCAGGATGTGGTGGATCATCTACTACAGAAACTGCCACCAGTGCAATAGACTCCCTATCAAAGATTAGTGGAACAGTACCGGGGACACTTATTGAGGCATTTTGTGCGGATGGTAGTTACTATAAAGTAAAATCTACGGATAACAATACAAATGCACATCCATTCGAGATAGAGATTCCCAATACGGTGAGTTGCTCATTAGTCATGACGACAAATGAAGATAATGCAACAACTAGAGTCATCACCCAAATCGGTATGATAACATCAGATTCCAATGGTACACTCTTCACCGCAACTAACGATATAGACCTTGGTAACATCCCTCTTGCAATGGATCCTTCTGACATTAAAGATGCCAACGGAGATCATGTCTCAGATGACATACTACACATTCAAGTGGATGGAGACCGCATCAAGATTGAAATTGAGAACCCTCTTGATGATGACAATGATGGCTTAGTCAATGTGTACGAAGATGATGATGATGACTCTATCAGTAATTATTATGATGACGATGATGATGGTGATGGCATTAGAGATAGTGACCATGGTGGTGAAGATGACGACAACGATAATGACAACATCAAGAAGAACGATAAAGATTTTGATGGTGATGGTATCGATGATGAGCATGATGTCGATGATGACAATGATGGCAAACACGATGATGACGATGACAAACACGATGATGACGATGACAAACATGATGATGACGATGACAAACACAATGATGACGATGACAAACACGATGATGACGATGACGATTCGTACAATACTCCCGCTGTGATACTTTTGCCCACAAATTACACTGCTAACGAAGGTAGGCTTTTAGGTTCACAGTGTGCTCAGTGTCATGGTACCAATGGAATCTCAGTAAATGACTGGGACAGTATCGCAGGTGAAAAAAATCTTCTAGATGAAATTTTTGATGATGAACCAATTATGAATGCCCAAGCCCATGGATATACCAATCAAGAGATACTACTTATTGGAAACTGGCTCAAAACACTTAAAAAATAATGATTAGAAAAGGATAGTAAATGAAAACAACTTCAAGTTCAAGACGAAATTTTATGAAATTCGTAGGTGTAAGCTCACTTGTCGCAGTGACTCCTATGATGGCAGCAGATACCAACACTCCCCATATAGTGGTTGTCGGTGGTGGATTTTCAGGGGCAACATGTGCAAAGTATCTAAAAATGTGGGGTGGCAGTAGTGTGAATGTAACTGTTATAGAGGAAAACCCTACCTATGTATCGCCTATACTTAGTAATTTGGTGCTTAACGGACAGAAAACAACCTCAGACTTGTCATTTACCTATGGAGGGTTGAGTAGTAAATATAGTATCAACATGATTCACTCTATCGTAAATAATGTCGATAAAAAAGCCAAAACACTTACTTTGGCAAATGGGAACAGTGTCAAGTATGACAAACTAGTTTTAGCTGCAGGTATTGACTTTATAAAAGTAAATGATTATGACATAACAAAAGTACCTCACGCTTGGAAAGCGGGAGAGCAGCTCAATATTCTAAAAGAACAACTTGATGCAATGGTCGATGGTGACACCTTCACTATGACTATTCCAGCTGCACCTTACCGTTGTCCTCCTGGTCCTTATGAAAGAGCTTGTGTGGTGGCTGACTATCTTAAAAACACCAAAGGCTTTAGTAATGCTAAGGTAACTGTGTTAGATGCCAATCCAAACATTACAGTAGAAGCAGATACTTTTGGTGCAAAATTTGTAGAGTATGGTGTTGAATACAAACCAAGTACAACAGTTACAGCAGTGGATGACAATACCAACACCTTAACATACACAGAAGATAGCGTATCAAAAACCTTAAGTTCAACAGTTTTAAATGTGATACCAAACCAGAAAGCAGCCTCTATCATTTTTACTGCAGGAGTCAATACCGGAAACTGGGCACCCGTTAATCCGTTAAGTTATGAATCTGTAATGACCAATGGTATTTATATTATCGGCGATTCTCAAGGAACAGGACAGCCAAAAGCTGGACATATCGGAAATTCTGAAGCCAAAATATGTGCAGATGCCATTTTGAGAACACTAAATGGTATTGCTTTACTCACTTCGCCTAAAACAAACTCCGCTTGTTACAGTCCAACCTCTGCAACAACGGCTTCATGGCTATCAGCTGTATTCAAATATGACTCTAGTAGCCAAAGTATGGTTCCTTCACATGTTAAAGCAGGTCCTTCAGCTACTAGTAATTATAAGAAGATGTTTTTATGGTCAGAAAATTTATTTTCTGATACTTTTTCTTAATAGAGACTTGCAAAATATCGGGGGTGTATATAAATCTTGCACCTCCAATAAGCAACATATCATGTGATTACAAGGTATGAACTAAACATAAACGATTCACTTACTCTCTCATTTAGCATTAACACTTCACTAACATTAGATACTGTATACTTTATATAACTTAACCAAAGGAGAAATCATGCACAAGAGACTATTTATACTAATTGCAATAATGACTTTCATACTTATTGGGTGCGGTGGAGGTAGTACAACAGCAAGTAATACCCCTGCAATAATACTGTCAAAAATATCTGGAACAGTACCAGGTACACTTATAGAGGCTTTTTGTGAAGATGGAACATACGTAAAGGTAAGTTCTACACAAAATGGGACAAACCAGCATCCATTTGAAATAAAAATA
>JAKIUE010000096.1 GCA_021647715.1 Sulfurovum sp.
TAATATGCTTTTCATGTAAAGAGCCTTGTATAGATGATGCTATACTCTTTAATGGAATGTTTAACCCTGTGATAGATACAGACAGATGTACAGGGTGTGGTTTTTGTTTGGGACGTTGTCCTACACAGGCAATAGATTTTACACCCTATAAGATAGAAATACCAAATCCAAGTATGGAGAAGAGAGTTTGAACTTAGAAAACATAAAACAGATGTACCCAAAGGTTTTTAAAACATTACCGGAAGATTTGGATGAGTTACGCTACTTGATGGTCATTGATGAAAATTATATGGATGAAGATTCTGATGAATTTGATGGTATGGATCCTGAAGATTTTAATTATCTTCTTTATATTACCGATACGCTGCAGGAGGCTGTAGGTGAAGAAGTGATAGTCGCTTTGGTAAAAAAACTCAAAGTACATAAAGAGATACAAGAATTTTATCTTTCAGAGATTGACTTGTATGGTTTACAGACAGGTTTAGATAAAGAGGGGATTGGCCATATGGTACTTTCTACCTTAGAGGAAGTTATGGCATGAGATATATTGTACTAGGGGTATTACTATATACATCTTTTATGTATGGAGTACCAGTGTTTACTCCCGTAGAAGAGATTGATGTCAATGGTACAGTTAAGGATATGGTTTTAAAGGATAATCAGCTATTAATAGCCACAGACAATGGTATGGTTCAAGTATATGATAATGATAAAAAGTTATTTATAAAAGATATCATCCTTCCGAAGGTGAAAGATTTTGCAGGTGATGAGGTACTTCCACGGATTTTTTCAGTAGATAAAATGGCACAACGTTACCTACTGTTGAGTGATAGTGGAAAAGGTGGGTATGTTAATCTTTGGATACATGAAAACAATGAAACCAAGCAGCTAATCAAATCAGAAGATAGAATAGCTGCGATAAAAGCACGTTTTATAGATAAAAATAGCATTTTGTTGGGACTCCTTAGTAATGAGGCAGTACTTTATGATGTACTAAAAAAGAAAGAGCTTTTTCGTGTGCAACTTAGTGAATCTAAGTTTTCGGACTTTGCTTTAAATGAGGAGAAGACACAAGCGGTATTTAGCTGTGAAAGTGGTGTACTTAATGTGATAGATACTAAAACAGGAAAAGTACTTAAAGTACTTAAAGGACAAAATGTAGATAATGTCTATAAGGTAGATTTCAAACAAGGCATTATCTCTGCGGCAGGGCAAGATAGAAGAGGAGCTTTGTATGACATAGTTACAGAAAAAGGCACTTATCTTGAAGGTCATTTTCTTATCTATGCTACAGGTTTGAGTCCTAGTGCCAAGAAAGTAGCATTTTCGATGGATGAACAGAACAATATTAGCATATATAGTAGAAGTTCAAAGGCAAAAATAGCAGAGCTTAAAGGGCAAAAGAGTACACTTAATACGATACTCTTTAAAGATGAAAGTACACTTTTTTCATCTAGTGATGATGACACAGTAATGATCTGGAAATTAAATTAATGATAGGAGAATAGTATGAATATATCAAGTATAGTGGTGCAAGTGTTACCCAAAAATTATGATGCACTAAAAGAAGAATTTGAGGCATCTGATGTTTGTGATTATCATTTTGGAGACAAAGAAAAAGGTAAGATGATAGTTACTATAGATGGCTCAGGGGTAGAAGAAGAGATAAAAAAACTTGTGCACATTCAAAAAACCACAGGGGTACTTGCAGCGGACATGATGCAAACGTACCAAGAAGAGCTAGAAGGTGCTATCAAAGAGCTTGAAGAAGCAGATGTAGTGCCAGATATGCTCAATATGGATTCTGTAGATGTGCGTGACATCATCTACAATGGCGACTTAAAAAAGAAAGATTTTCACGGAGGTGTGTAGATGGTAGTGATAGAGTCAGTTATCAAGTCAAACCCTATGGGACGATGGTACATCGAACTCACAGATACCCTAAAAGAAGAAGGGCATGATAGGGTAATCTGCCTAGATATCAACGAATATGCCCAGAAAATAGAGATGATGGGTGAAGAGTATGGTGGTGAAGTAGAAGTAGCATGGTCAAGCGATGATGGTGTGAGCGTAGAACAGATAAACGAAGTACGCCAACAAATCATGGTTTATGAAGCTGAGATAGAAGCCAAGCAACAAGAAGCAACACACATGCCAGACGGAACACCGAACTTTAGTGTCTAAAATACTTAGAGAAATTTATGGTGCTGGGATACTTTTTTTCTACTATACCAAATATATCATCCTTTTAGGATGGCCACTGCTACGCTATGGGTTTGACTACAAAGATAACATTATAATGAATATCTTATGGGTATTTTGCCTACTCCTATTTATTAAAGATTTTGTTTATAGATTTGTGTTAAAAAAGCGTAATTGTGATGAGAGGTATGGTTCAAGTTCGCATAAAAAATAATTTCTTATTTTCATTTGGTTATAATCATATAATTTTAAATAAGGACATACTATGTCAACGATTCCTCAAGCGAAAATATTTTTTGGTTCCAAAGAAGAAAATAAAACGGTTCAAAAAGAACGACGAAGTCCTTTTGATAATGCGGTAGTAAGCACTGCACCACTTTGTACAGCGGAAGATACAAAACGAGCACTTCATATCGCAAAAGAAGCTACAAAAACCGCAGCTGATGCACCACTTTCTCAGCGTATTTTATGGTTAGAAGATGTAGCAGAAAAATTGGCAAATCAAAAAGAAGTATTTGCATTAATGCTTGCAAAAGAAGTGGCAAAACCTATCTCTTTTGCACGTATCGAAGTTGAACGTTGTGTTGAAACTGTAAAGCTTACCGCAATGGAACTAGCCCACTTACATGGCGAGACTATACCTACAGATGTGATGCCAAGTGGAAAAAAGACACTGGCATACTATAGACGTGAACCTGTAGGTGTGGTAGCGTGTATTACCCCGTTTAATTTCCCACTGAATCTTGTTGCCCATAAGATTGCTCCTGCTTTGGGAGCGGGAAATACCGTAGTACTCAAACCTACACCAGAAGCACCCATGGTAGCTTATATGTTTGCCAAACTTTTTGTGGAGTCTAAGTATGCAAGTAAAGATGCACTTTCTGTACTCTATGGAGATGTAGAGGTAGGCTCAACTATGGTGAGTTCAGATATTCCACGTGTGATAAGTTTTACAGGATCGGTACCTGTAGGGAAGATTATTACCCAACAAGCAGGGATTAAAAAGGTCAGTTTAGAGTTAGGGGGCAACGCTGCTACATATATAGACAAAAGTGCTGATTTAGAATTAGCAGCTAAACGTTGTGCTTTTGGGGCATTTTATAATTCAGGTCAAGTATGTATATCTCTTCAGCGTATTTATGTCAACGAGGATGTCTATAATGAGTTTGCTACGCTTATTGCTACAGAAACAAATGCACTTAAAGTGGGTTCTCCGTATGAGGAAGATACTTTTTTAGGCCCACTTATCGATGATGAATCACAACAACGAGCCAATGGATGGATAGCTTCAGCTAAGAAAGAGGGTGCACGAGCGTTAACAGGTGGAACACAAGGAGAAAATATCTTTTTACCTACAGTCATGGCAGATGTAACCGATGAGATGAAAATCATTTGTGAAGAGGTTTTTGCTCCAATAGTTAGTCTTGTCAAAGTACCTAGCTATGAAGTAGCCATAGAGAAGATGAATGACTCTCCGTATGGATTACAATTTTCTATCTTCACTAATGACCTTAGCTTAATTCAGCGATTTATAGATGATGCTCAATGTGGTGGAGTAGTGGTAAATGATATACCTACATTACGTTTTGATGTACAGCCTTATGGGGGTTCAAAACTCTCGGGTGTGGGAAGAGAAGGTCCTAGGTGGGCACTAGAAGAGTTCACTGAAGTAAAAAGTGTTGTAATTTGTTAGCTCTTCTAGTTTCTTTGCAAAGCAAAAGCTTTAGTGTTTGAACATGCATCGGACTTTGTTCGTTGTATGTGAGTATGCTAAAAAAGTTCATTTAAATTAAGTCAGTTGTGATATGCTGATAAAAATATATTAATGAGGATAGAGGATGGATATATTATTTCAGACAGGGTTTTTAGGGACTCGAGCGCCATTGTTTATGGATATAGTTTCGGTGATTGTAGCACTCTTACCATTTTTAATTTTTGGAGCGATAACACTTGCAAAAAATAAAAAATATGCAGCACATGAAAGTGTGCAAAAATTACTTTTTATAGTGACTGTGATTGTGGTAGCATTTTTTGAATATGGTGTACGTGTTGCAGGGGGATATAAAAACCTTATGGAAGGTAGTACTGTTGGACACAATTATTTTATATATGTACTTATTTTTCATATCATTATTGCACTAATTACGCTTGTTTTATGGGTGATGACTTTGCATTATGCTAGACGTTATAAAAGACAAAAGACACTTCCTGGGCTTTACTCAAAGTCACATAAAAAAGATGGACAACGTACCTTTATAGGTATTATTTTAACCATGTTGACAGGTGGCTGGGTCTATGCACTTTTATTTGTTTTTTAATCTATGAAAAACATAGCTATATCAGCATGTCTTTTAGGTGAAAAGTGTCGATATGATGCAGGTGATAATAAAAATGAAGCATTATTAGCACAGCTTCAAGGGCATACACTTATCCCTTTTTGTCCAGAAGATTATGCTTTTGGCAGTCCTAGACCTACTATGGATTTAGTACGAAGTAAAGAGGTCAACAAAGCCATTTCAAATAAAACGGGGCAGGATATTTCACTGCCTGTTATAGGATATGCAAATGCATTTTTTGATAAGCATGAAAAGATAGACTTATATATAGGAAAAGAGAGAAGTCCTTCTTGTGGGGTATGCTCAGCAAGAGTATATGATGAAAAGAAAAATTTGCTGTCTGAAAATGAATCAGGGCTCATGGCAAATGAAGCACTTAAACGAGACATCCCCTGTATAGACGCAGAAAACTTTAAAGGAATAGAATGAGATATATATTTTTACTCATGGTAAACACATATTTAATTATAGCTAGTAGCCATCAAGAAGATATTACAAAACAAGCGATTGTTAAAATATATACAACTTCAAAAGTGCCAAATTATCAAGTACCATGGTCTTCATCTATGCAAGCTAGTACAGGTTCTGGTGCTATCATTGAAGGGGGTTTTATTTTAACCAATGCACATGTGGTAGCCAATCAAGCTTTTATAGAGGTGCAGCGTTATGGACAGCGTAAACGTTATGTTGCTAAAGTGTATGCTGTTTCACATCAGTCAGACTTGGCATTACTTAAAGTGGAAAAAGAGGCATTTTTTAAAGGAGTGACACCACTTACTTTTGGTGAGTTACCCGCAGTAGAACAGAAAATAGTTGTTTATGGTTACCCTATGGGAGGTTCAACACTGTCTGCTACTATAGGGGTGGTTTCTCGTGTAGAACATCATACATATGCGCATAGTGGAGAGATGTTTTTAGCTATTCAAGTAGATGCGGCAGTAAACCCTGGAAATTCAGGAGGTCCAGCACTCTCGGGAGGCAAAATAGTAGGTGTTGTGATGCAGGTAATCACAAAATCACAAAATATAGGATACCTAGTACCTGTGAGCATGGTAAAACATTTTATAGACGATATGAAAGATGGAAAATATGATGGTTTTGCAGATTTGGGTTTAGGCACACAAAAGTTAGAAAACCCAGCACTGAGACGCTACTATGGGTTAGATGACAATGTAACAGGAAAACTCATAGATAAAATTGTCTACAACTCCACATTAAAAGGTGTGCTAAAAGAGGGAGATATTTTAACTAAAGTAGATGGTTTTAATATAGAAGATGATGGAACCGTGGCTTTTAGAAGACATGAATATACAGATTATCATTATGTCGTAGATGCTTATCAGATGGGTGCAACAGTAAAGCTTGAATTTATACGTGATAAGAAAAAAATGGAAGTAGATGCAGAGCTAAAATATACTTCTGATGATATGTATTTGGTGAAAACAACACGTTATGATGAGATGCCAACATATTTTGTTTATGGTGGTTATGTTTTCTCTCCACTCACACGAAATCTTATACTTTCTACCAACCGTAATCGTCTTGTACTCTCTTACCTTGCTGGAGAGTGGCAAGAGGAAAAGAAGAAAGAGGTAGTGGTTTTACTTAAAGTACTTGCGTCTGACCTTACACGGGGAAACAATGATTTTGCTATGTGGCCAATAGAAAAAATAAATGGTGATAAGTTTATAAACTTTAAAGATTTTTATAACAAAATGAAAAGTGCAACAAGTAAATATATTGTACTTGAAGATAAAGATGGAGTAAAAGTGGTGATAGATAAAGAAGAAGCACAAGCTAAACAAGGTGCCATACTTAAAAAGTATAATATTGAGTATGATAAGTCTAAAGATTTAAGAGATTAATCATATTGTTTAAACTGTTCTAGCCACTCTTTATCTTCTTGGCTTAAGTTTCCTACACGTTCAAGTAACTTGGCTTTGGTGTTGATAAGGTCTTCAACTTCTAGATATTCCAAGAGGGCAGGGTTAATAGTAGGTTCATCTCTACCATAAGAGATAAGTTTTTCAATATCTGCTAATAATTTTTCTTTCTCATTCATTCTG
>JAKIUE010000097.1 GCA_021647715.1 Sulfurovum sp.
TATGTCAAAAAATACCCTTATTTACATTATGGAACCACTTTGGGACAGACAACGATTTGAAACCTCCGCATACTGTATTATCAATACCTCACCCTATTTTACAGCCATGGCAAACGGTTACAGTAAAATGTTCAATGCCACTGATATGCTAAAGTATATTCATCAAGCGGGACTTGAACTTGTTGAAGAGATAGACAATATTGGTATTTGCCAAAGTATTCTTATTTGTAAATAAATTCTAACTACTTTAAAAGATGATAGATACGCTCTAAAGCTTCCTTAGGCGAGTGTACAAACATCTGGCTCTCATCCCACACATAGCCACTCAATACAGAGACTACTTTACGTTCTATTTTATCTGCTGTAAGTTTATCTGAAAAAAGTATCGTTTGTAAACGTCCATCATACCAAGCATTCACATACTCTCTAAATACATTAATGCCAATCATCATGTAATCCTCATACTCACATTTCCAATCTACTTCTTTTCCCTTAAACTCTTCAATGATTAAATTAGCTGCTTTCACACCTGATTCTAAGGCAAGTGTCACTCCTGAAGAGAAAATAGGGTCTAAAAATTCTGTAGCATTACCAACCAACACAAAGTTTGCGCCAAACATCGTTGTCACATCTGAAGAATAACCACCAATCATGCCTACATCATTTATCTTCGTAGCATTTGCATAACGCACTTTTGCATGGGAGTTATTTTCAACCACATGATTCCAAAATCCAGTTTCATCACCATCAAATGACTGAAAATACTCCTCGGAACAGACAATACCAACAGAGGTTTCCGTGGAACTTAAGGGTATATTCCATATCCATGCATCGTTATCTCCAACAACATAAACTGTAATATACCCATCTGTTCCATCTGTATCACGACTATCATTTTGAACCCTGCAAAAAATAGCACGTCTAGACGATAAAGAAGAATGAGTCTCAAGGTTTAATAGTCGAGGTAACACACGACCATACCCTGATGCATCTATCACTTTTTTAGCCTGATACTTTTCTTCTTCACCTTTGCTATTTACAACCGTCACAATATTTTTATTTTCATCAAACGCTATGACTTCCGTTTCCATACTCATACTTGCACCAAGCTTTTCCGCATTGTCAAATAATAACTTATCAAAAATCTCACGACGCACTTGAAAAGAACTGTTATGCTTCTGCCCTAAGTTCTCTGTAAAATGGATAACCTTACGATTATTTTCTTCGTTTTCAAATGTCACTCCGCCTTTAAGTTGAAAGCCTGCATCTTCAACTATATTTAACATACCTACTTCTTCAAGTAATTCATTACATCTAGGGAGTAAAGACTCACCTATAACAAAACGTGGAAACTTAAGTTTTTCAATCACTTTTACACTGTATCCCGAATTTCTTAGCTGTATCGCTGCTATAGAGCCTGCAGGTCCTCCACCAATAATTACCACATCATACATTTTCATAAATTCTCACCTTTATACTTCTATTTGTAATGTCAAGGAGCCACTCACTATTTTGAGTCCAGTCTCTTTATCTAAGGCTTCAAAATAAAACTGATGATACCTATCTATATGCACGTCTTTTGCAACTTTTAGTAAATATTCTTGCCTTATAATATTATTTAATATCTTTATGTCTTTTCCTATCGTCAAGACGCCCATTTTCACATCTACTTCACTAGTAAATCCTGCAGTACATTGTGCTGCGGCTTCTAAAAACATTGATAAAGTCGGGCGCATAGGAAAAATGCAATCTACTACAACATACGCTTCCTTTTGTTCTACAAGTTCTTTAGCAAAAAGTAAATACTCGCCATGAGGTAAATTCACAATTGAACTTCTATGACATTCATTTTATTGTCCTCACATTGTTTTGCAATATCCATCATAGCAGTCATAGAAGTTGGCACTTTTGAATCTTTGAGCATATCACTGTATTTTAAAGTAGGTGCTCTTTGCGTAAGTTGTACTTTTAATGCCACGGCACATTCAAGATATTGTTCACAAACATTTACCTTATCTATACCGTCTATATTTAAAGTTTCTGTGACCAATAATAAAAGTGTATCACCATCTAATGCTTTTACCGCCCCTACTTTCAAAACATTAGAAGCAGTTTTGTCTCCACTCGAAATAGTAAGTAGTTCTTCTTCATTTTTACTTAATATTGACAAATATGATATTGCAGTATTGTACACAGAATTTTGAAAGTGTGTTGGGCTAATAGACTCTTTAGCCGAAATAGCATTTAATATACTTGCCGTGGCTGGTAACTCACCAAAACTACTTCCATATACGATACGTCCCTTACTGAACAATACTTTATGAGATAAATATATAGCAATTTTAGCAGCCCTCGTAAGTCGTCGTCTTGTCATCATCTTAGGAACTAACTCTTTAATATTTAAGTCTTCAATTTCGTTATTCCCATATACATAAGCACTCTCTATAACTTCTAATCGTACACTATTTTTCATTTAATACTTCCAAATATAAGACTGCAATTGTTGCCCCCAAATGCAAATGAGTTACTCATTACATATTGAATATTTTCATCTCTAGACTCGTTTGTTAAGTTAAGCGCTTTATTTTCTTGATTTTGTAAAAAATGATTGGGTGGCATCATCTGTTTTTCTAACACCATAGAACAGATAATAGCTTCTATCGCTCCAGCAGCACCTAAAGTATGCCCCGTAATAGACTTAGTAGAACCTACAAAAGGTTTATCAGGAAAGAGTGAAACAATAGCATCTGCTTCTGCACTGTCATTTGCCTCTGTTCCTGTTCCATGTGCATTGATATAGTCTATATCATCTGTAGCAAGATTAGCCTCTTTAAGTGCCTTCTGCATTGCGTTGTACGCACCTTCCCCTTTGGGCTTAGGATGGGTCATATGATATGCGTCCGAACTATATCCCACGCCACACACTTCTACACTTCCTTCTTTAAGCTCTGTCTCGATCAATAAACATGCTATAGCTTCACTAACGTTCATCCCATCCCTATTTTTATCAAATGGTCTACATGGGTTAGATGACAAGACACCCAAAGATAAAAAACCACCTACAGTTGTTTGAGAAAGACTATCTGCACCAACCACTAAGACATTTGTATATAATCCTTTTGAGAGTACTTCATACGCATACCCAATAGCATTTGCACTAGAGGTACAGGCGGTAGAAAAAGAGACATCCTCATAAAAATCAAAGGCTTCATTTAAACAATTTGCAATAACCTGTATATGATGTTTATCTGGGTCAATATTGGCATAGTCTCCTGTATCTATAAAAACATCTTCTGTTGTTTTCATTCCCCCTACCGAAGAACCTATCACAAGCAGTGTTTCTTTATAATTTTCTATTTGCGTATTTTCTAAAACATTTTGACATTGTGAAATAAGTGCATCAAAAAAAGTATCTTTAGCCTCTAATTTTCCAATAGCAGGGGTTTCATTAAAAAAATATGCTGTATCTTGTTCTATACCTGTCTTACCAGAAAGAATATTTTGAAACAATATTTGATTATTTTCACCTGCACATGTTACAGAAGAAGTAGCGGTAATATATACCCTATTTTTTGTGTTCATTGATATAAGTCAAAAGCGTTTGAATAGATGAAAATATAGTTTGATAATTTTTTGAGTCTGTTATTTTAACTCCATACTCTTTTTCAATAGCCAAGACTAATTCTATAGAATCAACTGAATCTAAGCCTAATCCTTCATCTCCAAATAGGGCGTCATTATCATTAATCTCACTTGGTGTTATGTCTTCAAGGTTTAAATATTTAATTAATACCTTTTTAAATGCTTCGCTTGTTACCATAGATTTTCCTATTCTCGTTAATATATGGTTAATTTTACCTTATTATCCCTTATATTTTGATATCAATATAAGGTTAACTATCGTAAGGATTGCTTCAGCATATGCTTGTTAAAATTATTACACAACAAGTTAATAACAAATAGGCTGAACCAAACATGAAAAGTTTAAAATGAACATAATATTATCCGCATACCTTACTTTTACCAAGAGCCATTATGCTTAAGTTGCAACCTGTGAAAAGCGTCGAAAATATTTCCAAAGAAGTTTTTATTAAAAAATATAAAAACACCAATAAACCTCTAGTCATCACTCAGCTCACAAAAGATTGGCCTGCACGTAAAAAATGGGATATAGACTACATAACAAAGGTAGCAGGTGAAAACATTGTACCTCTTTATGATAGTAAACCCTCGACCGATACCAAACACCAGCATGCACCTGCCACACATATGCCTCTAAAATCTTACATAAATCTATTACAAAAAGGTGAAAAAGATCTACGTATGTTTTTTTATAATATATTAGCTGAAGCTCCGCAGTTAACAAAAGATTTTAATTACCCAGATCTTGGGCTTAAGTTATTTAAGAAACTACCTGTTTTATTTTTAGGGGGCAAGAATGCAAGGGTACAAATGCATTTTGATATCGACATGGCAGACATCTTACTATGTCACTTTGGTGGGGAAAAAAGAATTATGTTATTTCCTCCAGAACAAACAAAGCACATCTACCGCGTTCCATTCTCTTTTAGCAGTCTAAATACCATCAATTATGAGAACCCTGACTACGACACGTATCCTGCTCTGAAAAACTTAGAAGGAAGGATAGCTGAATTGAACCATGGTGATGTCATCTATATCCCTTCAGGATACTGGCACTACATCATGTATGACGACATCAGCTTTTCTATGGCACTAAGAGCATTTCCCAGAAAACCCAAAACAGTCATTAAGTTACTTCATAATCTTTTAGTGGTTCGTACCATTGATGGTTTTATGCGTAAGGTTATTGGACAATCATGGAATGAAAGAAATGAAAAACGCACTATAACTAATACACACAAACATCTTAATATTAAATAATACTAAATTAGAACTTGTATCCAAAATACATATAAAGAAATCCTGTTGTATCAAGTTCTTTATATTTAAACCCTGGCACATACACAAAGTTCACACTATAGTCATCATAGTAAAAATTAACAGCTGGTCCAAATCCACCTGTAAAACCGTATTTACCCTCAGCTCTACTTGTATCATCATCTGTATATATCTTTTTTATACCAAAGAAACCGGTAAGTCCAACAGCAGTGTCAAACACACCTGTGTCAAAACGATAATAGTGCCCCATACCTATAGCCAATTGTGGATTTTCAAAAGAATCATTAAACAGTAAAACATTACTGGCAAAATACAATTCATTATACTCTTCAAAGAAATCATATTCATACCCTGCACCATAATTAAAAGCATTATACTTTTTCGAAAAACGATCATAGGTATGTTCATGTATCGTAAATCCACTTACCAATACCCTCTCCTCTACTGCACACAGCATGAAAGGAACTAAAAGAACCATTAAATATTTCACTTTGTCTCCTATTTTAATAGATTTATAAATATTTACTTAGCATTATAAATATTTATAAATTATTATATAACTTTATTAATGTCTTCATAATGAGTGCTTGATATTCTCCTAAAACCTCTATATCCACAGTTTTCTTTGAACGAAATATTTTATGATACTTCTCCAATGATATTCTTAACTCATCATCCAACCATTTTTCTTTAAATGTATTATTGCTGTCAATCTCTGCTACACTCCGAACAGCATGAGAACGGTTTGCAATAGTATTTGTATGATATATAGCACGGCCTAACAAAATATAAGGGAAGTTTCTATTTTTCATAGGCCCCATTTGAAGCATACGTTTTCCAAGCTTTTGCCCCAGTACTTTTATGTCTGAGAGTTCATCAAAACCAAAATAGGCACTAACACCACCTACCACGCCTCCTATGGCACCACCTAACAACAAAGTGTGACCTAAAAATAATAAGTCTATCCCCGCCCCCGCAATAGCACCAGATGTTGCACCAGTAATTAAAAGTTCCTGACGTGTTAAACCAAATACAGATGCGGCTTCTTCAGAAAATAAATCTATATCTTCAAAAGTCAACAAGGTTTGATTTTTTTCTAGCTGTCCATGTTTCCATATTTTTTCTATTTTCTTTTGTGTTTTTGTCTCTAAACCTCTCAAATACTCTTTATATCTCTTTTCTACCTTCATTTTATCTTTATCATCTACTTCTTCAGTTTTTAAAGAAAGTATTTCTTCATGCTTTAATGCATCATAAACCAATATTGTAAGGACTTTAGCACTTTGTTCAAGCATTTGTATATGATAAGCTTTGAAAAGCTCTATAGACTCTTTTACAGGCTTTATCCATTCTTCCTTCAGCTGTGCCATACTCTCAAGTATCGAAATATGATCATCTACATTTGCAGTCATAGGGTTAAAGGTACGTACCATCTTAAAGTATTGCCCTAGTGCCCTCTTCCATTCATGAGTATAATCTGTCTCCTCAATATGATTAATAAGTGACATAGAAGGTTGGCCTGTCCAACGTAGTATTTCCATCTCTGCTTCATACTCTTCTCCATAAGGCTTAGATCCATCGATAATATAAATAATCCCTGCCCCATTCATTATGGGTTTCAGCAATTCTATCTCATCATTAAAACGCTTGTCATTTTCATATT
>JAKIUE010000098.1 GCA_021647715.1 Sulfurovum sp.
GATGGTGCGGATGAGAGGACTCGAACCTCCACGCCGTAAAGCACCAGATCCTAAGTCTGGCGTGTATACCAATTTCACCACATCCGCATGTGATTGTAACAATAATAAGTGGTACACCCATTAGGATTCGAACCTAAGACCCTCGCCTTAGAAGGGCGATGCTCTATCCAGCTGAGCTATGGGTGCACAGTAAAAAAAATAATAAATAACAAAACTAATCTATTAATGGTACGCCTGAGAGGACTCGAACCTCTAACCCTCAGATCCGAAGTCTGATGCTCTATCCAATTGAGCCACAAGCGCTTCAACTATAGAGTGGTTATACTCGATTAATAATTAATGGGGTGGGCGACGGGACTCGAACCCGCGACAACCAGTACCACAAACTGGCGCTCTACCAACTGAACTACGCCCACCATAAAATTGATTACTTATTATTACTATGTTAAATATCTAAATGGTCGGAGTGAAAGGACTCGAACCTTCGACCCCCTGGTCCCAAACCAGGTGCGCTACCAGACTGCGCTACACTCCGTTACTTTAAAACCTTAGTTAAAAAGGAACGCAATTATAGTCAAAAGGTCGCTATTTGTCAATAGCAGATATACAATTTCTATAAAAATATAAATAAGCCAAACAATAATAGATTTTTATACAATAATAATAACTTATATTATGAGGAGAAAATAGATGGGTGAAGTAGTATTAAGTATCTCTTCTTTTTTGGAGAATATTTTATTTTTTGATATCTTGTTTGGTTCTGTTGAAGGCCTTTCTGTGCCATTTTTAGTAGCTTGGCTTACTTTTGGAGCTGTATTCTTTACATTAAAGATGGGGTTTGTTAATGTTAGATTTTTAGGTCATGCTATAGGTATACTAAGAGGCAAATATGCCACCAAAGAGGACAAAGGTCTCATTACACCTTTTCAGTCATTAACCACCGCTCTTTCTGCAACAGTTGGACTAGGGAATATTGCAGGTGTTGCCGTTGCTATCATGATAGGTGGAGCAGGAGCAACATTTTGGATGATAGTTGCAGGGTTTTTTTCTATGACTTTAAAGTTTACAGAAGTTACACTTTCTTTGCAGCATAGAACATTCTTACCTGATGGTACTGTCATGGGAGGAGGGATGCGATATCTTTCTGAGGGTCTAAAAGAAAAAGGTATGGGCACACTAGGAAAAGTACTGGCATTTGTGTTTGCCGTGTTTATGATAGGAGGAGCACTAGGTGGGGGCAATGCCTTTCAAGTTTCCCAATCATTAGGTGCAGTAAAAGGTGAAATATCTTTTTTTACTGAATATCCTTGGGCATATGGTGGGATACTCGCTATTTTAGTAGGTTTTGTAATTCTAGGTGGTGTCAAGTCCATCGCACGTACTACTGAGAAAATTGTACCTACAATGGTTATCATTTATTTAACTGCATCTCTTTATATATTGTTCGTCAATTTTGCACTCATCCCAGATGCTATCTCTCTCATTGTGCATGAAGCGTTTGCTCCTACTGCAGTTGCGGGTGGCATGGTGGGGGTTATGGTGCAAGGTTTTAAAAGGGCTGCATTCTCTTCTGAGGCGGGACTAGGTTCTGCTCCCATAGCCCATGCACCTGCTAAAGTAAAGTACCCTGTACGACAAGGTTTAGTAGCCCTTTATGAGCCATTTATAGACACGGTACTTATCTGTACTATGACAGCACTTGTCATCGTTACTACTGGTGTATATGGTGGAGGGACATCAGAACTAGCAGCCATCATAGAAGCAAAGCAGGGCGCTGCTCTTACTTCAGCTGCCTATGCAACGGTCATTAGCTGGTTTCCCACTGTCTTGGCCATCTCTGTCACACTTTTTGCTTTTTCTACAATGATTGCATGGTCATACTATGGAGAGAGAGCATGGACCTATTTGTTTGGTGCTAAAAGCTCTGTTATATTTAAACTCTTTTTCTTAACAGTTATTGTACTTTCTTCTATGGTAGAAAACTTAGGTGACTTAGTAAATTTAAGCGACATGCTCATGTTAGGGATGGCTTTGCCTAACTTAATAGGACTTTACTTATTAAGTGGAAATGTAAAAAAAGCGTTACAAGAGT
Source organism: Sulfurovum sp. (assembly GCA_021647715.1). Lineage (GTDB taxonomy): Bacteria > Campylobacterota > Campylobacteria > Campylobacterales > Sulfurovaceae > Sulfurovum. The sequence continues at coordinate 2,093 of JAKIUE010000098.1, forward strand.
ATAGTGATAAATTGAAATCTGGGGAACTAGATAGAGAGAGTATTCGCTAAATAATCAAGTTGAAATGAGTTAAACCATTTCAACACCTTTTTCACCCTTAGCTAGAGCGCCGATAACATATCCATCGGTATTTGCTAGTACTGCATCTACATCTTCAGGTTCAACAACCCAAACCATACCTACTCCCATGTTGAATGCTCTGTACATTTCATCTTCTGCGACATAGCCAGACATAAATTCAAAAATAGGAAGTACTTTGATGCTGTCCCTATTTACAACTGCTCTCATACCTTCAGGAAGGACACGTGGAAGGTTTTCTATGATACCTCCACCCGTGATGTGAGCTAAAGCTTTTACATACTGCTTATTGGCTTTGTAGTCTTTAACATAGATACGTGTTGGCTCTAGTAAAGTATCTACCAAAGGTTTCCCTTCAAATTCTGTATCTAAATCCATACCAAGTTTATCAAAAAATATCTTTCTAACAAGCGAATATCCATTTGAATGTATACCTGAACTTGGCATCGCTATAAGTATTTGACCTTCTTTTACATTTGCAACTGTATCCATTTCACTACGTTCAGCTATACCTACGGCAAACCCTGCCAAGTCAAAATCATCATCAGAGTACATACCTGGCATTTCGGCGGTTTCTCCACCTACTAAAGCACATTCTGAGCGTCTACAGCCTTCTGCGATACCGGCTACGACATCTTTTGCATTTTCTGGCATAAGTTTTCCTGTTGCATAATAGTCAAGGAAAAACATTGGAGTACCATTGTTACAAATGAGATCATTGACACACATTGCAACTAAATCTATGCCCACTGTATCAAGTTTTCCACTGTCAATGGCAATACGCAGTTTTGTGCCTACGCCATCCGTTGCAGACAAAATAACAGGCTCTTTATAGCCTGCAGGCAAAGCATATGCCCCAGCAAAAGAGCCTATGCCGCCTATGACGTTAGAATCAAAAGTTGATTTGACATCTTTCTTTATGGCTTCTACAAATGCATTTCCCGCATCTATGTCTACCCCTGCGTCTTTATATGATATATCTGACATTAATTAATACCTTTTTAATTATTTAAACACAAACTATGTAAAGTTAATTTTTACTATGCTAACTTAACTCTTGTTTTGTTTTAGACTCTTCTTGCGTACATGATGGGAAAATCTTTTTCAGTACCATAAGTCCTGGACACCAGCCTGTCAATCCTGCTATCAGTAGCATCACCATCATGCCAAACTGTAAAAGAAACGCTACTTGAAGCATATATGCCTCTCCCGACATTCCAATGCCTACTAATCCCATAACAAAACCTAAAATACTCGCTTGTATGAGACGCTGTATTTTTTCTGCACACATATTACAAAATCCTTCTAAAAAAGTATGCGTATTATACCAAATTATATTTATAGGGCATACTTATGAATTAAGTTTGCGTCCTAACTTCTCTTCAACTGCTGCTACCTTGTTGTTGAGTCTTCCTACGGGACCTTCTCTCCAGTCTACCTTTATAGAACTATAGACACGGCCACAATCCTTTTGTAGTTCTTTATAAGCATTATTAATTACTAATAATACTTCTTCAACACTCTCTCCCTCGATAATAGTCCCCATAGGCGTAAGCTGATACGCTAAACCACTCTTGTCTACGATGTCTAATACGCGCGCTACGAAAGCACTTTTGCTTTGTGTTGCCTCTGTTGGAAACATAGAAAATTCTACTAATGCACTCATTTAAACCCTTTGTATGTGAAGTACATAAATTGATGAACTTCATTTTTATTTTTTGTCATGCTCAAAAATGATACACAAAAGGGGCTTAAGCTGATGAGCACTTTAGACAAAGCGATTATACTTTAGAGTAGAGGCAAAGAATGTACACTGGTATTTGTTACATAAGAAAAAGCCCGCAACCTAAGGTGTAATTATCTTCCCAATACGCGTTTTTTGTAAAACCATAATAGTGATAAATGATAATATAAAAGTTAAGATTGCAACAACAGGAATCATTATGAGTGGGTTAAATGCAAAAACACTTATCCCTAATTTCTTTAAAATAGAGATATAAATAGGATGTATTAAATAAATTCCTAAACTTGTGATACTCATCGTTGTTATTACTTTTTCTGTAGTTTTTGTATTTCTAACTAATAGAGTTTCACCTATATATTTTAAAAAAATAAAATATGCAATAGCCTGAATCATCGTAGTAATAGACAAATAACTATAAAAGAAATCAATGTATTTATTTGCTTTTTCAGACAAATAATAAGTACCATAAATGGTTCCAAGTGTGCTAAAAATAATAAAAAATATTGATATAGTAAACAACTTAGTAGTTATTTTTATTTTAGATAACTGATAACCAAGCACAAGATAGCCAATCAGTCCAGCCATCATAGGCATATAGCTTTTTATCGATAGACCAGTAAAGTAATTAATAAAAGGCAGAATAGAAACAGAAATAATCCACAATATAATAAAATAAACTTGAATACTTTGGGCTGCGTTTTGAGTAAAAACTTTTAAAATGGGCAAAAGAAGATATATCCCAATAATTGTATACAGAAACCAAAGATGCTCATATTGAGGGCTATTCAATGAATAGACCATATGGCTAAAAATGTTTATATCTTCATGTCCACCATATTTTCTGAATAGAATATAAACAAATGACCATGCAAGCAAAGGAATAACTACTTTAATAAATCGCTTCTTGAAAAAGACTGATAAAGATTCTTTTTTATTATTTAAAAGAAGTACCCCTGTTACCATGAAAAATAAGGGGACTCCCATCCTAACCATAGAGTCAAATACATTTCCAATCATCCAATGTGAAAAATCAATTTCGCCTATTTTCGCAACTACTGGAGCAGCAATGTGTAAAAACACCACCGTGAACATAGCAAAAACTTTAATAAAATCTATCCAAAATACTCTATTTGTCATTTAACTGCCTGATTTTTTCTAAAGAATATTATCATTTTATGAATATAAATAGACTGAAATAATAATTCATATGTTCCCACATAGAAGGGATGAAGAAGCCCACAGTAAAGCAAAACAACACACATAATCCTACTAATACTGAAATATTTAAGCATTAAAAATGTTTGGGCTATAATACCCTATGAATAATGGAACTATGATAATCATCGGAGCAGGAGCAGCTGGACTTATTGCTGCTATTACAAATGCTAGGGCAGGGCAGAAGATTACTTTACTTGAACAAAACACTAAGATTGGGAAAAAAATCCTAGTCTCTGGTAATGGAAAATGTAACATAGATAACAAATACATAAGTATCAATCATTTTCATTCACAAAACCCTCCTTTTATAGAAGAGGTATTCAAAGGTTATGACTTTAAAGTAGTAGAAAAGTTTTTCACATCCATTGGCTTGGAGTTAGTGGAGGGCAAAGAGGGGAAGATGTTCCCTATGTCTCTACAAGCCTCTACAGTAGTTGACCTTTTAGAGTATGAAGCATTGAGGGCAGGGGTGCACATACTTTGTGACTGTGCTGTGACTGGTATAGGCAAAAGTGACAATGTATTTACCCTTGAGACAACACAAGGTGACAAAAAATGCCAACAACTGGTGCTAGCTGCTGGTTCTCCTGCGGCACCACACTTAGGAGGCTCAAACTCTGGTTATGCTTTTGCAACAAAAATGGGTCATGCACTTATACCACGGCACCCCTCACTTGTACAACTTTGCTCTGATGCGATATGGGTCAAAAGCTGTGCAGGGGTAAAAGTAGCAGGAGTTGCCAAGCTCTATGCAAACGGAGAGTACATCACAGAGCAAAAAGGCGACCTACTCTTTACCAACTACGGCATAAGCGGTCTAGCCATACTTGACCTTAGCCGAGAAGTCAGCACAAGACTAGCAAGCTTCGACTACTGTGAACTAAGTTTAGACCTCATGCCTGAACTTAGTAAAGAAAAGCTCACTAATTTACTACAAAGTAGGGTACAGCAAACCAGTGAAAAACCTGTAGCCTTATGGCTGCAGGGCGTTATGAACAAAAAACTCATACCCATCATACTAGAACAGTCCAAATGCAAAGTACGCACAGAAGATGCCCTAAACAGAAAAGAGATAAACAAACTCGTACACACCATCAAAAACCTAAAACTCAGCGTCAATGATACCAAAGGGTTTAAGGGGGCTGAGGTGAGTACAGGAGGGGTAGACACGACAGAAGTCAATCCAAACAATATGGAATCAAAACTCGTTCCCAATCTTTTCTTCGCAGGAGAGATACTAGATGTCGATGGTGATAGAGGAGGGTTTAATTTTCACTTTGCTTGGGTGACAGCGTTGAGAGTTAATGATAACTAATTTGTTACATTTACTTTTCTTATGGCTTGCTGGGCATCGTTTCCTGC
>JAKIUE010000007.1 GCA_021647715.1 Sulfurovum sp.
ACAAATACAAATACAAATACAAATACAAATACAAATACAAATACAAATACAAATACAAATACAAATACAAATACAAATACAAATACAAATACAAATACAAATACAAATACAAATACAAATACAAATAATATTTTATAGTATTAGTATTAGTATTAGTCAATAAAACAAGTATGTTTTTAAAGGAGACACGAGTAAGGCACTAGAGAACATTTGTTCATACTATAAATAACATAAAGATATTCATATGAACAAATGTTCATAAATAAAGAATATAGTCAATTAAAATAAGAACGTTTGTTCATTAATTAATATAATCAAAACTTGACATAAGAACATATGTTCACTATAATTAGTATATAGGAGTTAATATGAACGATGACAGAGTCACTTCCCTACCTAGTAAAGGAAGTAAAACGAAAGATAAAATACTAAAAGTGGCTCTAACGCTTTTTGCAACTAAAGGATATAAGGCAACAACAGTGAGAGACATATCTGGGGCTATGGGAGTGAAGCAAAGTGCACTTTATAATCATTTTAAAAACAAAGATGAAATACTTGAAACACTTATAAGTAACCTCACCTCTTCAGCCATTGTGACACTATTTGAAGGGAAAGATGCACAGATACTCCATAAGCAGGGTAAATCACTTTTGGCAGGGATTGCTACTACTTTTAAACTTATAGGCTTTGATGGGCAAAATGAGGCTCTTTATAGGCTACTTATGCAAGAGATATTTAGAAATGAAAGAATTAGAGAAATATACAGTGAACATTTCTACCAGGAAAATGTAAAAAAACTCTCTGGTATTTTTTTTGCAATGATGCAAGAGGAACTTATAGTCTCTTCCGATCCTTTGTTATTGGCAAATGAGTTTCTTTCACCCCTATTCTTTTACCAGATGCAAGTGACTCTATTGAAACTTGATGATAAATCTACCTCTTCTGTAGTCTCTATGTTTGAGAAACATGTAGATTTGTTTTGGGATCATGTCAAAACAGAAAAGCAAGCGACACTCTTTTAGTATATATTTTATAATATTATTATGCTTGCTTTTTAATATATAAAAATATTAATATATCTTTATATATTAAAATTAAAAAATATAAAAAGGAAAAAAATGTCAAAAGATTTGTTTTTTCATAAATCAAAATCATGGGATATGAACTCTAAAAGAGTCAAAAATGCACGTAGTATTGCTGAATTAATAGTAAAAAATATAAAATTAAAATCTACCATGGAAATTATGGATTTTGGAGCAGGAACAGGATTGCTTTCTTTTTTTGTAGCACAAAAAGTAGGCAAAATTATAGCGGTAGATAACTCCCCTTCTATGTTAGAAGAGTTTAAAAAAAAGTCTCCAGAGTTTGACTGTAAAACTGAAATCATAGAAAAAGATTTAAGTATAGAGTCACTTGATAGTAAATTTGACGGTATTATATCATCCATGACTATACATCATTTAGAAGATACAGCTGCCCTATTTTCTAAGTTTTATACTATGTTGAACGATGGTGGTTTCATAGCAATTGCTGACCTAGATAGTGAAGATGGAAGCTTTCATTCGGACAATACAGGGGTATTTCACTATGGTTTTGATAGAAAAGAGCTTGAAAAAGTGGCTTTAGAGGCAGGATTTAGGAATATCAAGTTTGAAACGGCTTCTAAGATAGAGAAACCACATCAAACTTTCACGGTATTTTTAATGACAGCAGAAAAAAAGATAGGTTAAATATGAAATATCTATGGTTAATTAGTTTTATCGTAGTGTTAGCATGGTCAGGGCTAAATCCTAAAGATCAATTTACATGGTTTTTAGAAGTAGTGCCTGCTTTGATTGGTTTTGTATTGATAGTTTGGACATATAAGAAATTCCCCTTAACACCCCTACTTTATACGCTGATACTCATACATATGATTATTCTGATGGTAGGTGGACATTATACTTATGCAGACGTACCACTGTTTGATACAATTAAAGCGTTTTTAGGACAAACACGTAATAACTATGACAAGGTAGGTCATTTTGCACAAGGTTTTGTCCCTGCCATACTTGCACGTGAACTGTTAATACGTAAAGATATAGTTATTACAGCATCAAAAGTGTGGCTAAACTATATTATAGTGAGTCTTGTGCTGGCATTTTCTGCGTTCTATGAACTGATAGAGTGGTGGGTAGCACTGGGCACAGGTGAAGATGCTGAAGAATTTTTGGGAACACAAGGGTATGTGTGGGATACACAGTCAGATATGATGTATGCCCTCATAGGAGGAATATGTGCATTGGTCCTGTTAAGTCATTGGCATGATAAACAGCTCAAAAAATATCTATAAATTTATAAACTTTAGTGTTTTTCTATCTCTGCAACAATGACACCTCTAAGTGTCCCTACTTCAAACTGCATAGCTTTATCATCTGGATAGGCATTTTGTATTTTTTCTTTGAGAGCACTATCCACCTCTTTTCCATGACATTTAAGACATACAGGCATAGTGATTAATGGCTTGTATACTCTTGTGACATTCCCCTCTTCTACTACTCTTATATCTTTTGGTGTAAATGTTTTAGCTACAATGGCAGCTTCATACTCTTTCATAATATTTTTATCGATGAGATCAGCATGATTGTCTCGGTTATTTCTAAGTTTTAAAGCTGTTCTTCTTACTTTTGCATAATTTGGAAGTTTTTTATTGACATCTTTCGTTAGTGTATTTGCTTTTGATATACAAAAGGTTAATGCACTTTCCCCTGATGTATCTTGGTGCATTTTTGCTTGGAGTTCTTTTTTTAAAGTACCCCCTAACATTTTGATATATTTGATGCCTTCTTGTTTGACTGAAAGTTCTTGGGTCACGTTATTTTCAGAAGCAAAGCTTAGTATAGAAAGTGAGATTAAAGCTAATGGTAAATTTTTTATCAACTATTTTCCTTATATTTTATATTGTTTTGAATTATATATAAAGAAAGATTAACCTATCTTTGTCGCAGTTAAAAATATATATTCTTTCCCTGTAATGGTTACTCTATATTTTTTTTGTTGTAGGTACTTCTTGCAGAATATAACATCAGAAAAGAGATGTCCTAGTTCACTGAAAATGTAGTTTGGTACTTTTGCACCATAAATCATTTCTCCTCCCATCCATCTACTGTTTGGAAAACCTAATATTATTGCAGCATCTTTTTTAAGGTATTCTTGAACAAGCTTCATAAAAAAAGGTTTAAAGTTTATTCTAGGACTTTGTAGTGTCCCTATACTAATGAGTAGATCAAAATTACCTAATGATAATGCATCAAGATAGTTTATATCATGTATATAAAAAGTAACATTATCTTCAGTAAAAGTATCTTTCGCATAGTTAATAGCACTTTGAGAATGGTCAATTCCGACCAAGTCCATACGTTGATATTCTTTAGTATCTAGTTTGTCTTTTATTATTTGAAACTCATCTCCCCTATTTATGCCAAGATTTAAAATCGATCTTCTATCTTCTATCTTTATATTATCTAAGGCTTGGTTATAGTAGTAAAAAAATGCAGGTTCTTCCATTTTGTTTATTTTGAAAAATAGAGAATCTGAACCATACTTTTCATTGTTTCTATTTTCAGTATGGAAAGAGTCATTTTTTAGTTTTCTAAATGTGAGCGTAATGAGTGGATAAGTATTTTCTTTAGGGGTTAGCATTTTACATTGTAGTAATTCAGCTAACTCTACCCATGATTTATAACCTCTATACAGATAAGTACATTTCTCTATTGTAATAGTTGTACCTGCATAGATATCTGTTTGGATATCTGGGTTTAATATGCTAAAACTTATAGTATCTTTTGTTTCTAGTGCTTTTTGTAGTATGGGAAGTATGGTTTGCATTTTATCTGTTGTAAATGTCATACTTTCCTTACAATAAAGCGGTTATATTTATAGAATCTTATACAAAATTATCTACTTGATGCATAAACATACTATGTTTTTGAACCATATTCATTTGCATATACTTAGATATTATAAAGGGAAGTATACTCGAGAGTAGATAAATACTTACAATGTCACTTCCATATTGATTGATTTCATTACTTAATAGTACATAGGTCAAACTTAATAGTCCCATAGAAGTAGTGATAAGTAGCCATAATGTTGTCCAATTTATTTCTTGTCTCATTTTTAATTCCTTATGATTTGATAAGGTAGAATAACCCAATATTTGATTTATCATAAAAAGTATGTCAAATTGTCATATTTTTTGTTATGATTACATTTGAAAAGGAATTTTATGTCTAAAAGGTTTGATCTTATTGTTGTTGGTTCTGGGCCTGCAGGGATGATGGCTGCTATTACTGCAGCGCATATGGGTAAATCTGTGTTACTTTTAGAAAAGCTTTCAAGAATAGGTGCAAAACTAAAAGCCACAGGCGGTGGACGCTGTAACCTTACCAACACACTTTCTAATGAAGAGTTTATGTCTCGTTTTGGACGAGATGGACGCTTTATGTCCCCTGCCCTTGATGATTTTGATCACAAAGCTCTTATGGTATTTTTTTTAGATATAGGCGTGGAGAGTCATGCACCTGATGGATATAGAGTTTTTCCAATTACACACTCCTCTTCTACTATTATTAATGCGATGGAATCAGAGATGTGCAGACTAGGAGTGGATGTTCAGTGCTCTCAAAAAGTAAAAACCTTAGAGCATGATGGTACAAAAATACTTGGTGTTCAAACGCTAACGGATACCTTTTATGCAGATGCAGTAGTTATTGCTACAGGTGGCATGGGGTACCCTGTACTTGGTGCAGAGGGCGATGGTTACCCCATGGCCGAATCAGTTGGTCATAAAGTTACAGATTTATATCCAGCGATGATGCCTCTTAAAGTAAAAGAAAAATGGGTAGAAAACTGTAGGGCAGATACTATAGCTAAGGTACATATGTACGTTAATATGAAAAAATATAAAAAACTTTCAGCCAAAGGCGACCTTATCTTTACAAAAGGTGGTATTCGAGGTCCAGTAGTACTAGATTTCTCACGTGAAATCACCCCACTTTTAACGAAGTTTGATGAAGTACCAGTACTCGCTAATCTTACTAAAGGAATGAACGAAGAGCAGATACGGCAACACATTAGACAAGAGCTAGAGAATAATCCCCACCAAAATACTTTAGAGCTTTTAAAAAGCCTGCTGCCTGAGTCTGTATCCTTGGAGCTTTGTCGTTTAGCTGAAGCAAACCCAATGTTACATTTAAATAAACTTTCTGGTCAGATTAGAGATGATCTTATTCGACTTTTGGTCTGGACGCCTCTTACCATAAATGGACATGATGGTTTTAAAATGGCGATGATAACAAGAGGAGGTATAGACCTAAAAGAGATTGATCCTTATACTATGCAAAGTAAAAAGTTAGAGAGGTTGTACTTTTGTGGAGAAGTGATGAATATCGATGGACCTTGTGGTGGATATAATTTACAATGGAGTTTTGCTTCTGGAAAATTAGCAGGACAATTAAAAACATAAACTATTATGGTAAAATTCCACGCATATATATTTAGTGTAAGGAAACACCTTGTTTAACATACAAAACTACTCAACCCAAAATATTAAAAATGATGTACTCTCTGGAGCATTAGTTGCTGTGGCACTTGTGCCTGAAGCCATAGCTTTTTCATTCATTGCAGGAGTTTCTCCTGTAGTTGGTCTCTATGGGGCATTTATTATAGGTCTTATTACTGCCATTCTTGGTGGAAAACCAGGGATGATATCCGGGGCTACGGGTTCAGTAGCTGTGGTATTTGTGGGGCTTGGACTCTCTGTCAAAAATATGTACCCTGACCTAGATACAGAGGCTTTGAGTATGATGGTCTTGCACTATATTTTGCTTACATCTATTATTGCTGGTCTTATACAGATAGTGATAGGGGCACTTAAAATGGGTAAGTTTATCCGTCTTGTGCCTCAACCTGCACTCTTTGGATTTGTAAATGGATTGGCTATAGTTATTGCCATGGCACAACTCACTTTTTTGGCACCTTCTAATGTGGAACAGTATAGCTCATGGTTAGATGTAGTGAAAGCTAGTTTTTCAGAAAATTACATCATGTATATTATCATTATTATTACAATGGCAACTATGCAGTTCTTACCTAAACTTTCAAAAGCAGTTCCGGCTGGACTAGTTGCCATTGTAGCTATTACTTTAGTAGTATATTTTGGTGAGATAAATACAAAAACAGTGGGTGATTTAGCGGATCTTTCAAATGTCTCTATGCCTAGCTTTATGATGCCTTTTTCTGAACTCTTCTCCTTGTCTGCTATGATGGTGATTTTGCCTGTGGCTGTCATTGTTGCGTTGGTAGGATTGATAGAGTCACTTCTTACGCTTTCAGTACTTGATGAGATGGGTGGTGAGCGTGGAAGTGGAAATAAAGAGTGTATTGCTCTGGGTGTAGGAAATACGACTTCAGGACTCTTTGGTGGTATGGCTGGATGTGCGATGATTGGACAATCTGTGATTAACTTTACTTCAGGTGGACTTGGACGTCTATCTTCTTTTACTGCAGCGGTACTACTTATCATTTTGGTAGTTAGCTTCTCTGAAGTTATTGCAGCAATTCCTGTTGCCGTTCTTGTTGGGATTATGTTTATGGTAAGTATTGGTACTTTTGAATTTTCTTCTGTTAGACGTTTGAAACACATGCCTAGAGCTGATGCATTTGTACTTATTGTTGTGACGATTATTACAGTACTTGAAGACTTAGCTGTGGCAGTTATCGCTGGGATTATTATCTCTGCTCTTGTTTTTGCGTGGGAGCATGCAAAAATAATTGCTAGAACTAAAGAGACTAATGGCAAAAAGATTTATGAATTAGATGGACCATTGTTTTTTGGGTCTGTTACATCATTTAATGAACAATTTGATGTTCAAAATGATCCTTCTGAAGTTATTATTGACTTTAAAAATGCTAGAGTAATGGACTCTTCTGGTGTTGAAGCCATAGATGGTATTACTGAAAAATATAAACAAGTTGGTAAAAAACTCACCTTAAGACATCTTTCTATTGATTGTAAGAAAGCATTGAATTCTGCAGGACCATTTTGTAGTTATGAAGAAGATGACCCTACATATAAGGTTGCTAAAAATGTATAAAGTATATTATATCTATTGATTTTGTATACTTTAAGTGTTTGTGTACTATAGTATATCTATAAAGGATGAACAATGTATATTAAATATATTTTTATTTTACCACTTCTATTATTGGCATCAAATCAGGAATTTGAATATATAGGCGTAGATGTAAATGTTACTTTGCCGAATAAAGCAGTTAAAACATTGACTGTAAAAAGAGATATTCCAGATGTGTGTAAGAAAGTGCTTATCACAAATAAAAACTTGTGGACAGGAGACTTTGCACATGCCTCTGTGCCAAAAGTATGTAAGTCTACTTTTGTGCATACAAAAGGTAAACTTTTGGCTATGACCTTGGATGATGATATTGAAACATATGGTGAGCTAGAAGTCCTTGTTTTTATTAAAGAGATGCAAAAAGATAGTAATCTTTTACTTATTGATGGTCGTACGGAGCCATGGTATGAGTATTTTACTATACCTGGAGCAATAAATATACCTTTTGTACATATAAAACGTTCTAAAGAATATGAATTTGAATTTGAAGATGCGTTAAAAAAATTTGGTGTGAAGATTCTTAAAGAAAATGAGTATGACTTCTCCAAGTCAAAAACACTTCTTATCTTTTGTAATGGTCCGTGGTGTAGTCAGTCTCCAGATATGATATTTGCACTTTTAGAACTTGGGTATCCTGCTGAAAACTTAAAATGGTATAGAGGTGGAATACAAGACTGGTTAAGTGCGGGGATGACTACAACTTTGGATGTTAAATAAAAAATATTCCTACAGTAAACAATAAAAAAGGAAAGCAATACCAAAGATTAATTTTCTTTTGTGTTTGGGTTGTTTTATAAATACCGAAGAAAAATGAGATAAGTGTAGAGATAAAAAGTATAAGTACAAAGAGATTTGTCATATTACTTCTCCAAACTTTCTTCTGCTAGAGTATTAACCATCTTAATACTCTCAAGCGCATTGGTAAGTATTTTTTTTGTAGAAGTCAGTGGCTTCATACGTAAATTTGTTTGTTTTTTATCTAAGCTCTCATCCATTAATACAACCATCACTTCTTTTTCTAGCTCTTTGATAATCTCATTCAGATTACTTTCAATAAAAACTATATCCATCTATTTTACCTTTGGTCTAAAAACTTTAATAAACTTTTCATCTGCTTCCATATAAGATCCACCTATAAGGTCTATACAGTATGGAACGGCAGGAAACACTGCATCTAAACATTCACGTATGGATTTTGGTTTACCTGGTAAATTTATAATAAGTGAACCATTACAAATACCTGCCGTTTGGCGTGAAAGTATGGCTGTTGGAACATATTGTAAACTCACCGCCCTCATCTGCTCCCCAAAACCAGGTAAAAGTTTTTGACAGACATTTTCTGTTGCTTCTGTTGTGACATCTCTTTTTGCAGGTCCAGTTCCCCCAGTAGTCACTATAAGGTCACAATTCTCATCACGTGCTAGTCTTACAAGCGTTGTCTCAATCAGGCTTTGTTCATCAGGAATACATTTATAAATATACTCACACTCATTTAAAAGATACTCTTTCATACTATCCATGATAGCTACACCAGAAATATCTTCATAGATACCTTGAGAAGCCCTGTCACTTGTTGTTACTACGCCAATTTTAATTTTATCCATCTATAATTTTATCCTTTTTTGTACATACTATATCTTATGTTTTATAAATTTTATATTTTTGTGCTAGAATGTTAGTCTATTGTAAAACGTTATAGCCAAACTAACTGTGAATTTAGGACGGAAAGCTATGGGTCTCTTGTGAGATTGCCAAGTTGTATTTAAGGCAAGGTAGTCAAGATGGAAAAAGAGATAAACATATTAGATCATATCAAATCTTTTTTAGTGTATATAAGTGGTGGTTTTTTTAGCCATGAGAATGTTGAGGAGTCTCTAAAGATATATCTTATTTATACTTTTAGTATAGTTAGTTTTCTTTTTGTTTTTTTTCTTGGTCTCTTTAGCCTTTCTTCTTTAAGCTATGAATTAAATACCATTTTACTGGGTGCAGCATTTTTTCTCTTCATTAATGTTACGTATTTGAAATTAACAGATAATCACCATTATGCAGGATACATCATGCTTTACTTGGCATTTGCATTGATATTGTATCTTATATATTCAGGTGGGTATGATAATACGGGTCCGTTATGGATCTTTATTTTGCCACCGTTAGCACTTTTTATACATGGATTAAAAAAAGGTCTTGTAGATATTGCTATTTTTATGATTATTATACTCTTTATGTTTTTTTATCCTCATAATTATCTTTTGGATGCTAGTTATACTATGGCTTTCAAAATACAAATTTTATTGTCATTTTTACTTCTTATTTTTCTCTCTGCTTTGTATGAATACTCTAAAGAGAGATCTCTAAGAAAAATGAAAAAAATTCAAAGTGATTTAGAGTTTTTTTTAAAAAGAGATCCTTTGACGGGTTTATACAATAGACGGGGTTATCATGATAGTATTGATGATATTAGTGGAAAACATGGTGTAATGCTTATGTGTGATATTGATCATTTTAAAAAGATAAATGATACTTATGGTCATGATGCAGGTGATTTTGTAATACAAGAAGTTGCTCAGTGTATAAGAGAGAATGTAAGAAGAGAAGATGTTGCTATTAGGTGGGGAGGAGAAGAATTCCTTATTTTCCTTTCTAATACAAATATAAAGAATGGATACCTTGTTGCAGAAAAGTTAAGAGAGTCTATAGAACGCCTTACTTTATTTTACAAGGAAGGCATAACGATTAGAGTGACTTTAAGTATGGGTATCTCTTTAATTAGCAATGAAGTTCCACTAGAAGAAGCTATACGAAATGCAGATAATGCTATGTATGTATCAAAAGCTTCTGGACGTAACCAGATATCTAAATATTAGCCGAGCTTAAGTAGTATTTTATCCAGTAAAGAGGTACTTAAAACCCTTTTTAAATAACCAAGAAGATAGGTTGCAGTTGTAATGTAATACCTTGGTTTAGGTTTTTCAGATAATAGTATATGATGCACAATTGATGCTACAGCATCTGCTTCTTTATTAAAAGGCACTTTTTTATGATTTCCTTTTACGTTTTCAATATATTTTTCTTTAAATATAGAATTTTCAAATTCTATATTTTCTTCAAGTTTTTTCATTGCAGTTTTACGAAAGTTACTTGTAATAGGTCCTGTGTTAAGTAGTACCGGATAAATATTTGTATCTTTGAGTTCTAAGCGTAAAGTATCAGTAAGACCTTCTATTGCATATTTACTAGCATTATATGCCCCTCTTCCAAAAAGAGAGACAATTCCTAATACAGATGAATGTTGTATAATTTTACCATATCCTTGTTTTCTCATTATAGGTATTATTTGACGTGTACATTCATGAAGACCAAATACGTTTATTTCAAATTGCTCTTTTAGTACCTGTGTTTTTATATCTTCTAGTGCACCTGCTTGTCCATAACCAGCATTATTAAACCAAACATCAATTTTAGAATCTATACTTAATACTCGCGTAATGACCTCTTTAATTTGAGCACTATTTGTGACATCCAGTTGCATAGCATGTTCAAATCCTAATGACTTTAATTTATCCACATCTTTTTTATTCCGTGCAGTGGGATAGACCTTAACAAATCTTTCTTTTAGATATAGGGCAGTATCTCGTCCTATGCCCGTACTACATCCTGTTATTATGATATTCATCATGTATATTCCTTTAATAGATGTCCTGCACCGTGTATCATATATGTATTTAAAAAAGAAAAAAAGTTATTGACTTGGACACTATCAATAATCTTATCTTCACTACCTAGAAAAACTTCAATACTGATACCCCTATTTATTATTTCATCTATTTTATCTTTACTCCATTGGTAATTTAATAAGGAGGTTAATTCTTGGTAAGTACCTTCTTTTAGGTATGTAGATATATCGATTGTGGAAGGAGACGTACTATTTATCAAAAATTGTTTGATATAATTCTTTTGGTTTGACTCAAAGTAATGCAATTGCATACGTTTAAAACTTTTTGTTTTATTTTGAAAAAAAGCAGGAGAGAGTAAAATGAGTCTATCAACACGGTTTTCTGTTTCATAAGCATAGTCAAATGCTTTTTGTGCACCATATGAGAATCCAACTACAGTGGTATCACTATTACAAATGTAGTTTTTAAACAACGTCTCCTCATTTTGAAGAGAAAATCCACTAAAATATTTCACGTAGTATTTCTTGGCATTCTTTTTGTGAAATATTTTCATACTTTAAAAGATATTCTGACGTTTTCTTGGTTGCAGGTGTCACAGACTTAAGTAGTGTGCTAACATCTATGAAAGCTTTTTGTAATAGCTTTTCTTCTTCCTGTGCATCAATGATAAAGTTTTCACCCATTGCATACTCATAAATAACTTTATGTACTAGTTTTTTTGCTTCTGAGATATCTGTATATGCATTACTAAATTGCTCATTATATTCTAGTTGTGTGGCAATACTGCCAGCAAGATGAAATTTTATTTTATTCATCATATGTGATTTGGAAAGTATTTCATGCTCTTGGCTAGTCAGTATAGTGTTAACAATACCAATTTTATCAAACTCTAAGTCTAGCCATGTAGCTATAACTGCCTTGGCACCCTGATATACAGCCTGTATTTCCCGTTCTTGCTCTGTAAATGAGAGTATTTTACGTTTACCTGAGAGTACTTTTTCTTTTACTGCATCAAAATCAGATGTTTCAATGACTTTTCGTCCATTTCTCATAGTGTACAAGGCTGCCTCATTTGTGAGTGTATCAAGTGCTGCTGAGTTAAACCCTACGGTCATACGTGAAACTTTTTCTATGTCGATATTGTGTTGTTTTTTAGAGAGATAGAGTTCTAATGTTTTTGCTCTATCTTTAAAATTAGGTAAAGAAATATGGATACGTCTATCAAAACGACCAGCTCTCAGTAACGCTTCATCAAGCATATCTACTTTATTTGTAGCACCTATTACAATAACACCTGAACTATCTTCAAATCCATCCATCTCTGTGAGTAGTTGGTTTAGTGTAGCTTCTCTCTCATCATTTCTAGATTCACCACGGCTTTTACCTACTGCATCTATCTCATCAATAAAAATAATGCTAGGTGCCATTTGTTTTGCTTTGTTAAACAGTTCAGAGACTCTTTTTGCCCCCATACCTACATAAATATGTACAAAACTAGCACCTGATTGATAGAAAAATGGTACACCGGCTTCACCTGCAACTGCCTTAGATATCAGAGTTTTTCCTATACCGGGAGGTCCTATAAGTAGTAGACCTTTAGGAAGTCGTATGTCTAAAGCATGGTATTTTTGAGGATCTTTTAAAAAATCTATAATTTCTTCTAGCTCTTCTTTTACCTCTTCTATTCCTGCAACATTATCAAAGGTAACATTTGATGTAATCGCTTGGATACTTTCATTGGCTGTTGATATATCTTCTGTCTTTGACATTGGGTGAAGTTTTTTGAATGGCTGCTGTCTATTTTGACGGATTAAAACATATATAAGGATACAAATAGCAATTAGCATAACTAAGTATAATATATCATATATGTATGAATTTTCTTTCTTAACTTCTACAGGATACTTGGAATAAAAAGTGTCTTTATTTATGGCATTTTTGTATATCTTATACGTTTTTGTTTTTGTTTGTAAGTGTATATATTCTCCATCAAGTATTACTTTTTTAATTTGATTACTTGAATAAAGTTTGTTTGCCTGTGTATGTGTAATCAGCTTATCTGTATCTCTTAATAAGGTAAAAAAAAGTAAACTAATCAATAAAGTGAGAAGTAGAAGTATTATTTGAATATTTTTTTTATTTAAATGATTAGGTAAAAAATTTTGCTTTATTTCCAACATCACTTACCTCCACATCGTTAATAGTAACCCAATTTGAGCTTAGATCTTCATCACTTAGTACTTCAACTTTATTGAAGTATTGATCAAAACCAGAATAGATGCCACTTTTACCTTTTTCAAGTAATACTTCAAGATTTGAAGTATGTTCACGTCTAAATACGTAATTTTTTGCTTGAATAATTTTAGTAAGTTCTCTGTGACGGTCTTTTGCTATGTTTCCTCGTATTTCTGGTTTCATAGTAGATGATGCTGTGTTATCACGCTTGGAATATGAAAATGCGTGGACATGAGTAAGAGGAAGTTCTTTTACTCGAGAAATGGCTTTTGACCATTCTTTATCATCTTCTCCTGGGTGTCCGACTATGAAGTCCGTACCCAAAGCATAGCCTTTAGAAGCAATTGTTTGGAACATTTCTAAGTCTGACTTAAAGTCATTTCTTCTGTTCATAATTTGTAGCATTTTATCTGAGGTGTGTTGCAAGGCTATATGTAGTTGTTTTGCCATCCAAGGCTCTTTTAGCAGCTCCATAAATTCATCATCTATCTGTATAGGTTCTAAACTCCCTATGCGAATGCGCCGAACACCACGTATTTGACTCATTTTTTTTATGAGTTTAGCCATGGATGTATTGTGGTCCTTTCCATAAGATCCGACATTTGTACCTGTTAAAATGAATTCGCCAAATCCATTGCTGGCAAGTTTACTTATCTGTTCTAAAATAGTTTCTTCTTTATGTGAACGTGCCGCACCTCTTACTTGTGGGATAATACAGTAGGAACAAGCAAAGTCACAGCCCTCTTGTATCTTGATAAATGCTCTACTCTTACCTACAAATTCTTCTACGATAGTGGTATCAATATGCTCCAAATCACCTATTTGGTAAAAGGCTTCCTTATGCTTGAGTATTGTATTTATATTTTCTTTTTCAGAGTGACCCATCACTCCAAAAACCTTTTTGTCTTCAAAAAGACTTTCTCCCTTGGAGTGTGAACCACAGCCTGCAAGTATCACTTTTGCATTTGGATTTTTACGATGCATAGATGAAATATAATTGCGGACTGATGAGTCTGCACCATTGGTTACCGTACAAGAGTTTACTACTATAAAGTCTGAGTGAAGTTCATCATCAGTGAGTTCATAGTCTTTGAGTTTTGACATCATTACTTGCGTATCAAATTGGTTTGTTCTACAACCAAAAGTTTTAAAATAGACTTTTTGCATTAGAGTAATGTCCCCTGTATGAGTGCATCATCTAAAATAGGTTCAGGTTTAGGCACAGTTTTATCCATATAAATTGATTGTGTAGGAAAGGCAAGGTGAATCTTCTCTTCAGCTTGAATACGTGTAATGATTTCTATAGATATGGTACTTCTTAATGTCATAGTGGCAAAGGAGTTTGTAAGATACCAGACAGAGACTTTCATACCGTAAGGTTCAATATGGGTAAATATTCGTGGCTCAACATTGGTATTTCGAATACCATATTGACTTCTAAGTTTATTGAGTTGTTTTCGTGTGATATCTGTATATCCTTTAGAATACTTTTTAGATATCTCTTTAGCAATAAGTGTTGCTTTATGTACATCTGAATCAAAGGTTACGACAAAGTCTATACCATCCCAAACAGTTTTTAGACCTGCGTGAGAGTAGTTAGATATCATGTCGGTAAAAATAAAGTTATTAGGTATAAACACCATACGCCCTGCTCTTCTATTTACCATGAATGTGGTTAACGTAATGTCTTCATGCATGGTCATACGAAGCAAAGAAATATCAACAATATCTCCAACATATTCTACACCATCACGGACAAACCTCACTCTGTCTCCTACATGTATGGCTCCACCTAAAACAATAGTAAACCAACCCATAAGTGACATAAACCAATCTTTCATTGCTATGGCAATACCTGCTGATGCAAACCCAAGGATGGTGACCAAATAGGAGACATTTTCAATATAAGCAAAGAGAAGTATAACTAATAAGATAGAAAAGAAAGAGATATTTAGTGCTTTATTGATGGTGTAAAACCGCTCATTATTTGACATATATCTACGTACTAAATATTTACCAAAAAAGAGAACAAAAAGGAAAAAGAGAATAATCGCACCAATTATCATAGCTTTTTGTGCTTCACGTTTTATATCATGTTTAAGTTTTAATTCTATTTCATCTATTTTTTTCGTGTAAACACTTTCTGTTGTATTAAAAATTTCTAGTACAGGTTTAAATGTTTCGAGTCGATTTTGGGTATCTATCAGTACGCTAAGATATTCTTCATTTTCAGGATCTGATTTTAGAAGTTTTAATAGTATTTTTTCTTTTTCTATATGTTTGTCAACAATTGTTTTTAAGGATAGATACCTATTGTCATACTCTGTTTGCTCAGAGCGCAATTTTTCTCTATAGGATAAGGCTCCTATTATCGCAAAGGGATTTTCTACATGTGGTACTTCAGAAATAATGGGTGGTGTTAAAAATTTTTTGAAGGGTTCACTTTCATATTCTTGAAGCAGTCCTAGTTTACCTGTAAGTGTTTTTATAGTTGATTGTAGTTTTTCAAGTTCTTTTTTTTCTTTTTTTGAAAGTTGATTGCTTCTTTGAAGTTGAGTTATCTTTTCTTCAATGGTTTTCTTTTGTTTTTTTAATTCTTGATAGGTGTGGTAATTACTATATATTTTAGACCAAATATTATTTTCTGATAACTCTTTATTGATGGTGCTTTTTTTGTTTAGAAGTGTTTGAATATTCTGAGTATTTTTTGAAATATTATCTTTAATACTCTTTTCTGTATCTATTGCATATGTAGTAGTAAATAGTACTGATACGAGTAGTATATTAAAAAAAAGACGCATAATCATTATTTTTCTCCAAAGTTAAAAAGTATTTTCTTGACAATATTTTCATCTATATTGTTTAGCATTTTATGCCCACCTATACTATGAGGTAATATAAATTTAATGTTACCCTTAGAAGACTTTTTATCTAAAAAGAAATGCTCATAGAACTGATCTATATCTTTAATGATATATTTAGTAGGTAATGAGACTTTTGTTAAGAGTTTTGTAATTTTATTTGCTTCTTCTTGGGAAAGTAGTTTAAGTTCTACGGCTAGTGCATTTGCCATGATTATCCCAATGGCTACAGCTTCACCATGTAAATATTTTTTATAATCTGTTTCATTTTCTACTACATGCCCAAAGGTATGTCCATAATTTAGTACTGCACGTATACCAGCTTCTTTTTCATCTTGGTTCACTACCCATGCCTTAAGCTCAATAGATTTACGAATAATCTCTTTAATCGTATCTACATTATCAAAATCAGCGTTTTGTAAATATGAAAAAAAATCTTCATCAAACATCACTGCCATCTTAACCACTTCTGCAATGCCTGCTGAAAATTCACGTGGAGGAAGGGTTTCTAAAAATGAAGGGTCAATATAGACCGCTTTAGGTTGATAAAATGCACCTATTAGATTTTTACCATATGCATTATTGACACCGGTTTTTCCTCCAACTGAGGCATCCACTTGGCTTAGAAGAGTGGTTGGAACCTGAATAAAATCAATACCTCTTTGGTAAAGACTTGCGGTAAATCCTGTCATGTCACCTATTACACCACCACCTAAAGCAATGAGCAGTGATTTTCTATCTAATTTATGTTCGAAACATTGGGATAATATATCCTCAACTGTTTTAAGTGTTTTATACTCTTCTCCATCCGGTACTGTAACAACATGAAGTTTATGAGCATTAATTTTTGTGCGTAATGTTTCAAGGTGGTACTTTGCAACTGTGGGATTTGTAACGATGACAACAGAGGTATCAAATGATAGACTGGGTAAAGTATCTATAGTCACGTTATAGTTTATAGTGTTTGTATTTTTTAATTCTATTGGAACTATCATTCAGAGATACCTTGTTGTATGATATAAATCATTTTTTACTTGTATTTATATTATCTCAATTGTGGTTAAATTTTGTTGTATATTAAGTCTATATTGTTTTCTAGCTTTGTTCTTTGAATTCACTGAGTTCAAAAGGAACAAGAAGTTTAGGATGTTTGGTTACACTCAAGACTAAATCTTGCATTTTTGTAGAAATTAGTCTTATGAAATTATTTGTATTTAATTCTTTTTCAAAAGGAAGTACTTGTAGTATTTCGTTCATTGAAGAGAGTTTACGTATGGGATTACTGACTTTTTGTTCAATTTCAATTTCTATATTAAAAATTTGTGAGAGTGTTTCAAAATGTTCAATGGTAATTTTTTTCTCTTCAAACTCCCCTTCTGGGTCATAATCACCTAATAAGAGATTTAAACCAAGTGATTCAGATATTTCAAAAGCAGTCGCAGATATAGATTCCATTTTATTATTCTCACTCATAAGTACTATACATTTCTTTATATTATAAAGATGTCTATCTCCAAAAAGATACACTAGTTTTTTCAAATTATAGAGTATCTCTTTATGATTATCTACTTCAAATGATTCTTTACCTATGAGTACCAAACCAATATCGTGTTCATGTAAATCATATTCTATTTGCTTGTCAATATCATCACTATCATAAGAAATAGATATACTAACTTTATCGGATTCAAACTTTTTAAGTTTCTCTAGTAGATTAAAGTCATTTGGGAAGAATACACGTATAAAAAGTGATTTATTTTCTAGTTTATCTAATAGATAGATAGATTCCCGTAGGTGCATTAATATGTTTTCATTATCAAAACGCATATCTATCATAAAATATAAATTTTTCCCAAAAGGTTCTGGAAAAAGACCTGTACGTTTATTTATAGTTTTATATACACTATGAAGTACACGAGGTTTACCTACAACTAAGAGTGTATCATTAGGTTGAATCATTGTCGCAGGTGTAGGGAGAATTTGCATTTCATCACGGTAGAGTGCTGCTATTTTCCATCTACGTTGTAAAACAGACCCAACATGTCTATATGCATAAGAAGAACCAAATGGCACATGAATCTCCATAATTTCACCACGACCTAGTCCTACATTTTGTGCGACCAAAGGAACATTAGGTAAATGATCGTAGAGGTGTGCAGCCATCAGTTCATCACTGTAAAATATGGTTATGTTTTTACACGCTTTACCCATCTTTTTATCATCCCATTGGTTTACAAATACGGTTCTTGTGTTGGGATTTATAAGTGCAATGTTTTTAAGTGTATATTCTGCATCTTCTTTATCTTCTAAAATGACAAAGACATTTGCAAATTTCGTGTTGGTGATTACATGGTTAAGTTTGGAAAAGCTTGTAGGGTCTATATCTAATAATGTGATATTTTTTCCCACTTTTTCAGGCAAGGTACCCTCTTTATAGTTAGTGACATAATAATGGTTGTCCGCAACACGTTTTTTGTCTACCCAGTCTATAAAGTGTTTAGCAACACTACCACTTGCTAAAATAAGTATATTTTTCAAACTATTGCCCTGTTATGATTTTAGATATAATACTGCTTTTTAAAATACGATTATCCATATGAGATTCTTCTTAAAAGCAATAAAGGACATTATATCACAATGCAATTTCAGATAGATAAAACAGATGGTAATGCAAGAGCATGCACTATCCAAACAGCACATTCTGTGGTACACACACCTGTATTCATGCCTGTAGGTACAGTAGGAGCGGTTAAAGCTTTAGATGCCATTGATTTAGAAACTTTTATTCATCCAGAGATTATTTTGGCTAACACTTATCATATGTATTTACGTCCAGGAGATGATGTAGTTGCAAAAATGGGAAAGCTGCATGGTTTTACAAAGTATCCTAAAAGTTTTTTAACAGATTCTGGTGGATTTCAGGCATTTTCCCTTTCTAATAATGTCAAAATAGACGAAGGAGGCATTACTTTTGCTTCACATATAGATGGTTCAAAACATTATTTTACACCTAAAAAAGTGATAGATATACAACACAATTTAGGTTCAGATATTATGATGATACTTGATGATCTTGTCGCATTACCTGCTACACAGGAACGCATTGCATCTAGTATAGACAGAACAACACGTTGGGCTAAGGAGAGTATAGACTACTTTAGACAAAAACAAAAAGAAGGTGTTGGTACAGAACAAAATATCTTTGCTATTATTCAGGGGGGTACGGACAAGGCGTTTAGGGAGAAGTCTGCACGTGAGCTTTGTGCGATGGACTATGATGGTTTTGCCATAGGTGGTCTTTCTGTGGGTGAGGCTAACCAAGATATGTATGATACTGTAGAGTGGACTACTCAGTTTATGCCAAAAGATAAACCTCGTTACCTTATGGGTGTAGGTACTCCAGAAGACTTGGTAGAAAATGTATCTCGTGGTATAGATATGTTTGATTGTGTGATGCCCACACGTAATGCACGCAATGGTACACTTTTTACAAGTTTTGGAAAAGTAAATATTAAAAAATCTGAATTTAGAACGGACGAAGGTCCTATCGACCCAGAATGTGAATGTATAGTTTGTAAAACGTACTCAAGAGCATATTTAAGACATTTGTATAGAGCACGTGAAATAACCTATTTTAGATTAGGCACTATTCATAATCTTTATTATTATTTAAATTTAATGAAAGAGATGAGAAAAGCAATTTTAAATGAAGAATTTGATGCTTTTAAAACGGAGTTTTATAGAAAAAGAAAAATCTAATATTAGACTTGAGGGTCTAAATTATTTGTTGCTTTAATTGTGAGAGCAATGATGATGACTTCTAAGACCATGAATAGTCCTAATGCACTGGTTATTTCTGTATAAAATGACATACTTATCCTTTTTTGGAGCAGAAGTATACAGAAATAAAATTAATTGAATATTAATTAGTATTAAAACAATGAAAATTGTCTATTTTTTGTAAGGCACTTTAGCAGATGGTGTCTGTTTTGAAGTATGTTCTAAGTGCGTATCTTGGTCATCAAAAAATATGTCAGCCCCAAAAGCTTTAATCACTTCATATTTTTGAACTCCCCCTTGAAAAAAAGCTTCATCTACACGTACACCCCACCCTTCAAGGGTACCTAACACTCTCTCATGTGTTGAAAAGTTCCTGGCAGTGACTAAAGCTGTACGTATGGGTGAAGACTCCATGGGAAACTTGTCTTGTATTTCTGAAATCGTTTTTAAAAACTTGAAAAAAGGCCCTTTACTAAGTGGGTTTTTTGCATGTTCTTTTTCATGGGCGATAAAGGCATCTAGCCCTCTCTCTTGATAGACCTTTTCACTTTCATCTCCAAAGAGTACGGCATCTCCATCAAAAGCTATCTTAACGATATCAGACTCTTCTGCTGTGATGGGAGTATGGGGCAAAATCGTTGCAGCAGCTACACCAGAGTTTACAGCTTCTTCTACATCAGGGGTATGTACTGAGAGAAACAAATCAACCTTAAATGCTTCTAAGTATCGTGATACGGGTGTACCTGCTGTCCATCCTGTACGTTCTATGTCTAAAGCATAGTGTTCTATGGAGCGGCCTATACGCAGTCCTGTAGCTGCATTGTTACGTGAGAGTATGATGACTTCTATGAGCTTGTTGTCAAATTTTTTGTTTATGGAGAGTAAGTTTTGTATAAATCTAAAGGCAGAACCACGTTCGAGTGGTTTTTCAAGGTTTTCTAATTGGTGTGCATAATAGCTCTCTAGACCTTCAGTATCATAAATAGTATTCTCTTCTTCTAAATTAAAGAGTGCACGTGAGGAGATAGCAATAACAAGTTTGTCTTGAAGAGTATAAGCCATAGATAATTAACCTTTTTTAGTAAGTATAACGTGCTATAATTAAAGCAATAGATACACAAAGGATAAAAATGAGTTTTGGAAATATAGTATTATTGATAATTGTAGCTGTAGCTGGATATTTAATCATTATATATAATAAGTTTGTAT
Organism: Sulfurovum sp.; assembly: GCA_021647715.1. Lineage (GTDB taxonomy): Bacteria > Campylobacterota > Campylobacteria > Campylobacterales > Sulfurovaceae > Sulfurovum. The sequence goes on from JAKIUE010000007.1 coordinate 20,938, forward strand.
CTTTACGTGCAGGCATAGATGCTTCATGGTCAGATATAGATGTACAGCTTAAGAGACGTTATAATCTTATACCAGCTCTTGTTGATACAGTAAAAGGCTATAAAGATTATGAGGCAGAAACACTTGAAAAGGTGATTCAAGCTAGACAACAAGGACTCAGTGCTGGTAATATGGATGAAAAAGCAGCAGCAGCAAATATGCTTTCTGGTGCATTAGGAAAATTATTTGCACTCTCAGAAGCGTATCCTGATTTAAAAGCAAATACAAACTTTTTAAAATTACAAGATGAATTGTCGAGTATAGAAGATGCCATACAAAATGCAAGACGTTATTATAACGCAATAGTAAGAGATTATAATGCTAAGTTAGAGTCATTTCCTGATCTCTTTGTTGCGCAAAAGTTTAACTTTACTGGTCGTGAGTATTTTGAACTTGATGCAAGTGAAGCAGATGCTGCGAAAAAGATGCCAAAAATAGACTTGTAAACTATGCAAAAAGTCCTTTTATCACTTTTTCTTTTTTGTTTATCTACTCTCTTTATTTATGCTGAAAAAATAGCTAGCTATGATATTAATGTAAGTGTTAAACAAAGTGGTGAACTTTTTATCTTCGAAACGATACAGTATGATTTTGAAGGTGAAACTAAACATGGAATCTATAGAGACATTCCTTTTACTATAAAAATAAATAATCGTATAAAAGATATAGGTTTATCTGATTTTGATGTGAAAATAAATAACAGGTATGTACCGTGGACAAAGTCTACTATGAAGTCAGCGCATGCTGGAAAGATTGTTCGATTAAAAATAGGTGACGCATCTACATATGTAACGGGTAAAAAGATTTACAACATAACATATCGTGTAAAAATGGGTGTATTTCCTTCTTCAAATAATGAAAAAAATGATGCTATTCGATGGAATATTATAGGCACGGGGTGGGACGTTCCTATAGAGAATATTAAAGCAAACTTTTTTCTTCCAACAACGCTTACACAAAATATTGTTTCTGTATCTAGTTATACGGGAGCATATGGTGAAAAAGATTCTACAGCTAATATCAAGTGGGTTAATCCTCAACATATATTTGCAACTGTAGAACAACTTAATCCTCATGAAGGTGCAACAGTAGAATTGTCTTTTCCCACTGGAATACTTGATCAAAGTGGTGTTGAAAATCTTGAGCCTTCTACAATGGACTGGTTTTTAGAAAATTGGTTTTGGGGAGTTTTAGCAGGATTTTTACTCTATTTTAGCACTATGTATAAACGGTATATTGGATTTGAAGATAAACGTTCTATAGCTGTGCAATATGAAGCACCAAAAGGCTTAAGTGTTTTGCAATCAGGGCTTATTTTAGATAAGTTTGCAGATAATGAAGACTTTTCTGCGGCTATACTAGAACTTGGGTATTTAGGTTATCTCACCATTGAACAAAAAGATAAAAGGTATAACCCTGTACTAAAAAGAACAGATAAAAATGCAGATACACTCACAATGGATCAACAATATCTGCTTGATCATATACTATTTAAAGCATCAAGTACTTTTATTATGTCTGAAAAGTCAGAAGACAAAGCGCAAACTTTATTGTCAGGGTTTAGTTATATTAATGATAATCTTTATGATTGGTCTGTGAGTGATGGATATATGACAGATAATCCCAAACGTATTCGCAAGAATTTTTTATGGAAAAGTATCTTATTTTTATCTCCTGTCTTTGCTTTAATGATTTATACATATGTGGGCCCAGGAGAGTTGATGGGGTTGATCTTTTCTATTATTTTTGGAACTATAGGTTTTCGCACACTTATGAATGAAAAGTCATGGATTAGCAGATTTGTTGGATTTATTTTTCTAAACTTTGGATTAGCGTCCTTGTATGCATTATTTGATAGCGGTATTGATATACTATCTTTGTTACTAGGACCTCTGGGTGTTTTTATGGTACTCATAGGGTTACTCTATTTTCTTTATAAAAAAATAGGTCCATTTACAAAAAAAGGTGCGTATACTTCTTCACATCTTTTAGGGCTTAAAACGTATATTTCTCGTGTAAAAGAAGATGAGATAAAAAGGCGTTTAGAAGAAGATTCTTTGTATTTAGAAAAACTTCTTCCTTATGCAGTGTTGTTTAAAGAGAGTAAACATTGGCTCTCTTTTTATGATTTACTTAAGGTAGAAACTCCACATTGGTATATGGGTAGTGTACATAATATAGAGTCTTTCTCTTCTTCTGTAGATAACACGGCCACCCCACCCTCAACAAGCGCAAGTAGTGGTGGAGGATTTTCAGGTGGTGGTAGTTTCTCTGGTGGTGGAGGCGGCGGTGGTGGTGGAGGTTCTTGGTAACCTCTAAGACTTAAATAACTTATGCTAAAATCCATCAAAAATAAGGTCTAACTACTAAATGTATACACTTTTTGTCTACGGAACACTCATGCCAAACTGCCCTAATGGGCATGTGTTAGAAAACATTGTAGGCAAGTTTGTACCTGCTACAGTCACGGGAGAACTCATAGGTGCAGGATGGTCTGCAGGTATGGGTTATCCTGGGATAAAGCTCGACTCTGATGTTGACACCGTTCATGGTTTTTTATTTTACTCACATAACCTAGAAGACAATTGGGAGTATCTCGATGCTTTTGAGGGAGAAGAGTTTATACGTTTGCCTGTAGTGGTTGAGCGTTATGATGAACTTGACGTTGATACCTATATTTATGCATTAAAAGAGAACAAAGAATCACTAGAAGACCAATAAATATGACAATTTGACATCTTTTTCATAGCATTTTATTTTTTCCAATATACTAGCGCCTATGTATACTAAAAAGAAAGAACGGTTTTATATCTGCGATATACTCGAAGACCCAGCCGTCACGTACCCCTCATACTATATACTGAGTAGTTCTATGTTTAAAAATGAGATGCTTCACGCTGCGCTTATAGACTTACATAGTTTTGATTTTTCTTACTATGAAGTAGCAACATCCTTTGATGATATATTTGCCATGTTACATACAGGGACATTTCCTATCTATAAAGAGAAGTACATTATAGGGTATTTTGGTAATAAAATGATGTATCTGGAGAGTAATGGTTGGAAGGGGTTGCCTGCTACGGAGGATATTTTTAGGTTAGAACATTGGTTGGTGTGCTAAGAGGTACCATATTTAGCACCTCTTATCCTACTATTATATTACTTGACTTTTACTTCTATATTCTTAATGAAAAGCGTTGTATTTGCATCTGCATGTATGATGAAGTAAGCATTCTCTGGTATGTCTTCTGGTAGGTCAAAGTTCATATAAGTTGTGCCTTTACCAGTTTTCAAATAAACAATTTCCCAGTTTAACATATCTCCAGCAGAACGAACATAAGTGTTTTCAGGTATATCACCAACAACTGTGATCCCAATCCTTTTCCCAGCAGGTAGTTTTTCTGTTAATCCAAAGTCATCTGCTTTAGGATCTACTCTTACAAATAGTTGTCCTGCATCTTTAAAGGTATATTTGATACCTCCATTTTCTCTTGTCGATGTAGTAGTTCCACCTTGGTTCAATCCAAAATTCTCTTCATAAGGTTTTGCAATATTCTTAGAATAATTCCCTTTCGAACCTGAAGACTCAGCGTATTCTTTATCTGTACCTGGCTTGTCAGTGTTTGGTTTGTCTGTACCTGATGTGTTTGCATCTGGTCCAGTTGTGACTGAATCCTGATTTGATGGTACTTGTTTTGTGGGTTCTTTACTATCTGTACCACATCCTGATAATGCTAAAATAGCAGAGAGTGCCAATGTTGTTAAAAGTGTTTTCTTCATATTTCTATATCCTTTTGTATTTTTGTACTGTTATTGTATTCTAATTACTCTTATATGTTATTCTTTTTAGTAGACTATCTATGACAACTAGTATGATATTGTTACAATATTACCCAAGTATTACCTATGGTTACTAAGTCTTTGCCATTTACAAGGTACATTTTACGAGATATGTACTTCTATCTCATCATCTACGACATCAAAACTTACATTTGCACCTTCTACTACTTTATCTTCTAAAATAAGCTCAGCCAGTCTGTCCTCTACTACCTCATAGAGTGCACGTTTAAGTGGCCTAGCCCCATAGACTGGATCAAACCCTGCTTCTGCTATGTATGCTTTGGCATTATCTGTTAGTGTAATGATTATGTCACGTTCAGCTAATTTCTTCTGAATATCTTTAAACAAGATATCTACAATACGTGTAATTGCTTCTAAATCTAATGGATTAAAGATGACTTGTTCATCTAAACGGTTTAGGAACTCTGGCTTGAAATTACGTTTGAGTTCTTCGTTTACTGCGACTCTACGTTCTTCTTTATCTGTGATCTCCATGATTTTATCAGAAGCGATATTTGATGTCATGATGATGATGGTATTTTTAAAGTCTACTGTCACACCTTTATTATCGGTAAGACGTCCATCATCAAGCACTTGTAAGAGTGTATTAAATACATCAGGATGGGCTTTTTCTATCTCATCAAAGAGCACGACTGAATAAGGTTTTCTTCTTACTGCTTCAGTGAGCTGACCGCCTTCTTCATAGCCTACATAGCCAGGAGGCGCACCCACAAGCCTAGAGGCTGCATGTTTTTCCATGTACTCAGACATGTCTATACGAATAAGTGCCTTTTCTGTATCAAATAAAAATTTCGCCAATGTTTTTGCTACCTGTGTTTTACCCACACCGGTAGGTCCTAAGAACATAAAACTCCCTATAGGTCTGTTCGTATCACTAAGCCCTGCTTTGTTACGTTTAATCGCACGTGCTACAGCTTTAAGTGCTTCATCTTGCCCTACAACCTCTTCTCGTAAGATACTTTCGATGGCAAGTATTTTCTCTTTTTCGCCTTGAAGCATTTTATTGACTGCTATACCTGTCCAACGACTCACTATGCTTGCTATCATCTCTTCATCTACAGAGTTTTTAAGCAGTGTACCGTTTTTCATCATTTGCGTCCACTTGACTTCTATCTCTTCTAACTTTGTCTCTTCAGCAGGTATTTGCCCGTATTCTATCTCAGCTGCTTTGTTGAAGTCTCCTTCACGTTTGACTTGTTCTGCTTTGGTTTTTAGAGTGTCTATGGTCGACTTTATAGTAGCTATCTCATCAAAAACATGCTTTTCATTGTCAAACTGACTTTGTAGTGCCATACGTTTTTCTTCAAGGTCGGCTATCTCTTTTTCTATCTCTTCAAGACGAGAAGTGTTTTTCTCTAAACTTTCCATCTTTAGAGCTTCTTTTTCTACCTGAAGTGTGCTTATCTCACGTTTTGCTTTGGCTAGATCTGTAGGTTCAGACTCTATCTGCATTTTTAGTTCAGCTGCTGCTTCATCTATGAGGTCTATGGCTTTGTCTGGCAAAAATCTATCGGTAATGTAACGGTCAGAGAGCTTTGCAGCAGCGATGAGTGCAGCGTCAGTGATGTTTACATTGTGATGTGCCTCTAGCTTGCCTTTGATTCCTCTAAGGATTTGCAGTGCTTCATTAATGCTAGGTTCGTCTACCTTTACTGGCTGAAAACGACGTTGAAGTGCTGTGTCTTTTTCAAAGTACTTTCTGTACTCTTTAAGTGTCGTAGCCCCAATGGTATGTAACTCTCCACGTGCTAGTGCAGGTTTTAGGATATTTGCTGCGTCATTACCACCCTCGCTTGCACCTGCTCCTACGATAGTATGTATCTCATCTATAAACAAGATGACATTGGCAGACTCTTTGACCTCGTCTATCACAGACTTCAGTCTGTCTTCAAACTCGCCTCTATACTTTGCTCCAGCTATGAGTCGGTTCATATCTAAGCTCATTACGCGCATGTTTTGTAAGCTTAAAGGCACTTCTTTGTTTACGATGCGTTGTGCAAGCCCTTCCACGATGGCTGTTTTACCAGTCCCTGGTTCTCCTATGAGTATGGGGTTGTTTTTGCTTTTACGAATGAGGATTTGCATCATACGTTGCACCTCTTCATCACGCCCAATGACTGGGTCAAGCTTACCATCTAGTGCCATTTGGTTTAGGTCATCAGCGTACTGAGCCAAGGCTTCTAGTGTCTCATCCCCAGATTGTGAGTCTATCTGCTTGCCACCTCGTATGCTCTCCAATGTCTTTTTAAACTCAGATATATCTACATACTTACCCATAGTGTCTTTGATGAAAGGTTCATCTGCATTTGCTAGTAACCATGCATCTACTGCTAAGTACTGGTCACCATTTGCTGTCATCACACCTTCTGCATTTTGTAAGGTGCGTACGAGATTTTGCCCTAGTTTGATGCTTTCTTTGGTTACGCTTGATACCGTTGGCAGTTTATTTGCGATGCTTTTTGTTTCTAGCTCTATGGCAGCTTTGTCTACATTCATCTTGTTCAATGCTTGATGCAAGATGCTACCACTGTTAGTAAGTAACGCCCACATGAGGTGTACAGGTTCTACTTCTTGGTTTTTGTTGTGTAAAGCAAGAGACACACCAGACTCGATGGTACCTTGCATTTGGTTGGTTAGTTTTTCTAATATATTCATATCTGACTCCTGAAAATGGTTTAATTAAGATAATTATACAACCTTTAGTCATTTGTTGTCAAGTTTATTTAGTAAATTTATGAATATATGATTGATACTTAACATTTGACATAATTTGACATTTTTTTATTAGAATCATCATATATTTAAATATCTAAAGGGTAACTTCCATGAAAAATGACCTAATAAAAATACCATTTATAGTATTGAGTCTATTGAGTATATCAGTCTATGCTGGTGACTTTGCGGATGCAAAAAAAGCATATGATTCGAAGGATTTTGAAAAATCTGTGGCACTTTGGCAAAAAATATCTAATGAGGGTGATACTTTGGCACAATATAACCTTGGGGTTATGTATTACAATGGTCAAGGAGTGAAGCAAGATTATAAGAAAGCTTTAGAACTCTGGCAGAGTGTATCTAAAAAAGAACAACCTTTGGTGCAAGTTAATTTTGGGCTTCTCTATGAACATGGTAATGGCGTAAAGCAAGACTATGTAAAAGCTGCAACACTGTACAAAAATGCAGCCAAACAGGGAAATGCTAAAGCACAAGTTAACCTTGGTGTTTTGTACGAATATGGTGACGGGGTGGAAAAAAACTATGTGAAAGCTCTTGAACTTTATAAAAAAGCAGCCAAACAAGGAAATGCCAAAGCACTTATTAATCTTGGGCATATGTATAGATATGGAAAAGGCGTGAAGCAGAATTATTTTAAAGCGGTTTCACTTTACAAAGAAGCAGCAGATTATGGTGATGCTTTTGCACTAGTTAGTCTTGGGCGTATGTATAAATATGGTGAAGGTGTAGATAAAAATTATTTTAAAGCTGTAGAACTTTGGAAAAAAGCTGCGGACAAAGGGAATGCTAAAGCACAACATAACCTTGGGGTCATGTATAGTAAAGGAAAAGGTGTGAAGCAAAATGATTTGAAGGCTGCGGAACTTTGGCAAAAAGCAGCAAATCAGGGCTATGCTTCGTCACAATATAACCTTGGGCTTATGTACTACAATGGTAAAGGTGTGAAGAAAGATTATAAGAAAGCTGTTTCACTTTATAAAAAAGCAGCCGATCAAGGGGATGATTTAGCACAAGTTAATCTTGGACTTATGTTTTATAATGGTCAAGGGATGATGCAAAGTAATCTAAAGGCTAAAGAGTTGTTTGGGAACGCTTGTGACCATAATGGAAATGCCAATGGATGTAGTGGATATCTTGTTTTAAATAATATATAACAAAGTATACTTTTTTTGATGAAGAAAGTATACTTTGTAGAGAAATTGTATACGCGTAATTTAATAACTCATAGAACCCGCATTAATAAGCCCTATAGAGATAGACAAAAATGCCATCAATATACCCATAGGAATATTGTTTTCTTGGATGTTTTTTGCAAAATTAAATTTTCCTTCTCTCTTTGTGAGTGCATATACAAGCGTGAGCTGTATAAGCGTAGCTACAAAAGCCCAGACTATAAAGTCAAAATAGGATACAGAAGAGATAAGAGCAGAATAAAGTGGTATGCTAAGTCCTAATATCGCTCCACCTAAGCCTATGGATGCTGCTATATTTTTCTCTTCCACTATAAGCTTATAGTCATCATAGGGTGTGACTATGGCATAAGTGTAAAGAAAGAACGCAATAATAGCAATAGCGGTTATAAAGAAAAGTAGAAATAAGAAAAATGAAGTCATGGATGTATCCTTTTGTTTTAGCTATTGTAGTTAAAATAGACTTATATCTTTGTGATATAAGTTTGATGACACAGATCTCATGAAATTTTGCTACACTTTCACTATGAACTACACTATATCTCCAGAATTCATACCCATTATAGACGCGATAGAAGTGCACCTCATAGGTAAGAGAGAAACTATAGCCCTTTCCATGGCTACTTTTTTTGCAGGGGGACACCTACTTTTAGAAGACATACCTGGGGTGGGTAAAACCACTTTGGCTAAGTACCTTTCAGTAGTACTGGGTCTAGACTTTGGGCGCATACAGTTTACTTCAGATATGTTGCCATCGGATATACTAGGTATCAACTACTATAATCAAAAGGAAGGGAGTTTTGTCTTTAAAAAAGGTCCTATTTTTAGTTCTTTTTTACTCGCAGATGAGATAAACCGTTCTATGCCTAAAACACAGTCTGCCCTACTCCAAGCTATGGAAGAAGGCGTGGTAACTATAGATTCTGTCGCTTATACTTTACCTCAACCGTTTTTTGTTATAGGTACACAAAACCCTCATGAAGAGGTAGGGACATTTGTTTTGCCTAACTCTCAGTTAGACAGGTTTATGTGTTCTTTTGGCATAGGGTACCCTGATAAAAATTCTGAACGTATTATACTTCAAGGCATCAAAGATGAATCTACAGGTAAGATAAAATGTATGCTTACAAATGAAGAGATAAAAATGTATATGAAAAAAGCTTCTATGGTTACGTTAAGTGATATGCTTTTGGACTTTTTACAAGATATTATTACGTACACAAGAGAAAGTGGTGTTTTTGAATATGGTCTGTCCATGCGTGGTGCTTTGGCACTTGTTTCTATGGTTAAATCTTGGGCCATGATGCAGGGTAGAACTTATGCCACTGCAGATGATGTACAAATGGTTACTTCTTTGGTATGTGCGCACAGACTGGTATTTAAAGAGGGTAAGACCTCACCTAAACGTATATATGATGAAATCTTTTCTACAATTCATTCAGATACATAAATCTGTCAAACAACATGCCACACGCTTTTCTGCTGTGGTAGTTGTACTTCTATTTGGACTTTTTTTGCAAGCGTATATGCATGATTTTAATTTAGTCTATATTACGTTGTTTTTTGTATTTTCTTTTGCATTTTCTGCGGGTCCGATAGGTGTGTTAAATATAGGTAGTCTTAAAAGTACATTTTTAAAACAGGGTCGATTTTTTGCTGAAGTTGAAGGTAAAATACCTTTACAACTATATAATCCTTCAAAATCAACAGCATGGGCCATAGATATATTTTATGATAAAGATACTTTTTTGCCTTTAGAGAAATTAGAATCAGACACTTCAACGATACTACAACTTCCTTATACACCGAATAAGAGAGGTCACTTCACATATGAGGGAGTTTATTTGGAGAGTAAATACCCTCTTTCTACTGCTAGACTTACTAAACTCGTAAAGGAGATTTTTACTGCTCTTGCGTATCCTCAACCTAAAGGTAAATCACTAAACTCTTTTTTGAGTGAGGATGAAAGCCATTATGGTGAAGAGAAAGAATTTGACGGGTTAAGGGATTATGATGGTTCTCAAAAACTCTCTCATATACATTGGGCGAGTGTGGCTAAAGGTGAACTGTCTGTTAAGACATTTGTAAAAGAACATCAAACACAAAACTTGTTGTTTCATTTTTTTACATCAGGTAGTGATGATGAAGCAAGATTGTCGCAGTTATGTTTATGGGCGCTTAGTTGTGAAAAATTACATCTTACTTTTGATATACAAATGCCACAAAAAAGACTCAGTTCCAATAAGGAGAGTATCGATGAAATTCTTAGTTACCTTGCAAAATACTAAATTTTCTTCTTTAGTACTTCTAGACTTAGCGTATGTGGTGGTATTGGCACCTTTACTGCTTATGCTAAAAGTACCTATGCTTGTTTTTGTTGTATTGGTAGTTGCTATTTTAGTGTTCTCATCTAAGCCTGCAAAGTCTTGGCTTATTGTTGTTATCTTTATGCTTGGTGGTATTGCCATCTATTTATCACTCTATGGAGCCTTTTCTTTTCGTGGTCTTTCACGTTTAAAACTATTCCTTGAATTGCTTATTTATGTACTTATCGTGGTAGTAAGTATGCAAAGACTCACACGTGAAATAAACATCTATTTGTTGCTATCACCTTTTTTCTTTTTGGCGCTTTCTTTATTTTTCTTTTATGGTATGCTGATGCTTATTTACGTCATTTTTGAAGTTTTCTTTTTACTTTGGATGATACTCTCTCATCGTATGCAAGGAGATATATTAGAGGGGTTCAGAGCTTCTATGGTGATGTTTATGTATTCTTTGCCTTGGGTGGTTGTGCTGTTTATTTTCTTCCCTCGTATCTCTTTTGAACATGCTAGTTATGGGTTTAAGGGTGAGACGGTGCAACGTATGGGGCATGATGGTACTATGTATTTAGATAACAAAGCATTACTCGTACCTTCTGACCGTATAGTCATGGAAGTAGGCTTTGAAAAAAAGATACCTGCTTCGCACCTACTTTACTTTAGAGGGAGTATGTTGTATATAGATAAAAAAAATCACTGGGAGCCCATACCAAGTTTTGTGAAGCGAAAAGAAGGGTTAGTTGAGCATAAGGTAAATAATGAAAAAACCCATTACTCTGTTACCCTTTACCCTACACAAAAGAAATGGCTGTACTTGTTAGATATACCTACACAAGCAGCAAAGGAAAGCAAATTAGATAGGGACTTAATAAGTACAGTAAAACGTAAGATACGAGAACCTATGCATTATGCTGCAATATCTACTTTACGTTCAAAGTTTTATGATACTTTGGATGATTATACACTCAAAATTTCTACGGCTGTTCATGTGAATCATAACCCTAAAACCCTAGAAGAAGTATTGAAAATACAAGAGATACATCATACAGAAGCAAAGAGAGCCAACGCACTTGTAAAGTTTTTTCAATCACAGTCACTTACTTATACACTTAAACCTGAAGCCTTAGATATAAACCATACAACAGACAGTTTTTTATTTGATACAAAAAAAGGCTATTGTGTACATTTTGCTTCTTCTTTTGTGACTATGGCACGTATGCTTGGTATTCCTGCACGTCTAGTGACTGGGTATAAAGGAGATATAAGTAATGGTCTTAAAAACTATTTGGTGATAAAAGAACGTGATGCACATGCTTGGGCTGAACTCTATATAGACAAACATTGGGTACGGTATGAGACTACTTCTACAGCATCTCATATAGAAACACAAGCACACAGTAATCAGACTAAGGATACTCAAAATAGTATGTCAAGTCCACTGATGAAAAAAATAAATCTTTACCTTATGTATGCAAAATATCAAGTAGAAACATGGATATTGTACTACTCTAATATACGACAAAAGCAACTCTTAGGATATTTAAAAGAGAATCCGAAATTTATTTTTATATTCATCAGTAGCTTTATTACCTTGGTGTTAGTAACACTAATATTTACTGTTTATTTTAAAAGAAAGGTTTATGACAATAAAGCATTGGAAAGTGTACAAGCTATTTTAAAGATTTTACAAGAAAGAGGTTTTATACGTAAAAAGAATGAAACTTTACACCAATATTTTTTACGTTATTGTGAAGAAAATGTAGACAAAGAAGCAGGGACAAGGCTCATTACTCAATTAGATGATAGCTATGAGAAACTTGTATATGCTGATAAACCTACAAACTTAGCGTTAAAAGACTTTAAGAAGCTTGTAAAAAAAGCAACTAAATTTAAAACTTATTAACTTTTATATAGAATTCAGAGTGTATATTCTATGAAAGACGTAAAAAAGCAACCTCTTAGACGTTTTTAAATAAAATTATAAAATTAATTCTCAATGGAGAGACTAAACAAATGATTAAAAAAAGTAAAAAAGTAATACTCGCAGGGTTTTTATCTACTTTAACCGTAGCTTACCTTTTTGGTTCTTCTGCTGTAGCAAAAGATACAAATATCAAAAAGTATAAACCTTCAACAGCAAAAGAGAAAATGGATGCGTACATTAAATTTACACAAATACTTAATGTCATAGAGAGTCAATATGTGGACGATATCAATACTTCTGCACTTGTAGATAAAGCACTTAAAGGTCTTATGACTAACCTTGATGCACACTCTACCTTTATGGATACAAAATCATTTAAAGATCTTTCTGTACAAACCAAGGGTGAATTTGGTGGACTTGGTATCTCTATAGGTATGAAAGATGGTGCACTTACTGTCATCGCACCGATTAAAGATACTCCGGCATATAAAGCTGGTATAAAAGCAGGTGACATTATTTTAAAGATAAATAAAAAAGTCACCCTTGGTATGACGATAGATGAGTCTGTTAAGCTCATGCGAGGAAAACCAAAAACCTCACTTGTCTTGACTATTATCAGGAAGAAAGAACTTAAACCTCTTAAAATAAAAATTGTTCGTGATATTATTAAAATACAATCAGTCTATGCTAAAAAAATCGATGATAATATACTCTACCTTCTTGTAACCTCTTTTGATCAAAAAGTTGTAAAAAGTGTAAAAAAAGCCATTGCAGAACATAATAACACGAAAGGAATTGTGTTAGATTTAAGAAACAATCCTGGAGGTCTTTTGGATCAAGCAGTAGGATTGGTAGACCTTTTTGTTGATAAGGGAGATATTGTTAGTCAAAAAGGAAAACTTAAAGGTGAAAATTTAGCTTATAAAGCACACAAGATAAATTCTGATCTAAATACACCTATAGTTACACTTGTAAATGGAGGCTCTGCTTCGGCTTCTGAAATTGTCTCTGGTGCGTTGCAAGATTTTAACCGTAGTATAGTTGTGGGTGAAAAAACATTTGGAAAAGGCTCGGTACAGGTAGTGATGCCTATAGGGAAAGATGAAGCACTAAAACTTACTGTTGCACGATATTATTTACCTAGTGGACGTACCATCCAAGCTATAGGGGTAACACCAGATATTACGGTACACCTAGGAAAAGTAGAGTATGAAGAAGAGACACTTTCCATTAAAGAAAGAGATTTAAAAAAGCATCTTGAAGAAGAACTTACGAAATTAGATGAAAAAATTATAGATGCAGTTGATATGAATGTTACTAGTTCAGTGAGTAAGAGTTCAGATAGTAATAGCTCTGGTGAGAACAATGAAACTAAAGTAGACGATACTATTATTACTGAAAAACAACTTTATAAAGATATACAATTAAAATCTGCGGTAGATATACTGAAAGCACTTATTATTACAAATAAAGGAAAGTAGTACGTGGAAAAAACAACACTTTTATATGAGGGGAAAGCAAAAAAGATTTGGAAAACAGAAGATGATAATTTGCTTATTTCTGAATTTAAAGATTCATTGACTGCCTTTAACGGTGAAAAGAACTCATCTGAAGAGGGCAAAGGTGCTTTAAACAATCAAATTTCCACAGAACTCTTTAAGTTTTTAGAAGAAAAGGGTATCCCCACTCATTATGTAGATACCATAGATAACAACAATATGTTACATAAGGCTGCTGAGGTTATCTTACTTGAAGTGATAGTGAGAAACATTGCTACGGGTTCATTAAGTAAAAATTTAGGTATAGAAGAGAAGACTGTACTCCCTTTTACTTTGGTTGAGTTTGACTATAAAAATGATGCATTAGGTGACCCAAAGTTGAATGATCAACATTGTCTTATTTTAAATCTTGTACAAAATACTGATGAATTAGACTATATACGTTTTATGGCTAGACGTATAAATACATTGCTTACAGAATTTTATGATGAGTTAGATATCAAGGTTGTTGATTTTAAATTAGAATTTGGTAGAGATAAAAATGGAAATATTATACTTATAGATGAGCTAAGCCCAGATAATTTTAGACTTTGGGATGCTAAGACTGATGAAAAATTAGATAAAGATAGGTTTAGACAAGGTCTAGGTGGACTTACTGAAGCTTATAGACAAGTATTGGATAGAATTCAAAATAGATAACAACTATATGACACATTATGAGCAAAGCTCCTAATACTACGTTGTCACTGTGACTACTTCAGCAGTAGGCTCATACGACTAGTCGTATTGGTAGGTTATATGTAATTCTATGATATTATAAAAACATAAACAAATAAGGAAATGAATAATGACAGCGACAGTAAACGTATTTTTAAAAGATGGCGTACTTGACCCACAAGGTAAAGCAGCACACCATGCACTAGACTCTTTAGGTTTTGATGGTGTAGCCGATGTACGTATTGGTAAACAGATTATTATTAACCTTGAGACAAACGACAAAATTAAAGCTGAAGCTCAAGTCAAAGAGATGTGTGAAACCCTCCTCGCAAATACAGTCATTGAAGATTATAGTATAGAGATCAACTAATATGAAAGTAGCTGTATTAAGATTTCCTGGGACTAACTGCGAATTTGATACCCAGTATGCATTTGAGAAATTAGGCCATACTACTGAACTTGTCTGGCATGAAGAGGATAAATTGCCCTCTAATATTGACTTGGTTGTTGTACCTGGTGGATTTTCTTATGGTGACTACCTACGTTCTGGCTCTATTGCTAGATTTTCTCCTATTATGAAGGCTGTAACAAACTATGCAAATAATGGTGGCAAAGTACTAGGTATTTGTAATGGTTTTCAAATCCTTACAGAAGCTGGACTGCTCCCTGGTGCACTAAAGCGTAATAATAATCTGCATTTCATCTCCAAACATCAAAACCTCTGTGTCATTAACAATGACAATGCATTTTTAAATAAATGTAAAAGAGGTGAAGTACTCAATATCCCTATTGCACATGCAGATGGAAACTACTATATCGATGATGAAGGTTTTAAAAAGATAGAAGCCAATGGACAAATACTCCTTCGTTATTCTGATGACAAGGGTGAACCTGTGGTGGTCAATGGTTCTGTTACTTCGATAGCAGGTGTATGTAATGACGCTAAAAATGTTTTTGGTCTTATGCCTCATCCTGAACGCGCGTTAGAAGCTATATTGGGGAGTGAAGATGGTGTGCGTATGCTTGAAGGATTTTCAGCCTAATGTATCTACTTCGTTCAGTTTTATTTGTAGTAGTACTGCTTTTTACCTTTGTAAATAGTGTGTATGCTCAAACTGAATATAAATACAGCTATTTACCTAAGAAGGTTTATGAAAATCAACTTTTTCCCGTGACTGTTGTTGGAATAAGCGAGACAGAGACTCCTGCATTGACTTACGATAGATCTAGCCCTATACAACCTTTATTTACTACACCTTTACAAGTTAAGAATGGCAATGATGTATTTTATACTTTTTATTTTAAAGCAGGAAAAACAGATTTACGCTTGCCGTTACTTTTTATTTCATCTTCTTCATTAGAAGTGACATTAGAAAAAGAATATATATCTTTGGATGTACTTAAAGAGAGGCAAGACTTTTCTGGTGTTTTGGGTGCAGAGATGAAAATAAAAAATTATCAAGTTTCTAATTTTGATGGAAAAAATCATATTGTCAATCTTTCTATAGAGGCATATGAAGCAAATATAGAGGATATGATACTTAGTGGACTAAGTGACTATGGTATCGAAAATGTTAAACGTGAAAATGCGAAGGTCACTGCAGAATTTTATGCGGTGCTTCCTCGTACACAAAAAGTGTTAAAATTTACCTATTTTAATACACTTAAACAACGTTATATTCCTATTGAACTATCTATAGAGGTCATGGACGCTTCTGTAACAACGCAATCTGATCTTAATCCTAAAGTAGATGCTTTTGATCGTTTAAAACGTTATGCCTTAATGTTCTTTTCCATTTTTTTTATTGTAATGTTTATCTGGAAACGTGATTTTTTGTATTTAGTTTTAGGTATTATTTCTGTGGTCACTCTACTTACTTTTTATATACCGCATAAAAAAATATGTGTCAAACAAGGTGCACCACTTTATATATTGCCAACAGAAACAAGTACCATTGGAACAAGGGTTGAGAATCAATTAGATACAATGATACTTAATGAACATGGAAAATATACTAAAATAGAGTATAAAAAAGGCGTTATAGGATGGATAATTGATGAAGATATTTGCGACAATTAGGTTTTATTGGGGCTCTTTTGTAATCTCTTTTAATACTGCTGTGCTTATGATTCCTGCTTTGATGCTTTTTGGTAAATACAAAAGTACTATTGTACATCATATTAATTCTTTGACCCTTTGGATGATGGGTGGGATTGCACTTAAAAAAGGTAAAATTGACAAAAGTGCTGATATGTATGTGATGAATCATCAGGGTATTGTAGATATTATTGGTCTTGAAGCTGTGCAAAATAACCATGTACGTTGGGCAGCTAAAAAAGAACTTTTTGATACGCTATGGTTTGGTAATTTACTTGTACATGCAGAACAAATCTCTATAGATAGAGGAAGTAAATCTTCTTTAAGAAAATTCATAAAAGATGTTGAGTATTCTCGAGATGTACTTAAACGTCCTGTAGCTATTTTTCCAGAAGGTACAAGAACGGATAAACAAGCATTACTCAACTTTAAAGGTGGTACAAAATTAATCGCCGATAAACTAGGTCTTAAAGTGCAACCCATCGTTATTACAGGCAGTAAAAAACTTCTTAATGAACACAATAAAACAGCGCATTCTGCTATAGTACATTACCGTTTTTTACCTACTATTGATGTGAGTAAAGCAGATAAAGACTGGTATAAAAAACTTCAAGATGATATACAGAAGGTAATAGATGATGAGTTCACTCACAATAATCGCAGTCGCTAGTGGTGGTGCCATTGGTGCAACACTTAGACTACTTATAAATACTGCGGTCAATAAGAATTTTCTACATGCCCTTCCTCTAGGTACATTAGTTGTGAATTTAATTGGCTCATTATTTATAGGTATGCTTTTTGCCTATTTTCATTTTAACACTACGCTCTCCCCTCACCTAAAAACCTTTATGGTGACAGGTATTTTAGGAGCATTAACCACATACTCTACCTTCGCGATAGAGAGCTTCTTTCTGCTAGAAGCTGGGCATTATACACAAGCTTTTGCCAACATGGCACTCAATGTATTTGGTACTATCCTCTTCGCAGGCATAGGATATATACTTATATTAAAATTAGGAAATTAATTGTTAACACTTAGCACAGAAATAGAAAAACATATCAAGAAACTTGTAAACCCTTTAAAAGATGAAGACGAACTAAAAGAAGCCCTAAAACTAAAACTCACTAAAAAAGAGCTAAAACTTCTTAAAGCATGGGCTGAAGGTACAGATACCCAAGAGATACAAAAGAGTCTTAGTCTAGATGTTGAGCGTTATGGTGAACTCTCAGCAAAACTCATAAAAAAGCTTAACCAAGAGAAGATAAAACAGGCTATTTGTATTTAACGTATAGAGCACTTCTGAAGTCTATTTAAAAGCTTTTCATTTATTTGACATATATCCAAATAGTGCTGTAATAAATGAGATTTATTTTGAGTTATCACGTACATAACCCATTTACCTTCTTTATAAGAATCCAAGACATTTGCATTTTTCAACTGCTTTAAATGTCTAGATACTAGAGGCTGTGAAAGTGCTAGTGTGTCACATATTTCACATACACACACCTTTTTATCTCTTTGTATAAGTGTGACTATTTTTACCCTATTACTATCACTCATGGCTTTTGATAGTACTGCAATTTCCTCAAAAATATCCAATTAAGTTCCTTTAAAGCCATATTAACATATAACTAAATTGTTATATGTTATCATTAATATGATAAATAAAGGATTATTATGGAAATCACTCATTTTTTTGAAGCACTTTGGCAACTGAGCCTTGCCATGGCTCCTTATATACTCTTTGGACTTCTTTTTGCCGGACTACTCCATGAGTTAGTGCCAGACAGTATAGTCACTAAGCACCTTGGTAAAGACAACATCTCTTCGGTTGTGAAGTCTACAGTTTTTGGCATCCCTCTGCCTGTGTGTTCTTGTGGTGTCATACCCCTTGCAACATCCATTAAAAAGTCTGGGGCATCTAAGGGTGCTACACTTTCCTTTCTTATCTCTACACCCATTACTGGGGTAGATTCTATACTGGCTACCTATGGTATATTTGGTTGGATATTTACTGTATATCGTGCTATTACCTCTATGATCATTGCGATGGTGGCGGGTATATTGACAAATATATTTGATAATGATGAGATAGAAGAAGTCAAAAAACCTGCCTTTTCTGCTGTGGCACAGCAATCTTCTAGTAGTTTTACTATGCATGCCCCTCAAAGTGACAAGTCATGTGGTACAGGTGAAGGCTCATGTTGTGCTAGTTCCAGTGACGAGAAGAAAAAATTTTCATTTATGGCAGCTATGACGTATGCTTTTGGTACTTTGCTTGGAGACATCGCAAAGCCACTGTTTTGGGGTCTCATCATCGGAGCACTCATCACTGTAGCCATACCTGACAACCTAGCCCAACTCCTCTCTGGCAATGCATGGTTAAGCTACCTACTTGTCATCATCATAGCAGTACCCATGTATGTGTGTGCCACAGCTTCTCTTCCCATAGCAGCGGGGCTTATGCTTTCAGGGGTCAGTGCTGGAGCAGCGTTTGTGTTTCTTTCTGCTGGACCTGCTACGAACACGGTGACTATAGGTGTGGTAAAAAAGATGCTTGGCACAAAGTCACTCATCATTTACCTAGGAAGTATCATCATAGGTAGCATACTCTTTGGACTTGGTCTTGACTACATCTTCGACGCCTCAGCCATAGACCCTGCTTCCCTCATACACATGGATGAAGAAGGTGGCATCATAGCTACTGTTTCTTCTGTGATACTTTGGGGACTTGTGTTGTTCTATATGGCAAAGCCGTATTTTGAGAAAAAAGACACCTGTAGTGGTGGGAGTTGTTGCTCATAAACTCCCTAACTCATAGATGGCACATCAGAATTGATTGTCATCTTCTTTGTGCTATTTGTCTCTGTACTGTTTTTATCTGTTGATTTTG